>NZ_WHJI01000056.1:0-40788 GCF_011682155.1 Massilia sp. CCM 8734
AACGTCATGTCCCTGACTCCATTACAACGCTACGCGCGCTCATCGCCAGTGCAATCGCAACTCAACTACAGCGTTGCCCTTGCTGCTTTCAGATTAAACTTACTTTGTGACACAGTAAGACTAGGCGCAACGCGCGCCGGCGCTGCGGCGCGTTCGGCGCCGTCGGCCAGCACGAACACGCCCACCACCTCGGTCAGCGACGCCGCCTCGTCATTGAGCGAGGAGGCCGCCGCCGCAGCCTGCTCGACCAGCGCCGCGTTCTGCTGGGTCGCCTGGTCCATCTGCCCGATCGCCAGGTTCACCTGTTCGATGCCGGCCGTCTGTTCCTGGCTGGCCAGGCTGATTTCGGCCATGATGTCGGTCACCCGTTTCACGCTGGAGACGATCTCCTGCATCGTGCTGCCGGCCTGGTCCACCAGGCGCGCACCGGCGTCGACCCGCTCGACCGAATTGCCGATCAGGGTCTTGATTTCTTGCGCCGCCGCCGCCGAGCGCTGGGCCAGGTTGCGCACTTCCGACGCCACCACCGCAAAACCGCGGCCCTGCTCGCCGGCACGGGCCGCTTCCACGGCCGCGTTCAAGGCCAAAATATTGGTCTGGAAAGCAATACTGTCGATGACGCCAATGATGTCGACGATCTTTTTCGACGATTCATTGATCGACGCCATCGTATCGACCACTTGCGAGACCACCGCGCCGCCCTTGACCGCCACCTCCGAGGCCGACAGCGCCAGCACATTGGCCTGGCGCGCGTTGTCGGCATTCTGGCGCACGGTGCTGGTCAGCTCTTCCATCGAGGAGGCGGTTTCTTCCAGCGTACCGGCCTGGCTTTCGGTGCGGGCCGACAAGTCCAGGTTGCCGGCCGCAATTTCAGACGAGGCGGTCGTGATGGTGGCCGTGCCGGCCCGCACCTGGGCCACGATGGCCACCAGGCTGTCGCGCATGCCTTTCATGGCGAACAGCAAGCTGCTGTTGTCGCCGTTAACGGTGTCGATCTGGACCGCCAGGTTACCGGCGGCAATGCTGGCCACCACATTGGCCGCGTAATCGGGCTGGCCGCCGAGCTGGCGCAGCAGGCCGCGGCTGATATACCAGGCCGCCACCGACCCGACCGCCACCGCAATCGCGCACAGCACCGCCATCCACAGCAGGAAGGAACTGGCCAGGGTCGACGCGTTATCGGCCTGCACCCCGGTCATCTTCTCTTCCAGGTCGATCAGGCGGTTGATGCTGGCCAGCCAGCCTACAAAAGCCGGGGCCGCCTGCTGCGCCAGCAGGGCGTGGGCCTCGGGCAGCTTGTCGGCCAGGCGCAGCGCGATCACGTTGGCGATCAGCGGCATGGTCTTGTTTTCACTGTCCTTGATACCGGCCAGCGCGGATTTTTCCTCGGATGTGGTATCGGCGTGGCCGACCAGCGCATCGAGCGGCGCGGCCGAGCGCGCATAGTTGTCGGCCAGTTGCTTGATCAGGTCCAGATGCGGCTGGCGCCAGCGGCGTCGGCCGCCAGCACCATGTCGCGCAGCGCGATGGCGCGGTCATGCACGCTGCCACGGAAATTGATCGCGTAGCGCTGCTTGACGTTATTGACCTTGTTGATTTGATTCAGGCTCGCTTCGATGCTGCCCACGCTCGAAATCGCCATCGCCGACAGCACCACGATCAGCAAAAAAAACGCCGCCGAAGCCCACCGCCAGGCGGCGTCCGATGCTCATTCCAGAAGTATTCATGTCTCGCTCGCGAACGTTATATAAGTGCCATGTGGCACCATCAATAAACGCTAGCACGGGCGTGGGTGCGCACAGTGGCCTCCGGTCAAAACCGAGCGAATGTTCGGAGAAATCATCGTCAGGACAAGGAAAACCCCGCGAATGCGTGGTTTTCCTGTCTGAACACAAGGCCATGATTGGCGTTTCATTCATGCACGGTTGAATTGAACAATCCCGCTGCTAGCGACCGTCCCACCAGAGAGCGGGATCGACCCCTACCGGCAAGCCCTCGACCCTGTAGTTGTCGAGCCGGCCGCCCTCCATCAAACAGTAGCGGCAATGCTGGCCGTCGGTGCATTCGCGCTTGCAGAACCGTTCGAGGTCGTCGATGGCCGCGTTCAGCCGGGCGGCGTTGACCTCGTACGCCTCGGTCGGCGTTCTGGCGTCGAAGGAGAATGGCAACCATGCGTCGCTATGCGGAAATATCTCAAAATCCCTGCAATTGAAATGCACGTCGATACTGAGCAATCTGTCGTGGGTTGATAACGTCCCGTCGTCGCCGATCAATCGTGTCCGCCCGTTTATGCTGATCAGCGAGGGGAATATATCGTCCCGTAAATGCTGCTGGCGCTTGACTTCCTCGATGACCAACTGATCGAAGCGCGTCCCCGGCGTGTAGGCAATATCGACGAATTCCTCATGATGTTTGCTCCCTGGCCCGCTGGCGTGCCAGTTCAGGCACTGGATTTGCGACGGGATGAACAGTTCTCTCTCGCTCAGCAAGGCGATGCACGGATCGAGTTGACCCAGAAATTGCATGAAATCGGCCGCCTGGTCGCCGCTACGGGGGGAGTCAAACGGCACGAACTCGTACGTCCAATAGGCCATCGTATAGATTGATCTATTCATGCCTTATCGTCCAAGCAGCGTCGCCGCCGTGGTGAAGGCGGGACGAATATCGTTCGGCACCGCTTTCATCTTGTCGAGCGCTTTCTGCACGTCCGGCCGGATGACCACGTACTTGCTCATCATCTCCTTGGCGCGGGCATAATCGCCGGTCGCCTCGATCGTCAAAAACTCGCGGTTCAAGTCGATCACCGCCTGCTTGATCTTCTTGAAATCGACCGAAAACGTGCCGTCGCCGTGCGACACGAAGCCGCCTTGATCGAGCAGGTAATTGAGCTGGATCGCCATGCCGCGCGCATGCGAATCGGTCAGCCCGAAATGCAGCGTGCGAAAGGCCGACGCCAGGAAGGTGTTATACAGCTTGCGCTCGGCCAGCGCGCCCTGCCCCAGCGTGTCTTTCAGTTGGCCCTTGTCCATCATGTACGCCAGCGCCCACAGGCCGGCCATGTCGGCCTTGGCTTCCTCGATGGTCGAATAGGCGTCTTTCAGATCCTGGCGCGGGGTCGATGGCTTGCCGTCTTGCGTGGTGGCGTGCGGTCCCAGACCGTGCGTGATTTCGTGCGCCAGGATATGCGTGAAAAAGGAATCGAAATCGAGGTCCTTTTGCGCCTCCGGGCGCAGTACCAGTTTGGTAATCGGCGTCAAGGTCGACTTGAACTTCGCTTCCTGGATATTTTTCAGCATCACGCGCTTGGAACCGCGCTCACTGATGATGCGCTCGTCGTTCGGCAGGTTGTACGCGGCCGTCTGCACGCCCATATTGCCGTCGCCGGCGCCATACACCTGGTTCACCACCACCATCGGCGCCAGCGCACCGACCTTGGGATTGCGGTACTGCTTGTCGAGCGGAAGGTTGTCTTCCAGTTCCTGCATGTGCTTGCTGAAAAAATCGAGCTTGCGGGTTTCTTTCTCGTCGCGGATATTCACATACGCCTCGAATGCCGCCTTGTAGCCGAACAGTTCATCGTTATACGTTTCGTAGGGGCCGATGGTGATGTCGACCGGCGCATCGAGGTCCATCCACGCAAAGTCGGACGCCAGGTAATCGTTCGATAAAAACGCATCGGCGCGCAGGGTCAGGAATTTTTTGAGCGAGGCGTTATCGGTGGACGCCGCCGCTTCGCGCAGCAAGGTCGCCAGCTTCCCGAGCTCGGCCTTGTACTCCTCGGCATACGTCACCGTCTTGAATGTGCCCTCGGCGCCGTTGCGGATGGTGGTGAAGAACCACTGCGCCTGTTCCTTGTCTTTCGAGGCGAGCGCGTTCATCCATGCTTCGAGCGCGGCCTTGGTGGCGCCTTCGGGGTAGAAATTGGCGCCTTCCGGTTTCTTGGACGGGATGGTGATGCCGGCGTACGTGGCGGGCATGAATGAATTATTCCCGTCGAGGATGGACCAGGGGCCTTTGTTCAGCCAAAAATAGTCCAGCCGGGCCTTGCCGAGGGCGGTTTTGTCTTTTTTGAGCGCGCTCCACAGGGCTTCGTTATGCGCCCAGCGCTGGCGCAGCTGCAAGGTATCGATGATTCTGGCCGCTTCGATCAGTTTGACGATGGCGGCCTTGTCGCCTTTGGACAGGGCCGACGTATCGGCGCGCAGCTCGACCGGCGCGTAGCGCTTGGCCATCTGCTTCAGTTGCACCACATTGGCGGGTTGCTCGGCGGCGTTTGCGGCGCCAGCCAGCATCAGCAGGACGGGAAGGATAAGTTTTTTCATGGGACCTTGGAGAAGATAGGTAGCCGTCCCCACCCCGTCGTTCCCGCGCAGGCGGGAAGTCGGTTCCGGCAATGCCGGGAACGACGCGGCGTGGGCGGCAGGACGGACGCGGCAGGCATCCGACGACGAGAATGGCAAAAACAGCATCCTGATTCTATCCCGCCTGCGCCCGGCCTTCCATACTCGTTTCGACAGGACCACCATCCGGCCCTGCCAATCTGAAGGAGTAAGCAATGTATCTGATGTCGATCGGAGCCGGCGTGCTGGTAGGGATCATATACGCGTTAATCAACGTGCGTTCGCCCGCGCCGCCGGTCGTCGCACTGTTGGGGCTGCTTGGAATGCTGATCGGCGAACAGATGGTGCCCATCGCCAAGCGCGTCATCGCCGGCGAACCTTTGAGCATCGCCTGGTTCAAAACCGAATGCACCCCGAAAATCACCGGCCTCCCAGCCAAAGACAAGGATTCCGCATGAGCGCCTCCCTGATTCTCATCAACGGCCGTTTCCACACCACCGACCGCGCCAACCCGATCGCCAACGCGGTCGCCATCGCCGACGAGCGCTTCCTGGAAGTGGGCGAGCTTGAGGCCGTGATGCGCCACCGCGGCGCCACCACCGACGTCATCGACCTGGCCGGGCGCACCGTCATCCCGGGCCTGAACGACTCGCACATGCACCTGATCCGCGGAGGCCTGAACTACAACCTCGAACTGCGCTGGGAAGGCGTGCCCTCGCTGGCCGACGCCATACGCATGCTGCGCGAACAGGCCCAACGCACGCCCTCGCCGCAATGGGTGCGCGTGGTGGGCGGCTGGACCGGATTCCAGTTCGCCGAAAAGCGCATGCCGACCATCGAGGAACTCAACGCCGCTGCCCCCGACACGCCGGTCTTCGTGCTGCACCTGTACGACCGCGCCCTGCTCAACGGCGCCGCGCTGCGGGCGGTCGGCTACACCCGCGACACCCCCAACCCGCCGGGCGGCGAGATCGTGCGCGACGCCGCCGGCCACCCGACCGGCATGCTGATCGCCCGTCCCAACGCGATGATCCTGTACGCCACCCTGGCCAAGGGTCCGGCCCTGGCGCTCGAACACCAGGTCAACTCCACGCGCCAGTTCATGCGCGAACTCAATCGCCTGGGCGTGACCAGCGTGATCGACGCCGGCGGCGGCTTCCAGAACTTCCCCGACGATTACGCCATCGTCGACCAGCTCGCGCGCGACAAGCAGCTCACCGTGCGCATCGCCTACAACCTGTTCACCCAGAACAAAGGCGCCGAACTGCAGGACTTCCAGGCCTGGACCAAGATGATCAAGCCGGGTGACGGCAGCGACTACTACCGCCATAACGGCGCCGGCGAAATGCTGGTGTTCTCGGCCGCCGACTTCGAAGACTTCCTCGAACCGCGTCCCGAACTGGCCGCCGGCATGGAAGACGAACTCGAAAAGGTCGTCCGCCACCTGGTCGAGCAGCGCTGGCCGTTCCGCCTGCACGCCACCTACGACGAATCGATCTCGCGCATGCTCGACGTGTTCGAAAAGGTCAACCGCGACATTCCCTTCGACGGCCTGCGCTGGATGTTCGACCACGCCGAAACCATCACCCCGCGCAATATCGACCGCGTGCGCGCGCTCGGCGGCGGCATCGCCATCCAGCACCGCATGGCCTTCCAGGGCGAGTACTTCGTCGAGCGCTACGGCGCCGAAGCGGCCCGCCACACGCCGCCGATCGCCCGCATGCTGGAAGCCGGCGTGCCGGTTGGCGCCGGCACCGACGCCACGCGCGTGGCCAGCTACAACCCGTGGACGGCGCTCTACTGGCTGGTGTCCGGCCGCACCGTCGGCGGCTTGCGCCTGTACGGGGCCGACCAGCAGATGCCGCGCGCCACCGCGCTCGAACTGTGGACCTCGGGCAGCGCCTGGTTCTCCAGCGAGCAGCATCGAAAGGGGCGCATCAAGGCCGGCCAGCTGGCCGATCTGGCAGTGTTGTCGGGCGACTTCTTCAGCGTGGCGGAAGACGACATCAAGGCGCTCGAATCGGTGCTCACCGTCGTCGGCGGCAAGGTGGTGTACGGCGCGGGCGACTTTGCCCCATTGGCGCCGGCCCCGATTCCGGCGCTGCCCGACTGGTCGCCCGTGAACGCCTACGGCGGCCATTACCGGCCCGCAGCCAACACCCGCAGCGCGCTGCCGCACCTGTGCGCCGGATCGTGCGGCGTGCATGGCCACGCGCATGGCATCGCGCGCAAATCGACCATTCCGGTCACCAGCCACACCGGCTTCTGGGGCGCGCTTGGCTGCAGCTGCTTCGCGTTCTGACCAGCCCGATTTTTCAACCAAAGGAGTGCATTGCATGAATCCGAAACTCGACGTCCTGACCCCGCAAAACTCGCAACTGATCTTCATCGACCACCAGCCGCAGATGGCGTTCGGCGTGCAGTCGATCGACCGCCAGGTCCTCAAGAACAACACGGTGGCGCTGGCCAAGGCCGCCAAGGCCTTCAACATCCCGACCGTGATCACCACCGTCGAAACCCAGGCGTTTTCGGGCCACACCTATCCGGAACTGCTGGACGTGTTCCCGAACCAGAAAATCCTCGAGCGCAGCTCGATGAATTCGTGGGATGACCAGAAAGTGCGTTACGCACTCAAAGCCAACGGCCGTAAGAAAGTCATCGTGGCCGGCCTGTGGACGGAAGTGTGCAACAACAGCTTCGCGCTGTGCGCCATGGCCGAAGGCGATTACGAAATCTACATGGTGGCCGATGCTTCGGGCGGCACCTCGAAGGAAGCGCACGACTACGCCATGCAACGCATGATCCAGGCCGGCGTGGTGCCGGTCACCTGGCAGCAAGTCATGCTCGAATGGCAGCGCGACTGGGCGCACCGCGAAACGTATGACGCCGTCATGGCGATCGTGCGCGAACACTCGGGCGCGTACGGCATGGGCGTCGACTACGCCTACACGATGGTGCACAAGGCGGCCGAACGCACCACGGGCGAGCACGAAGTGCTGGCGCCGGTGCCGGCCAAGTAATCCAGTTTTACGACTACCCCGTCGTTCCCGCGCCAAGGCGACCCTCGGCGCGGGAATGACGGAGACTAACGACAATAAGAAAGCCATGATGTCCACCAACGAGAACCCGAAAACCCTCTCCCGCCGCGCAGCCATTACCGCTGGCGCTTCCCTGGCCGCCGCCATCCCGCTGGCCGCCATCTCCTCCGGCGCCCAGGCTGCCCCCGCCGCCTCCGCCGCCATCAAACGCAGCGCCAGCACCATCACCACCAAAGACGGCGTCGAACTCTATTACAAAGACTGGGGCACTGGCCAACCGGTGGTGTTCTGCCACGGCTGGCCCCTGAACAGCGACAGCTGGGAATCGCAGATGTTCCACCTTGCGAACAACGGTTTCCGCGTCATCGCCCACGACCGCCGTGGTCACGGCCGCTCCAGCCAGCCGTGGACCGGCAACGACATGGACCACTACGCCGACGACCTGGCCCAGGTCATCGAAGCGCTGGACCTGAAAAACGCCATCCTGATCGGTTTTTCGACCGGCGGCGGCGAAGTGGCCCGCTACGTCGGCCGCCACGGCACCAAGCGCGTCGCCAAACTCGGCCTCATCTCCGCCGTGCCGCCGCTGATGCTCAAGACCGCCGACAATCCGGGCGGCCTGCCGATCGACGTTTTCGACGGCATCCGCGCAGCCTCGGTCAAGGACCGCTCGCAGTTCTACCTCGACCTGGCCTCCGGCCCGTTCTACGGTTTCAACCGCCCCGGTGCCAAAGCCTCGCAAGGCCTGATCAACGCCTGGTGGATGCAGGGCATGATGGCCGGTCACAAGAACACCTACGACTCGATCAAGGCGTTCTCCGAAACCGACTTCCGCGCCGACCTGAAAAAGTTCGACAAGCCGACCCTGGTCATCCACGGCGCCGACGACCAGATCGTGCCGATCGACGCCGCCGGCAAGGCATCGGCCGCCATCGTCAAGCACGCCAAGCTGATTATCTACCCTGGCGCCCCGCACGGCCTGACCGACACCCATAAGGACCAGGTCAACGCCGACATTCTCGCCTTCGCCAAATCGTGACCCCCGACCAGCGCAACCGCCTGCGCAGCATCGACATGGGCTTCCTGGCGGGCTATGTGGACACCCTGGGCTTCGTCGCCCTGTTCGGATTGTTCACCGCCCATGTCACCGGTAACTTCGTGTTGATCGGGGTTGCGCTGGCCGACGCCTCCAAGGCCTCGATCCTGCTCAAGTTCCTGGCCTTTCCCGCCTTTATCGCGGGGATCGCCATGGCGCGCCTGCTGATCCTGGCCTGCGACAAGCGCCAGTGGCCGGCGTTGAAACTGGCCTTGCTGCTGCAAGTGGTCCTGCTGGCCGGCTTCATGCTGGCCGGGATGGCCGCCTCGCCCATCGGCGAGACTGCCTCCACCCTGGCCATGACGGCGGGCCTCTTGGGCACCGCCGCCATGGGCGCGCACAGCGCCAGCAGCCGCCTGCTACTGGCGCAACTGGCGCCCACGTCGATGATGACCGGGAACGTGACCCAGGTCGTCATCGACAGCATCGACGTGCTGCGCGGCGCCGGCGAAGCCGCCACCAGCGCGCGCTGCGGCAAATTCTTCTGGCCCTTGCTCGCCTTCGGCATCGGGGCCATCGCCGCCGCCTTTGCGTTCATGGCCTTCGGCTTCATCGCCCTGATCGTCCCGATCGGCATCCTGTGCGCCGAAATGGCGCTGCCCGAGCCAGGCAAGGGGGCCGCATGAACAAAGTGCGCCTGGAAGCGTTCAGCGATGGCGTCATCGCCATCATCATCACCATCATGGTGCTGGAACTGAAAACCCCGCACGGCCCGGCGCCACACGACCTGGCGCCGGTGCTGCCGGTGATGCTGCGCTACCTGCTCAGTTTTATCTATGTGGGTATCTACTGGATCAACCACCACTACCTGTTCGACAAGGTGCAGAAGGTCGACGGCGTGGCCATGTGGGCCAACCTGCACCTGCTGTTCTGGATTTCGCTGATCCCGTTCGTGACCGCGTGGGCCGGCGAGCATCCGTTCGATTCGGTTCCGGTGGCGATGTACGGCGCGGTGCTGCTGATGTGCTCCATCGGTTTCGTGGTGCTCGACGAAGTGCTGCGCAGGAGAGGCGCAATGCATGCCGGATCCACGCGCCCGAGCTGGATGGAGCGCAAGAACCTGGCGTCGATGCTGCTGTATGCGCTCGCGATCCCGCTCGCGCTGTGGTACGCGCCGGCCGGCTCCGTCGTGCACGTCGTCGTCGCCCTGCTCTGGCTGCGCCCCCGCGCGCATTCTTAGAACCATGGCGCCGGTGGTATCATCGCGCGCCATGAACAGCGACTTTGCCGGCCGCTGCCCGCCCGGCGAACAGGACCCACATCGTATGACACCGCACAGCATGTCCAGCACACCGTGGCGGCGTAAGGCCGCCCTTGTGCTGGTGCTCGCGTTCAGCGCCGTGGCGCAGGCACTGGCGCAGGTGCGCTCGTTCGAGCAGCTGGAGCACCGGCGCTGGGTCGCCGCCGACGGCGGCCCGAGCCAGGTCGGCGCCATGGCCCAGACGCGCGACGGCTACCTGTGGCTCGGCACCAATGAATCCCTGTTCCGCTTCGACGGCGTGCGTTTCGTGCGCTACGAAGCGCCCGGCCTGAACACGCTCAATATCGTCGCCTCGCTGCTGGCCGTGAACGACCAGCTGTGGGTCGGCCTGCGCTTCGGCGGCGTACGCGTGATCGGCCCGGGCGGCATGCGCGAACACCTGCCCGGTCCCAACCTGCCCGAAGGCGCCATCTACAGCCTCGCGCGCGACCGTGACAAAGCTATCTGGGTCGCCGCCGACGATGGCCTGGCGCGCTACAACGGCGCCCACTGGGAACGGATCGGCTCCGACTGGGGCTTCCCCGGCAAAAAAGCGCGCGCGGTGTTCGTCGACGGCGGCGGCACGCTGTGGGCCGCCAACGAAAACCGCCTCCTGTACCTGCCCAAGGGCGAACGCCGTTTCGTCGACAGCGGCCTGGCGGTGGACTGGGTCGGCCAGATCGCGCAGGCGCGCGACGGCGCCATCTGGCTCACGGAGCGCTACAGCGGCAAGATCCATCGGGTGCTGCTGTTCGATGGCCACCTGACGACCGGCACCCTCGCCATCGAGACACCGGCGATCGGCCTACTGTTCGACCGCAGCGGCGGCCTGTGGATCAGCACCACCGGCAACGGCGTGCAGTACGTCGACAATCCACGCAGCATTGGCGCCATCAACACGCGCACCACGTTTTCGGCGCGCGATGGCTTGAGTTCGGACTTCATCTGGAAGATGCTCGAAGATGGAGACGGCAACCTTTGGGTCGGCAGCAACGGGGGGCTGGACCGCTTTCGCCAGCGCGCGCTGACGCCCGCCGGTTTTCCGGCCGGCTCGCTCAACTTCGCCCTTGTCGCCGGCAGCGACGGCAGCCTGTGGGCCGGTCCCAGCAACCGGCCTGCGATGCGCCTGATGGATGGCGCCATGGACGTGCTGGACATGCCGGCGCCGGTGTCCTGCGCCATGCGCGATCTTGACGGCGTCATCTGGATGGGCGGCCCGTCCGGCATCTGGCGCTCGCGCGGCGCGCGCCTGGAAAAATTCGCCGACCTGCCGCCGGCCGCGCTGGCCGAATCGTCGGTGCGCGCGATGGCGCGCGACGCCGGTGGCGACCTGTGGGTCTCGTTCAACCGGCTTGGCCTGTTCCGCCTTCACGACGGCGTGTGGATCGCCACGCCGCCGCCATCGCCCTCGGCCAACCAGCGCATGCCCGTTTCCGCTTCGGCGGACGCCAGAGGGCGATTGTGGTTCGGCTACCGCGACAATCTGCTGGTCACGCGCGACGGTGGCGACGAAAAAAACGGCGGCGAAAAGCGCTGGGGCGAGGCGGACGGCATGGACATCGGCCACGTCACCACCATCACCCATCACGGCCAGCGCACCTGGGTCGGCGGCCAGCGCGGCATCGGCTACATCGACGGCCAGCGCTACCACACGCTGCGCCTGCCCGACAACGGCTTGTTCGCCAACATCTACGCCATCATCGTGGTGCCGGTCAAGGATGGCCGGGGTGACGACCTGTGGGTGCATTCGCGCTCGGGCATCTTCCAGCTGACCGCCGCCGAACTGGCGCGCGCGTATGCCGATGCGAGCTACCGCATCGGCTACCGCTCGTACGACCTGATGGGCGGGCTGGCGAACGACCCGTACCAGGTGCTGCCGCTGCCGACGGCGGTGCGCAGCCGCGACGGGCGCTTGTGGTTCTCGACCAGTAACGGCGTGGCCTGGATCGATCCGGACCGCCCCCGTCCGGAACAGGCCGGGCCGACGGTGCTGATCGAATCGGTGCAGGTGGACGGCGTGCGCGCGGCCTCCGGCGCAGCGGCCACGCTTGCTCACGGCGCGCAACGCATCGTGATCGACTACACGGCCCTGAGCCTGTCCGCGCCCGAACGCCTCAATTTCCGCTACCGGCTCGATGGCTACGACACGGGCTGGCAGGATGCGGGACGCCAGCGCCAGGCCGTCTACACGGGCCTGGGCGCCGGCAAGTACCGCTTCCGCGTGGTGGCGCACAACCAGGACGGCCTGCCCAGCACGCGCGAAGCCGTGTTCGACTTCGCCATTCCGCCGGCGCTGTACCGCCAGCCGCTGTTCCTGCTGCTGGCCGGGGCGCTCGGCTTCGGCGCCTTGTGGATGCTGTACCGGATCAATATGCGGCGCGCCGCCGAGCGCCTGCGCGAACGCATCGAGGAGCGCCACAGCGAACGCGAACGCATCGCACGCGACCTGCACGACACCTTGCTGCAGGGCGTGCATGGCTTGATCCTGCGCTTCCAGGCGATTGTCTACACCATCCCGGCCGGAAGTCCGGCGCGCCACAGCCTGGAAGATGCGCTCGACCGCGCCGACCAGGTGCTGATCGAGGGGCGCGACCGGGTGCGCGACCTGCGCATCGGCGCCATCGACCTGAGCGAACTGTACGACGCCTTGCACAAGCTGGGGGCGGAACTCGAACAAAAAGGTGGTGCGCGCTTTTCGCTGACCGTGCGCGGCACGCCGGCCCAATTGCGCCCGCTGGTGCGCGACGAGGTGTACCAGGTCGGGCACGAAGCCATCGTCAACGCCTTCCGCCACGCCCATGCGCTGCATGTGAAGGTCGATATCGACTACGGCGCGCGCCTGTTCCGGATGACGGTCGGCGACGACGGGCTGGGCATCGACGCGAGCTACAGGACGCCGCAGGGACGCCCGGACCACTGGGGCTTGCGCGGCATGCACGAGCGGGTCGCGCGCATCGGCGCGCAACTGCTCATCGACAGCGACCCGGCGCGCGGCAGCGAGATCCGGCTCGGCATCAAGGCGCAGCTGGCCTACCGGCGCCCGCAACGGCGCCTGTTCGCATGGCTGCGTACAAAAAACGATAAAAGGGGAGAACCATGAATCCTGAGACGCCACCCATCCGGGTGCTCGTATGCGACGACCATCCGATGATGCGCGAAGGGATCGCCGCCGTCATCGCCAGCCAGCCGGACATGTGCCTGGCCGGCGAAGCGGGCGACGGGCGCGAGGCGGTGGCGCAGTACCGCGCGCCGCGGCCGGATGTGGCGCTGATCGACATCCAGATGCCGGACATGAACGGGATCGAAGCGATCCAGGCGATCCGCGCAGAATTTGCGCAGGCGCGCATCGCGGTGCTGACCACCTACCGGGGCGACGCGCGCGCGTTGCAGGCCATCCGCTCGGGCGCGCAGGCTTACCTGCTCAAGAGCGCCCTGCGCAAGGAGCTGACCGAGGCGATCCGCGCGCTGGCGGCGGGCCAGCGCTATTTTCCGGCGGAGATCGCGGCCGAACTGGCCAACCACCTGGGCCAGGAACGCCTGACCCCGCGCGAGGTGCAGGTGCTGCAACTGATCGCGCGGGGCCACAGCAACAAGCAGGTGGCGGGTGAGCTGGTGCTGTCGGAAGATACCGTCAAGGGGCACCTGCGCAATATCATGGACAAGCTGGGGGCGAACAACCGCACGCACGCGGTGACGATTGCGATCGAACGGGGGTTTATCGGTTTGTAAAGCGGCTGGCGTTTCGTGCCACTGGCGCCCAAAGTCGGGTAGGATAAGCCACCTGTTGATGAAACAGACATCATTAACAAGCTGGCAAACAATCCGCGCCGACAGCGCAACTTGCTGACAAAGGGTCCCGATGAATTTCAGGCGCTTCACCAGATCGCGATGGGGTTCGGTTTTTTTGTCCATCGTCTTGTTCGCCGGCGGTTTTGTGATCGCCATGGCGCTGCTGGGCCTTGTTTCGTTCTCCTGGCCGGACTGGAATACGGTCCTGAAATCGGGATGCCTGTTTGCCGTGCTTGGCGCCTATTATGGATCGATCGCGGCGCTTGACGGCAGATCGTCCATGGCTGCCGGCGACTATCCGCTTCTTCGCACCTTGTTGTGCAGCGCATTCGCCGCTGCCGCTGGTCTTGTCGCGCAGGCGTGGCCGCCGGCCACGATCAGCCACGCGTGGCTCGCCGGCGGCGCTGCCATCGGCGGCGTGCTCGGATGGATCGGGTGGGCCTGGGCGAAATACATCAGTCTCTAGCAGAGCACCAACACTTTTGGGGGGGTGCGCACTCACCTGAGCGGCCCTGTTCGCCCAAGCCCGCTTCACGCATCATTCGTCGCTGACGCCAGATCGTCGGCCACCCTGGAGCGAAGCATGCAAGCGACCCTGATTTCCCCCCTTTCAAAGGCGCCGCCGGTGCGCCCCTGTCACCACGCGGCGGCGCTGCCAGTGCCGCTACCGGCTGCGGATGAGGGCAAAGGCGCCCTCGCCGCCTGGCAAGTGCGCCAGCTGACCGCGCATATCGACGCCAACCTGTGCGCGACCCTGCGCACCACCCATCTCGCCGCCACCGTGGGACTGAGCGTGAGCCACTTCTCGCGCGCCTTCAAGAATGCGGTCGGCGTGCCGGCCCGCGTGTACGTGCTGCGCCGGCGCGTGGCGGCCGCCTGCGAGGCCATGCTGGCCGGCGACGAGCCGCTGACGCACATCGCGCACGCGCACGGCTTTTGCGACCAGTCGCATTTTTCGCGCGCCTTCCAGATGCTGATCGGGATGGGGCCGCAGGCCTGGCGGCGCAGCCAGCGCTGAACGGTCTTAACTCGCCGGCAGCGCGCGCCGGTAAGCCGCCGGCGTGGCGCCGAACTCGCGCGCGAACAGCTTGATGAAGGCGCTCGCGCTGGCATAGCCCAGGTCCATGGCCACCGTGGTCACCGGCTTGCCGGCGGCGAGCATTTCGAGCGCCCGCATCAGGCGTGCGCGCTGGCGCCAGGCGACGAAGCCGAACCCGGTTTCGGCGCTGAAGCGGCGCGTGAGCGTACGTGTACTCATGGCCGCCGCTTCGGCCCAGCGTTCGAGGTCGCGCTGGTCGGCCGGATCGTCGATCAACGCACGCGCCACGCGCTGCAAGCGCGAGTCGCGCGGCAGCGGCAGTCCGAACGGCGCCGGCGGCGCGTGCCGGATCTCGTCGAGGATCAGCTGCGCCACGCGCTCGCGCTGCGCGTCGAGCGGATCGAGCGCCCACGTGGCGGCGCGCAGCACCGCTTCGCGCAACAGGCTTGAGGTACGCAGCGTGCAAGGGCGCTGCGGAAGGTCGGCGCATGCCGGTTCGGCCACATACACGCTCCAGCCCGAAAACGGCCCGTGCGAACGTACCGAATGAAAGTGATGCGGCGGCAGCCAGACCGCATGAATCGCCGGCACGATCCACTGGCCGTCTTCCACGCCGACCGACAACAGTCCGCGCATGGATCCCATCAGCTGGCCGCGCGCGTGCCGGTGACCGGCGGAAGTGCGCTCGCGCTCCTCGCTGCCGGCAGCGACGATCACGACGGGTCCTTCCGAGGTATTGATATGGGCGGGATCGAGGGTCAGGTCGGACATGGCGGATTCGAGCAAAATGTTGGCCGATATAGTGTACAGCGGACAGGCGGCTTTGCTTATCCTGCGTTTTTATCCTTCCGGAGACAAGCATGCGAGCACACGATATCCTTCCCGACGATACAAATGAAGCCAGCTTTGCCGGCCTGGCGATCCGCAAGGGCACGGTGGCGGCCTTTCTCGCCAATGCGCGCGCCTTTGCCGATCCGGCGCTCGCGGCCGATGCGCGGGCCGCCGTGCTGGCCGATATCGAAGCGGACCTGCCGGCGCTGCGCGCGCTCGGCCTGTTCGAGGTTCTCGAGATCAGGCACGCGCCGCTGCGCGCCCTGCTGCGCGCCCTGCTGCGCGGACAGGCAGCGGCCACGCAGCCGGACCTGGACGCGCTGTATGCGGCGCCGGCGGAGCGCATCCAGAAGGCGGTGCTCGAGCGCCTGGTGCCGATGCACGAAGACTATCTGAAAGCGGCGACCTTCTTCTCGTTTGCGAGCGGGCGCGCGCAAGGACTCGATGTGTCGCCGCGCGGCGGGCCGCCCGGATTCGTGCAGGTGCTCGATGCGCGCACGGTCGCCTTTGCCGACTGGCCGGGCAACAACCGCATCGAGTCGATGCGCAACCTGGCCGACGACGAGCGCGCCGCGATGCTGTTCCTGTTCCCGGGGCTGGAAGTATTCATGCGCATCAACGGACGCGCGCGCGTGAGCACCGATGCGGCGCTGCTGGCGCGGCTGGCCGAGGGCGGCAAGGCGCCGAAAACGGCCATCGTGCTGGCGATCGACGAGGTGCTGATGCATTGCGGTAAAGCGATCAACCGCGCGCGCCTGTGGCGGGAAGAGTCGCGCCTGGAGCACGCCGGCCTGCCGACGGTGGGCCAGATGCTGGCGTCGATGGCGATGATCGGCGAGGCCGATGTGGCCCAGGCGAATGCGCACTACGCGCATGCGGTGCGCAACGATCTGTATTAAGGGCCTGTTCCGGCCGGCCAGGCCATCTGGGATAATGTCCGCCAGCGATACATGGCGACTTTTTCGGATCTCACTGGCCGGCGGAAAAACGAATGAAACGATTGCACCTGACCGCGCCGCTGGCGTTGGCAGCATTGGCCGTGTGGCTGCTACTGACGCTGGGCGGACAGTGGCTCCAGGCGGGGAGTGGCCAGCACTCGCTGGCCGATGCGGCCGGCGGCGGCATCGGCGTGGGGTGGCTGCTGGCGGCGGGTTTTGCCGCCATCGTCGCCCTGGCTTCGCGCGACCGCCGCGCCGCAGGCCTGTTTGCGCCTGCGCCAATGAGATCGGCCCGGCTGGTGTGGTTGCCTTTGCTGTATGCGCTCCTGATGCTGCTGGTGGCCTGGGCCGACGGCTGGCCGGCGCGCGGCGTGCTGCTGCTGGTCGCCTGCAATACGGCGCTGGTGGCGCTGTCGGAGGAACTGATGTTCCGCGCCGTCTTGTTGCAGGGCTTCCTGGACCGCTTCGCGATCTGGCCGGCCGTGTTCCTGTCTTCCGTCGTGTTCGGCGCGGTGCATGCGGCCAACGGCTTCGCCAGCGGCGACGCCGGCGCCGCGCTGGTGCAGTCGGTGTCCGCCTTCTTGCAGGGCCTGGCCTACAGCGCCATCCGCCTGCGCACGCGCTCGATCTGGCCGATGGTATTGGTGCATGGGCTGTGGGACTTCTCGCTGATGTCGTCGATGCTGTCGGCCAGCTCGGGCGGCGACGACTCGGTGCTGCCGTATGCCGCGCTGTTCGCCGTGTTGCCCATGTGCCTGTATGGCTTGTATCTGATGCGCGCCGTGCGTGGTCATGCCATGCCGGGGATGGCGGCGCCGGCGACGTAACGGTCATCTCCTGCTCGTCAGCCTCGCGCTTGCTGTGGCGTGCGATTTGGGTGTGGGCCGCCGCCCGAGACGGCGAAACCTTGGCGTAAATACGACAGAACCGCTCCGAAAGTGACATTAGCTTCGTGCAGGTTTTGACAATATCTCAAATGTGCAAGATACTCAGTTCGGATGGAAGCGTTTCCATCAAGGTCGTCATTGCCGGTAGCATCGGCTAGAAGTGCTTGCAGCCCGCACGTAAACCAACTATCAATTCGGAGACTTTCAACATGAAAACAAAGACGATTAACGTCTTGCTGGCATCAGCATTGAGCGCCGGCGCCATCGCCGGTTGTGGCGATAACGCGGCGCGCGAGCGGGTCGACGGCGGGCAAGCCCCCGTTGCCCCGGTGCAGACAGCGACGCAAGCCGGTTCCAGCGCCAACATCGCCGCCATCTGCATACTCCAGGCTGAAAATTATTCCGACGCGTTCGACACCACGGCTGGCAACACAGGTAACCAATACCGCGCCGACAACGTCGATATTGAAGCCACTAGCGACGCCGGCGGAGGTTATGACGTTGGCTGGACTGCCAATGGCGAATGGCTGGCGCACAACAACATCACCTTCCCCACCAGCGGCGCCTATACCTTTGCGTACCGTGTCGCCGCCCCTTCGGCTGGCGGCGTGATTTCCACCGACCTCAACGGAGGCACGATCCCGCTGGGCAGCACCTCGGTTCCCGCAACGGGCGGCTGGCAGAACTGGACCACCGTGCAGCGCACCATCAACATCAATGCCGGCACGTACAACCTCGGCACCTTCATCAGCAGCGCCGGCTTTAACCTTAACTGGATCAGCATCGCCGGCGCGAGCTGCGGCACCGCGCCACTACCTGACGGCTGGACGCTGGCCTGGGCGGACGAGTTCAACGGCACCTCACTCGACACATCAAAGTGGAACATCGAGGTCAACGGGGATGGTGGCGGCAACAACGAGTTGCAGTACTACACCGCGCGTTCGGAGAACATCCGTGTCACCGGCGGCGAACTGGTGATCCAGGCGCGCAAGGAAGCCTACATGGGCAAGCAGTACACCTCGGGCCGCATTACCACCCAGAACAAGGCCAGCTGGCAGTATGGCCGGATAGAAGCGCGCATGAAAATCCCGACCGGCAAGGGTACCTGGCCGGCTTTCTGGATGCTGGGTAACTCCATCAACAGTGCGCGCTGGCCGGCCAGTGGTGAAATCGACATCATGGAGCACATCAACTCCGAAGCGGTCACCCACGGCACCATCCACTGGTCGGATCAGAACAACGCGTATGCCAATTACGGCGGCCCATCGGGCAACCTGGACTTCTCGCAGTACCACGTGTATGCCGTGGAGTGGGATGCCTCGATGATCCGCTGGTATGTGGACGGAAACAAGTTCCACGAAGTCAATATCGCCGGCGGCATCAACGGCACGTCGGAGTTCCATGCGCCGTTCTTCCTCCTGTTTAACCTGGCGGTCGGCGGCAACTGGCCCGGCAGCCCGGATGGATCGACCGCCTTCCCGAACCAGATGCAGGTTGACTACGTTCGCGTTTATCGCAGGTAATACTGAGCTGGAGAGAAAGCATTTTCTCTCCAGCTGTTTACCCTTCGGCGGGTCCGCACGCGTGGCGGCGCAGGCGGCGGCAATCAACCCGCCACCGTCATATCGACCCTGCAAGAAACTCCCTTGCAAGCACTGGCAAAAGGACGTTTGAAAGAGGTTCTCGTTGCCGCCTCAACATTTGCGGTGTGCTGATGATGGGGACAATCCCACTGCAGCGCCCCTCTCTGCAATTCGAAGGCCCCGATTTACGCCTGCCGGATCTGACCGGATCATCGCTCGCCGCGCTTTCCGCCTGGCTTCAGCATTACCTTGGAATGCCACATGAAACACCGTTTGCCATGGATGCTCGCGGCATTGACCGCCAGTTGTACTTTTCCCCTTGCCGCCAACGCGAAGCTCGACGACCCGGTTTTCCCCGAGCGCGGCGTACCGAAGTGCGAGCGCAATGTTGACGGTTTCGTCGGCGACAAGGGAGAACGCTTTTCCGCCACCGAGTATCAACATGGGTCGTACCTGGACGTCGATACAGTTCTCCGCTTCTATACGGAACGCTTCGGGCGCGCGCCCACGCAAGACAAGGGCGATCCATTTTCCTGGGCATTCAGGGAGAACGGTGCGGAAATGAGCTATCTGGTGCGTCCGATGGAAGCGGGAGGTCTTTGGTACCACTGCAATAGCATCCCATCGGACGTTCGGACGGTCGTGTTCGTCTCGACGGTGTACTCGTCAGACATCCGCGCGACGCCCCGCAAGCGGGCCAGGCAGGTCAAATAGAACGCATCCGCGCCTGACGATCCAAGTACCCGCCCATAAATAAGTGTGATTTTTTCCTTCCATAGCCGGCGCGCTGCGGCGTTGCCCTCCGCTCGCAGTGCTCGCACTGCGTCGCGTCGGGCGCCTTGCATCGCATCCAGCTATGTTCGGCAAAAACTCACATTTATTTCTGCGCGGGTACTTAGTCGTCAGCGACAGGGAGCCGATACTGCAGCGCTTCTACAGTCCACATGCGCTGTTCGCGCTTGTTCCAGGTAAGCAGGCCAATCAAGTCACCTTCGGCGTCATATACACGCAGATTGGCCGGGCTGCGTTCTCCGGGACCAGGTCCGCAATACGCTCCCACAAAACAGGACTTCGGTTCGACCACGCCAAAATCGCACTGCGCATGTTTGAGGAGAGGCTGCGCGACATTCATCAACTGATATCGCGACCCTCCACAACAAAGCGCCCGGGGCGCTTGGCACCGTCCCATGCGCCAGCGCAGTTGGTCTTCGATTTCCTTGAGCGCGCCTGCCGCATCCATGTATTCGGTATCGCCCGGATAATCCACTTTCCGGCCACCCCGCGCGGCGCCGTAGGCGTCTTCAAAAACCCGCACAGAAGCAATATCCTCCACCAAGCAAAGGCAATCGCAATCCTTGCACCACGCCGGGCGTATATTGACCGACAACAGATCGTCATAGGCCACTTGATTTCCCACCGGTTCCATCCCCACGTAATACCACGCCTCGCGAAATGCAAACTCAAATTTTTCGTGGCAGCTGCTGCACGCATAATAACTGGGGAACATCGAGGTCTCGGGCGGATGGCGGAATGGCTCATTATCCGCCGGGTCCTCACGACCAACAAGCATGCCGGCCTACCACACCCGGTACACCTGCCCCGTCTGCGCACCTTCCACGCTGCGGCTGTACGCCAACGCCACGCGGCTGGCCGGCGTCGCCTCGAATCCATAAAAATACGGCCCATACGCATCGAGCGATTCTTCCAGCACCGTCGGGCTGATGGCGTTGATGCGCATTCCGCGCGGCAGTTCGATCGCCGCGCCGCGCACAAACCCTTCCACCGCGCTGTTGACCATGCTGGCCGACGCGCCAAAGCGGATCGGCTGCTCGCCCACGATGCCGCTGATCAGGGTGATCGATCCGCCGTCGTTCAAGTACTCGGCCGCCACCTGCGCCACATTCACCTGCCCCATCAACTTGCTGGCGATACCGACCTGGAACTGCTCCGGCCCCAGTTCGGCCAGCGGCCCGAAATGCACCGCGCCCGCCGCCACCACTACGGCATCGACCTTGCCGACTTGCCCGAACAGGGCGCGCACCTGGGCGATGTCACGGATATCGGCGCGCACGTCGCCGCTGTTGGCGCCGACGCTCACGATCTCGTGGCGCACGGCCAGATGGGAAGAAACCGCCTTGCCGATGGTGCCGCTGGCACCGATAACGATGATTTTCATAGTGACTCCAGAAAGAAGAATGCGGAGTAACAGTATCTCGCCGTTAGCAATGAAGATAAATGGGCTACCATGACGGATATTACATACTAAAAATTCGGAATCGATGGACAAGCTGCGCAGCATGGAGATTTTCACGGCGGTGGTCGACGAGGGCAGCTTCACGGCGGCCGCCACGCGGTTCGACATGTCGGCGGTAATGGTCGGCAAGCACGTGCGCTTTCTGGAAGAGCTCCTGGGCGCGCGCCTGCTGGCGCGCACCACGCGGCGCCAAAGCCTGACCGAAATCGGCGAACAGTTCGTGGAGCAGTGCCGCAGCATCCTGGAACAGGTACGGGCCGCCGAATCGGGCGCGGAAGCGATGCGCCTGGCGCCGCGCGGACGGTTGCGCATCAGCGCCCCGGTGACGTTCGGCAGCGAGTCGCTCTCGCCGCTGCTGCCCGCCTACCTCGCCCGCTATCCCGAAGTGAGCCTCGACCTGGAACTGAACGACCGCCTGGTCGACGTCGTCGACGATGGCTACGACGCGGCCATCCGCATCAGTGAACTCGACGACTCGGGCATGATCGCGCGCCGGCTGCGTCCCTACCGCATGCTGATCTGCGCTTCGCCGGAGTACCTTGCGCGGCACGGCACGCCGCGCGTGCCGGCCGACCTGGCGCGGCACGAATGCCTGGACTTCATGCATTGGAAAAAACTGGTGCGCTGGCGCCTGGGCGACGACGACGGCAGCGTGCCGGCGCGGGTCAGCCGCTTCCGCTCGAACAATGGCCAGGCGCTGAAACAGGCGGCGCTGGCCGGCTTCGGCATCGTGATGCAGGCGCAGGTCATGCTGGCCGACGAAGTGGCGGCGGGGCGGCTGGTGTCGCTGATGGAAGCACACATTCCGCCGCCGCGCACCATGCACGTGCTGTATCCGCGCGACCGCCAGGCCACGCCGAAACTGACAACGTTTATCGATTTTCTGCTGGAGCACTTCGGCCCGCTGTAGTACGCATTGCGCACGACAGCGGGAAGCGCTTAGAGCTTGTCTCGGTAGGCCGGGGGAAGCGGAGGGCGACATGCGCGTAGGCGATGCATGGCGGGCGCGGGCAAGGCGTGAGGAGGCCGCATGGCTAGCCATGCAACGACGAACAACGCTGCCCCCGCCCGCCAGGCGCGCCAGCTGCGACTGCGGCCTACCGAGACAGGCTCTTAGCGCGCCGCCTGGGCGATGGTCGCCTCGGCCGCTGGCTGGGTCCAACCGCCGCCGAGCGAACGCGCCACGGCCACGCTGGCCAGCAGGCGCTGGGTGCGGATCTGGGCGGCGGCGCGGTCGGCCGTCAGGGAACTGCGCTGGGCGTCGGTTACGTCCAGATAGGTCGACAGGCCACGCTCGTAGCGTGCCTGCGCCACCAGGTAGGCGCGCGCCGCGGCCTGCTGCGACTGGGCCTGCACTTCACCCTGGCGCTGGCGCTGCTGCACATCCGACAAGGCATCTTCCACTTCGCGCAGGGCCGTCAACAGCTTGGTTTCGTGATTGGCGCGCGCTTCGGCGTAACGCGCCTGCGACATGGCCAGGTTGGCTTTGTTGCGGCCGCCATCGAAAATCGGCAGCGACAAGGCCAGCGGCCCCACCGAGAACTGGCGCGCACCGCTGTCGGTCAGGTTTCGCAGGCTCTCGGAAGCGAAACCGAAATTGCCGGTCAGGGTCAGCGACGGATAAAACGCGCCTTCCGATACCGCCACCTGCGCATTGGCCGCGCGCAGGCCGGCCACGCTCGAGGCCAGGTCGGGCCGCTGCGCCAGCAGGGTGGCCGGCAGGCCGACTGGAATGCTTGGTGGCGCCGGCAGCTCCGTCTTGTCCATGGCGGCGATCAGCGGCGACGATGGCGACACGCCAACCAGGGTGGCCAGGCTGTGTTCGAGCAGGTTGCGCTGGCGCTGCACTTCGTGCAAGTCCGCCTCGGCGTTGCCACGCTCGATGCGGGCGCGCGAGACATCGAGTTCATTGGTCAGGCCGGCGCCAAACCGCGCTTCGACCAGTTGCTGCGATTCACCGCGGGTGGCCAGCGCATTTTTCAGGATCGCCAGTTCGGCATCCATGCCGCGCAGCTGCCAGTAGGTGCTGGCCACCTGCGCCGACAGCAGCAAGATCACGCCGTCACGGTCGTCCTGTGCCGCCAGCGCCTGGGCGTCGGCCGCTTCGACCACGCGCTTGACGCGGCCCCACAGGTCCAGCTCGTACGAGAGCGAGCCGCCGACGAAGTAGTTATTCCCTTCGATCGAACGGTGCCCCAGGGCCAGGCCCTGCGAGGTCTCGGCCGAACTGCGGGAATTAGCAACCGAGGTGCTGACGTTCACGCTCGGCGAGAGCGCCGCGCGCAGGTTGCCCATCTGGGCCTGCGCCTGCAGCAGGCGTTGCGCGCTCGCTTTGACGCCAGGGTTGTCACGCACG
Source organism: Massilia sp. CCM 8734 (assembly GCF_011682155.1). NCBI lineage: Bacteria > Pseudomonadati > Pseudomonadota > Betaproteobacteria > Burkholderiales > Oxalobacteraceae > Massilia > Massilia sp. CCM 8734. Next base: position 23,392 of record NZ_WHJI01000056.1, read on the forward strand.
GCGCGCTGCTCAAGGTCGTTCAGGGTGGCGTCGCCGAACACGCTCCACCAGCTTGCCGGCAGGCGCGCGCCAGCCTGGCTGTCGGCGCCGGCGTGACGCCAGGCCGGGTTGGCGAGGGCGACAGGTTCGACGAAATCGGCGCCGATGGTGGCGCAGCCGGACAGCGCCAGCAGCGCGCACAGGATCAGTGGCTTCAAGATGATTCTCCCTACTTTTAATGAGCGCCCGCGCCGGGACCGGACGGGGCTTTGACGTTGTCGGCGAACAGCAGCGCGCCGACGCAAGCGAACAGGAATACGGCCATGATGACAAAGCCATCGTTGTAGGCCATGACATAGGCTTCGCGCCGCACCACGCCGCCGATCACGGCCAGTGCCTGGTTGGCGGCGGTGGCCGGGTCGATGCCGTTGGCCACAAAGGCGGCGGTCAGCTGGTCCAGGCGTTCCTGGACCGGGGCCGACATGGCGGTGACCGACTGGCCGATGATCGCCGAGTGAAAGTGCTCGCGGTTGGTCAAGCTGGTGGCCAGCATGGCGATGCCGATCGAGCCGCCCAGGTTACGCGTCATGTTGAACAGGCTCGATGCGGACGAGGTGTCGGCCGGTGCGATTTTGTGCATCGCAAAGCTCGACAGGGTCAGCATGATGAAAGGCTGGCCCAGGGCGCGTACGACCTGAGACCAGAACAGCTGGTCGTACCCGGTGCTCGCATCCATGTGCGAATTCATCAGGCACGAAATTCCAAACAGGGTAAGGCCGATCGAGCACAAAATGCGGTTGTCGACCTTGGACGAGAGCGCGGCGGCGAACGGCATGACGAACAATTGCGGCAGGCCGGCCCACATGATCACTTCCCCGATCTGCATCGGCGTGTAGCCGGCGATCTGGCCCAGGTACAGCGGCAGCAGGAAGGACGAACCGTACAGGCCCATGCCGATCACCGCCGACAAAATCGTGGCGACGATGAAGTTGCGCTGCCCGTACAGGCGCAGGTTCACGAACGGATCGGGGCGCGTCAGGCTGGTAACGACCCAGCCCACCAGGCCAATGAGCGAGAGGCTGGCAAAGGCGATGATGAAGTTCGATTCGAACCACTCCTTCGAATTGCCCTCTTCCAGGAAGATGGTCAGGCAACCGAGGCCCATGGCCATCAGGAAGATGCCGAGCCAGTCGGCCTTGAGCAGCAGGCGCAGGTTGCTCGGACCACGGTCCAGGCCCCACCAGATGCCGCCGATCAGCAACAGGCCTGGCACCCAGTTAATGTAGAAGATCGACGGCCAGCCGTAGATTTCGGACAGGTAGCCGCCCAGGGTCGGCCCCATGGCCGGGGCCAGGGTCGCGGTCAAGCCGAAAATGGCCATGCCGACCGAACGGCGCGAGGCCGGCAGCTTGGCCATGACCAGGGTCATCGCCATGGGAATCAAGGCGCCGCCGGTAAAGCCTTGCAGCGCGCGGAACACGATCATGCTTTCCAGGTTCCAGGCCGAGCCGCACAGGGTCGAGAACACCAGGAACAGCGCGGTGGTGCCCATCATGTACATGCGCATGCCGAACACGCGCGCCAGCAGCGCGGTCATCGGGATGACCACGATTTCGGCGCACAGGTAGGCGGTGGAAATCCACGAGCCTTCTTCCTGCGTGGCCGACAGGGTGCCCAAAATGTCTTTGAGCGAGGAGTTGGTGATCTGGATATCCAGGATCGCCATGAAAGCGCCCAGCATGCCGGCGGCGACGGCGATCCAGGTGCGCATGTCGACCTTCTCGGCGATCGGCGGCGCTGCCGCCATTCTGCCGGCGGTCATGGTGTTGGTCGGGCTGCTCATGAAATGTGCTTAGTGGGCTGCGGGGGCGGCAACCGGGGCGGTCGCGGTCTTGGTGGCGGGAGCGGCCTGGCCGATGTCGATTTCGGCCAGTGCCGACATGCCCGGCACCAGGCGGCCTTGCAGGGCCTTGACGTCTTCGGCGCGCAAGACGATCTTGACCGGCACGCGCTGGACGATCTTGGTGAAGTTACCGGTGGCGTTATCGGCCGGCAGCAGGGCGAACTGGTTGCCCGAGGCCGGCGAGAAGCTGTCGATGCGCCCGACCAGCGGATGCTTCGGCATGGCGTCGATCACCACATGCACGGCTTGGCCGGGATGCAGGTCGGCCAACTGGGTTTCCTTGAAATTGGCGGTGATCCAGACGTCGTCCTGCACGATGGCGGCAAGCTGCTGGCCCGGCTGGACGCGCGCGCCCACTTCCACGCTGCGGCGGCCAAGGCGGCCTTCGACAGGCGCCAGGATGCGGTTGTAGGCCAACTGCTGCTGGGCGTCTTTCAACTGGGTTTGCAGGACCTTGATCTGGGCCTTGACGACATCGCGCGCGGCGCCGGCGGCGGTGATCTGGGCCTGGGCCGCGACCACGGTGCCGCGCCGGGCGGAGACGTCGGCGACGGCACCGGCGCGGCCGGCGTTGGCGGCATCGAGTTCGGCTTTCGAAACGGCCTTCATCTGCGAGGTATACAACTGGCCGAAACGCTCGGCGTCCTGTTTGGCGCGCAGCAGCAGCGCTTCCGATTGCACCACCTGGGCCGAGGCGGCGGCGGCCTGCGCACGCACCTGTTCCACCTGGGCGTCGGCCTGCAGCACCTGCTGCTGCGCGCTGACGATCTGCGCCTGGATCTGTTCGACCTTGACGCGCTGGTCGGCCGGATCGAGTTCGGCGATCACATCGCCGGCCTTGACGTTCTGGTTATCTTCCACCAGCACGCGGGTCACCACGCCGGAAATGCGGGCCGATACCGGGTGCACGTGGCCGGACACGAAGGCATTCTCGGTCTCGACGAAATGGGAGCTGCGGTACCACATGCGGCCACCGGTGCCGATCGCCACCACGGCGATCAGGGCCAATACGCCGCGCACGCGCCAGTTGGGCGGGGTCGCGGCGGGGGCGGCGACGGTTGGAACGGCGGCGAGTTCTTTTGGCTCGGCCTTGGCTTGTGCTTGCGACATGGTACTGCTCCGATAATGAAATGGGGTAGGGGCATTATTCCCTAAGCATTTCACCAAGTCAAGAAATGAAACGGTTGCATTTCATTTTGGATTGAATTACAGTGATGGCATGACGACAGCCTCCCCTGCCCCACCAGTACCGGCCGCCCCAGCTAGCAAGTCGGCGGGCCGGCCGCGCGCCTGCGAGCTCGAAGCGCGCCACAACAACCTGATCCAGACCGCTGGCGAACTGATGCTCAAGCACGGCTACAGCAAGGTCAGCCTGGAAACCATCGCCCGTGAAGCCCACGTGGCGGTGCGCACGATCTACGTCAAGTTCGGCGGCAAGGCGGGCTTGTTCCAGGCGGTGCTGCTGGCCAACCGCAGCCGCTTCTTCACGGCCAGCGCGGTGGAAAGCGATATGCGCCCGCTCAAGCAGGCCATTTCCGAATTCAGCCTGCAGTTCTTCGACATGATCAGCGCGCCCGAGGCCTTGAGCATGCAGCGCATGGTGATTGCCGAAGCGGCGTCGAATCCGGAATTATCGACCTCGTTCTACGAAGCCGGGCCGCGCCAGACGCGCGAGATGCTGCTGCGGTATTTCGCGCGTGCCGACGTGCGGGCGCAGTTGCGCGAGGATCTGGCGCTGGAATTGATTCCGACGTTCTTGCTCAATTGCGTGCAGGGGGAGTACTTCGGACGGTTCTTGTTCCAGCCGGTTGCGCAGGCGCGCGCCGAGGTGGTAACGGCGCTCGAGCAGAGGCTCGATCTGTTCTATCGCAGCGTGCTGCGCGCGCCGTAAGCGGCCGTGTGCCCCGGAGAATGTGCGTCATCGCACCGAAGTGGTGCGTTTTTTCTGGCACAGTTGCCTCTTTCAAGGAGGATGGTATGAGCAAGTCGGCTCGCTACGAATGGCATGATCAGCAAGCGTCACTGAATGAACGGATGAAGGGTTTTCTGGAAAACCCGAACATGGAACAACTCGAAGCGGTCGTCGCGGAGATGCACGCGTATGCTGCCGCCGCACGTTCGGGGAATATCGAGATTCCTGCGCGGTGGGTGAGTTTTCACTAAACTTCACGGCTAATGTCAAAGCCACTTAGCACCGTCGTTCCCGCGCAGGCGGGAACCCAAGGTCGTACCGTACCAGCGGCTTTACGACAACTTGGGTTCCCGCCTGCGCGGGAACGACGCTATAGAGGTACTTGGCCATCGCAACCGCCGAAAAAAAGCCCCGTTGACGCATACACGTGAACGGGGCTTTTTCTATTCCTGCGCTTACTACAGCTTACTTCTTGCGCACCGGCGGCAAGTCGGTGCACACGCCTTCATACACTTCCGCCGCCATGCCGATCGACTCGCCCAGGGTCGGGTGCGGGTGAATCGTCTTGGCGATATCGATGCCGTCGGCGCCCATCTCGATCGCCAGCGCGATCTCGCCGATCATGTCGCCCGCATGCGTGCCCACGATCCCGCCACCGACAATGCGGTGCGTCTCGGCGTCGAACAGCAGCTTGGTGAAGCCCTCGTCACGCCCATTGGCAACCGCGCGACCGCTGGCGGCCCAAGGGAAGTGCCCTTTTTCGAGCTTGATGCCCTTGGCTTTCGCCTCGTCTTCGGTAATGCCGACCCATGCCACTTCGGGATCGGTATACGCCACCGATGGAATCACCTTGACGTCGAAGAAAGCCTTCTCGCCATGCGCCGCTTCGGCCGCGACGTGCGCTTCGTGCACCGCCTTGTGCGCCAGCATCGGCTGGCCCACCAGGTCGCCAATGGCGAAAATGTGCGGCACATTGGTGCGCATCTGCGCGTCGACCGGGATGAAACCGCGGTCGGTGACCGTCACGCCAGCCTTGTCGGCAGCGATCTTGCCGCCGTTCGGGCTGCGGCCCACTGCAACGAGCACCATATCGTAGATCTGCGGCTCGGGCGCGGTGACGCCGGCTTGCGCCGCTTCGAAGCTCACTTTGATGCCCTCTTCCAGCGCTTCCACAGCGACCGTCTTGGTCTTGGTCATGACCTTGTCGAAGCGCTTCTCGTTGAACTTCTGCCAGACCTTGACCATGTCGCGGTCGGCGCCCTGCATCAGGCCATCGAGCATTTCGACGACATCGATGCGGGAACCGAGGGTCGAGTACACGGTGGCCATTTCCAGGCCGATGATGCCGCCGCCGATGACCAGCATGCGTTTCGGGATCTGGCGCAGTTCCAGCGCGCCGGTCGAATCGACGATGCGCGGATCTTTTGGCACGAACGGCAGGTTGACCACGGCCGAACCGGCGGCGATGATCGCCTTCTGGAACTGCACAACCTTCTTGCTGCCGTCGGCGGCCGTCACTTCGATGTGGTTGGCGCTGACGAACTGGCCGACACCCTGCACCACATTGACCTTGCGCATCTTGGCCATGCCCGCCAGACCCGTGGTCATCTTGCTGATGACCTTGTCCTTGTAGGCGCGCAGCTGGTCGATGTCGATGTCCGGCTTGGCGAAGCTGATGCCGTGCTTGGACATGGCTTGCGTTTCATCGATCACGGCCGCCACGTGCAGCAGCGCTTTCGATGGAATGCAACCAACGTTCAGGCACACACCGCCGAGCGAAGCGTAACGCTCGATCAGCACCGTGTTCATGCCCAGGTCGGCCGAGCGGAATGCCGCCGAGTAGCCGCCGGGACCTGCACCGAGCACCATCATTTCGCATTCGATGTCGACCTTGCCGTCGTACTTGGCCATGGTTGGCGCGGGCGTCGCTGCCACCGGCGCCGCGGGCGGCGTCGGATGCGCTGGCGCCTGCGATTCGGCGGGAGCAGCTGCGGCGGCGGGAGCGGCGGCGGCAGGTGCGGCAGGTGCGGCAGCAGCATCGCCGGCAGCGTCGAGCACCAGCAGCATCGAACCTTCGGCGATCTTGTCGCCCACCTTGACTTTGATTTCCTTGACCACGCCGGCGTGACTGGCCGGAATTTCCATGCTGGCCTTGTCGGATTCGACGGTGATCAGGGATTGGTCGACCTTGATCGTGTCGCCCACCTTGATCATCACTTCAATAACTTCAACTTCCTTGAAGTCGCCGATATTCGGTACTTTTACCTCGATTGTGCTCATCGCTGTGTCGTCCTTATAACAAGGTCTTGCGCAGATCGGCCATGACTTCGGCCAGATATGCGGTGAAGCGCGCGGCCATGGCGCCGTCGATCACGCGGTGATCGTACGACAGCGACAGCGGCAGCATCAGGCGTGGCTGGAAGGCCGCGCCGTCCCACACCGGCTTCATCGACGACTTGGACAGGCCAAGGATCGCCACTTCCGGTGCGTTGATGATCGGCGTGAAGGCCGTGCCGCCAATGCCGCCGAGCGACGAGATGGTGAAGGTCGCGCCCTGCATGTTGGCTGGACTGAGCTTGCCGTCGCGCGCCTGGGCCGACAGCTCGCCCATTTCGACGGCGATCTGCGAGATCGATTTCTTGTCGGCGTCCTTGATGACCGGAACCATCAAGCCGTTCGGCGTATCGGCCGCGAAGCCGATGTTGTAGTACTGCTTGAGAATCAGGTTGGCGCCGGTGGCGTCGATCGATGCGTTGAACGCCGGGTACTTTTTCAGCGCGGCGACGCTGGCCTTGATCACGAAAGCGAGCATGGTCAGCTTGACGGTCGACTTGGACTTGGCCAGCGCGGCGTTCGAATCGACGCGGAACTGTTCCAGGTCGGTCACGTCGGACTCGTCGAACTGCGTCACGTGCGGGATCATCACCCAGTTGCGGTGCAGGTTCGGGCCACTGATTTTCTTGATGCGCGACAGCGGCAGCAGTTCGGTCGGGCCGAATTTGCTGAAGTCGAGCGACGGCCATGGCAGCAGGTCGAGACCGACGCCGGTACCGCCGCCCGAGGCCTTGGAGCCGTTGCCAGGCGACGCGCTCGCGAGCACGCCCTTGACGAAGTTCTGCACGTCCTGCTGGGTGATGCGGCCCTTCGGTCCGCTGCCGGGCACGCGCAGCAGGTCGACGCCGAGTTCGCGCGCGAACTTGCGGATCGATGGCGAGGCGTGGGCCTTGGCGTTCGATTGGGCAGGTGCGGCGTCGGCGGCGGGTGCGGCTGGTGCTGGCGCTGCGGCTGGTGCCGGCGCAGCGGCTGGTGCCGGCGCAGCGGCGGCAGGCACCGGGGCGGCTGCGGCCGCTGGCGCAGGTGCGGCTGCGGCGGCTGACGCAGGTGCGGCGGCTGGCGCGGCTGCTGCATCGTCGCTTTCGAGAATCAGCAACAGTGCGCCTTCGGCGACCTTGTCACCGACTTTGATCTTGAGTTCCTTGACCACGCCGGCATGGCTGGACGGGATCTCCATGCTGGCCTTGTCGGATTCGACCGTGATCAGCGACTGGTCGACCTTGATGGTGTCGCCCGGCTTGACCATCAGTTCGATGACTTCGACTTCCTTGAAGTCGCCGATGTCCGGGACTTTGACTTCCACAATGCTCATAGCGTTTACTCCGTTCTTATTCGTTTAGTCGGGCGTCTGCGGCACCCCGGACTTGGGTTCCCGCCTGCGCGGGAACGACGAGGCTAGCTCCGTCGTTCCCGCGCAGGCGGGAACCCAATTTCAGCACGAGGGCGCAAACGCCGTGGCAAAGTTACTGGGTCACCGGATTCGGTTTTTCAGGATTGATGCCGTACTTGGCAATCGCATCGGCCACCACGGACGTTGCAATCACGCCCTCGTCGGCCAGCGATTTGAGCGCCGCCACGACGATATAGTAACGGTTCACTTCAAAGAACTCGCGCAGCTTGACGCGGCTGTCGGAGCGGCCAAAACCATCGGTACCGAGCACTTTGTAGGTGCGGCCCTTCGGCATGAACGCGCGGATCTGTTCGGCGAACAGGCGCATGTAGTCGGTCGTGGCGATGATCGGACCGGTGGTCTTTTCCATCAGCTGCGTCACGTACGGCAGGCGTGGGGCGTCGGTCGGATGCACCATGCTCCAGCGCTCGGCGTCCTGGCCGTCGCGGGCGATCAGGGTCAGCGACGGCGCCGACCACACGTCGGCCGCAATGCCGAAGTCCTTCTGCAGCAGTTCGGCCGCGAAGATCGATTCGCGCAGAATCGTGCCCGAACCAATCAGCTGCACGCGCTGCTTGGCAGCCGCGTCGCCCGCTTGCAAGAGGTACATGCCTTTCAGGATGCCCTCTTCCGTGCCGGGGGTCAGGCCTGGCTGCTCGTAGTTCTCGTTCATCAAGGTGATGTAGTAGAACACGTCTTCCTGTTCCGCCACCATGCGGCGCAGGCCGTCCTGGACGATGACCGCCACTTCGTGCGCGAAGGTCGGATCGTACGGCAGGCAGTTCGGAATGGTCGCCGCCATCACGTGGCTGTGGCCATCTTCGTGCTGCAAGCCTTCGCCGTTGAGGGTCGTGCGGCCCGCCGTGCCGCCCATCAGGAAGCCGCGTGCGCGCATGTCGCCCGCCGCCCACGCCAGGTCGCCGATGCGCTGCATGCCGAACATCGAGTAGAAGGTGTAGAACGGGATCATGATCCGGTTGTTGGTCGAGTACGAGGTCGCCGCGGCGATCCACGAGCTCATGCCGCCCGCTTCGTTGATGCCTTCCTGCAGAATCTGGCCGGCCTTGTCTTCGCGGTAGTACATGACCTGGTCTTTATCAACCGGCTCGTACAACTGGCCCTGTTGATTGAAGATGCCGATCTGGCGGAACAAGCCTTCCATCCCGAAGGTACGCGATTCGTCGACCAGGATCGGCACGATGCGCTGGCCCAGGTTCGGGTCGCGCAGCAGGGTCGAAATGATGCGCACGAAGGACTGCGTGGTCGAGATTTCGCGGCCTTCGGCGGTCGCGTCGAGCACGTTCTGGAATGCCGACAGCGCAGGCACCGGCAGCGATTCGGCAGCTTGCGGACGGCGCTGCGGCAGGTAGCCGCCCAGCAGTTCGCGGCGCTTGTGCAGGTAAACCATTTCGGGCGCATCGTCGGCCGGCTTGAAGAACGGAATATCGGCCAGCTTGTCGTCCGGGATAGGGATCGCAAAGCGGTCGCGCATTTCGCGGATCGCTTCGTCGTCGAGCTTCTTGGTCTGGTGCGCGGTGTTGCGCGCTTCGCCGGACTTGCCCATGCCGAAGCCCTTGACGGTTTTCACCAGCAGGACGGTCGGGGTACCCTTGTTTTCCTGCGCGATCTTGAAGGCGGCGTAGATCTTGTGCGGATCGTGGCCGCCGCGTGTCAGGCGCCAGATGTCGTCGTCGGTCATGTTGGCGACCATTTCGAGCAGCTTCGGATGCTTGCCGAAGAAGTTCTTGCGCACGTAGGCGCCGTCCTTGGCCTTGTAGTTCTGGTATTCGCCGTCGACGGTTTCCATCATCACGCGCTGCAGGATGCCTTCTTTGTCCTTGGCCAGCAGGGCGTCCCAGCCCGGTCCCCAGATCACCTTGACCACGTTCCAGCCGGCGCCGCGGAAGTCTGCTTCGAGTTCCTGGATGATCTTGCCGTTGCCGCGCACAGGGCCGTCAAGGCGCTGCAGGTTGCAGTTGACGACCATGACCAGGTTGTCGAGGCGCTCGCGCGCGGCCATGCCGATCGCGCCCATCGATTCCGGCTCGTCCATCTCGCCGTCGCCGCAGAAGACCCAGACCTTGCGGTTGGAGGTGTCGGCGATCGAACGCGCGTGCAGGTACTTCAAGAAGCGCGCCTGGTAGATCGCCATCAGCGGGCCCAGGCCCATCGAGACGGTCGGGAACTGCCAGAAGGTCGGCATCAGTTTCGGGTGCGGGTACGACGACAGGCCCTTGCCGTCGACTTCGCGACGGAAATTGAGCATCTGGTCTTCCGACAGGCGCCCTTCGAGGAAGGCGCGCGCGTAGATACCGGGCGACGAGTGCCCTTGCAGGTACAGCAGGTCGCCGCCATGGTCGGCGGTCGGCGCGCGCCAGAAGTGGTTGAAGCCGATGCCGAGCATGTTCGCCAGCGAGGCGAAGCTCGAAATGTGGCCACCCAGGTCGCCGTCGGCGCGGTTGGCCTTGACCACCATCGCCATCGCATTCCAGCGCATCCACGAGCGCAGGCGCTCTTCGTACTCCAGGTTGCCGGGGCAGTGTTCTTCGAGATGGGTGGGAATGGTGTTGACGTAGGCGGTGTTGCTGGAAAACGGGATGTGGGCGCCGCGGCGGCGGGCCAGGTCGACCATGCGTTCCATCAGGTAGTGCGCGCGGTCGGTGCCTTCATTTTCAATGACGGCTTCGAGCGCGTCGAGCCACTCCTTGGTTTCGAGCGTGTCGGGATCGTTGGCGGCTGCTGCCGTCAACTGGTCGAGTTGAGCTGACATTGATGCGTCTCCTTTGTTAGTGCCCTGCCCGATCGACATCGCGGCGGACGTTTTGCTGATTATTTACCAATACCAAAATTAGTGCAGCAATTCTAACAGTAGTTTTCTGCTTTTTCAAATTGCGATATATCGTTTCATATCGTGATAAATTGCTTTCCGTGAACGTAAACTCCATATTTCTTTCAAGGCAAGAGTATGGTCGCTTGCAGGGATTCGGGGCACGCGATAGCAGCAGTGGCTTTATAATCCCGCTTTTGTCCCGCTCTTTTCCTCCCACTCTTGCTCCGGCTAAAAATCATGTCCGCTCAACTGATCGATGGTGTTCTCCTCTCCCAACAATTACGCGCAGAAATCAAGCAGCGCGCCAGTGTCCTGACCGCCAAAGGCAAGCAGCCCGGCCTGGCGGTGATACTGGTGGGGGAAGATCCGGCCAGTCACGTGTATGTGCGCAACAAGGTCAAGGCTTGCGCGGACGTGGGTTTTCATTCGATCCTGGAAAAGTATGACGCCGACCTGAGCGAAGCGGCTTTGCTCGAACGCATCGCCAGCCTGAACGCCGACCCGGCCATCCACGGCATCCTGGTGCAGATGCCGCTGCCGAAGCACATCAACCCGAACAAGGTGATCGAAGCGATCTCGACCACCAAAGACGTGGACGGCTACTCGGTCCTGAGCGCCGGCGAACTGATGACCGGCCTGCCGGGTTTCCGCCCGTGTACCCCGTACGGCTGCATGAAACTGATCGAAAGCACCGGCTATGACTTGCGCGGCAAGCACGCCGTTGTCATCGGGCGCAGCAACACGGTCGGCAAACCAATGGCGCTGTTGCTCTTGCAAGCGAACGCCACCGTGACCATATGCCATAGTGCGACGCCGGACCTGGCTTACCACACACGCCAGGCCGATGTGGTGGTGGCCGCCGTGGGACGCCGCAATACGCTCACCTTTGATATGGTCAAACCCGGCGCGATCGTGATCGATGTGGGCATGAACCGCGACGATGACGGCAAACTGTGCGGCGATGTCGATACCGCGGCGGTGCGCGAGGTGGCCGCCCACATCACCCCGGTGCCGGGCGGCGTGGGGCCGATGACGATTACCATGCTGCTGATGAACACGGTCGAAGCGGCCGAACGCGCGCGTTTAGCGTAAAACACGTACACGCGCCGGCGCGACTGACGTTGAATTGAAACCGCCATTTGAAACCGACTTGAGGAAACCACCATGATTACCGATACCAGCAATCCCCTGCTCGATTTCAGCGACCTGCCACGTTTTAACGATATCAAGCCGGAGCACGTTACGCCGGCCATCGACCAGTTGATCGCGCAGGCGAGCGCGGTCGTGGCCGAGCTGGAAGCGCCGGCCGACGATGTAACATGGGACAACTTCGTCATTCCGCTGGAAGAAGCGACCGAACAGCTGGGCCGCGCCTGGGGCGTGGTCAGCCACCTGAACAATGTGGTGGATACGCCGGAACTGCGCGCCACCTACAACGACAACCAGCCGAAGGTGACCGAATTCTGGACCGCGCTGGCCCAGAACGAAGCGCTGTTCGCCAAGTACAAGGCGATTCGCGCCAGCGCCGCCTACGACACGCTGTCGGCGGCGCGCAAGCGCATCGTCGACAACGCCCTGCGCGACTTCCGCCTGGGCGGGGCCGAACTGCCGGAGTCGAAAAAGGAGCGCTTTGCCGCCATCCAGGAGCAGCACGCCAGCATCTCGACGCGCTTTTCGGAAAACGTGCTCGACGCCACCAACGACTACAAGCTGACGGTGGAAGAGGAAGCCGACCTGGCCGGCCTGCCGGACGACGTCAAGCAAGCCGCGCGCGCCGCCGCCGAGAAAGACGGCAAGGCCGGCTGGCAGTTCACCCTGCACTTCCCATCCTACTTCCCGATCCTGCAATTTGCCGACAAACGCGAACTGCGCGAAACGATCTACCGCGCCAGCGCCACCAAGGCGTCCGAAATGGGCACCGTGTTCAGCGAGCTGGAAAAATGGGATAACAGCAGCAACATCGCCAGTTTGCTGGCATTGCGCGACGAAGAAGCCAAATTACTCGACTATCGCAATTTTGCCGAAGTTTCGCTGGTGCCGAAAATGGCCCAGAGCCCCGAACACGTGATCGAATTCCTGGAAGACCTGGCGCGCCGCGCGCGTCCTTTCGCCGAGCAGGACCTGGCCGAACTGCGCGCCTTTGCCAAGGATGAACTCGGCATCGACCAGGTCGAAGCCTGGGACCTGAGCTACGCGTCCGAAAAACTGCGCGAGCGCCGCTACGCCTTCTCGGCCCAGGAAGTGAAGGAATACTTCCCCGAACCGAAAGTCGTCGACGGCCTGTTCCGCCTGGTGCAAAGCCTGTTCTCGGTCGACATCAAGCCCGATACGGCCGCCGTCTGGCATCCGGACGTGCGCTTTTTCCGCATCGAGAAGGGCGGCAAGCTGGTCGGCCAGTTCTACCTCGACCTGTACGCGCGCAGCGGCAAGGGCGGCGGCGCCTGGATGGACGACGCCCGCGGACGCCGCCTGCAAACCGGCGGCCTGCTGCAAACACCAGTGGCTTACCTGACCTGCAACTTCACGCCGCCGGCAACCGTCGATGGCCAGTTGCAGCCGTCCCTCTTCACACACGACGAAGTAACGACCCTGTTCCACGAATTTGGCCACGGTTTGCACCACATGCTCACGCAAGTGGATGAAATCGCCGTCTCCGGCATTTCCGGCGTGGAGTGGGATGCGGTCGAACTGCCATCGCAATTCATGGAAAACTTTTGCTGGGAATGGGACGTGCTGCAGCACCTGACCGCCCACGTCAAGACCGGCGAACCGCTGCCGCGCGCGCTGTACGACAAGATGCTGGCCGCCAAAAACTTCCAGTCCGGCCTGCAAACCCTGCGCCAGGTGGAGTTTTCGCTAGTCGACATGCACCTGCACTACGACTTCGACCCGGCCAGCGCCCAAACGGTGCAAGAACTGATCAACGACGTGCGCCAGAAGTTCTCGGTCATGATGCCGCCCGCATTTAACCGTTTCCAACATTCTTTCGGACATATTTTTGCCGGAGGGTACGCCGCCGGTTACTATAGCTACAAGTGGGCTGAAGTATTGTCCGCCGATGCGTACGCCGCCTTTGAAGAAGCGGTCGAGGCCGGCGGCGGAGCCCTTTCCGAAGAAACCGGCAAACGCTTCCAGCAAGAGATACTGGCCGTCGGCGGTTCGCGCCCCGCGCTCGAATCGTTCAAGGCTTTCCGTGGCCGCGAGCCCAGTATCGATGCGCTGTTGCGCCACAGCGGCATGCAGTCCTGAAAGACCGTGCCAGCAGGAGAATTGTAATGACAGTAGCAAAAAAGATGGCTGGCACGATGATGGCACTGCTGTTGTGCGCAGGCGGCGCCGGCGCGCAACAGATGTACAAGTGGGTCGATGCGTCGGGCAAGGTCACGTTCAGCGACAAACCGCCGCCGGCCAACGCCAAGCCGATCGAAATCAAGGCCGGCGCCGGCGGCGCGGCCACCGTGCCGCTGCCGTATGCGCTGGCGCAGGCGGTGCGCGCGCATCCGGTGGTGCTCTATACGCGCAATAAATGCGACTATTGCGACCAGGGCCGCACCTTCCTGAAAGAGCGCGGGATTCCGTTCATCGAGAAAACCGTGCAAACGGGCGCCGATGAAATCAAGCTGAAGGAAGCGGGCGGCGACGGCCGCATGCCCTTCATCAAGATCGGCCGCGCCAAGTCGACCGGTTTTGAACCGGCTGCCTGGAATTCGATGCTGACCGACGCTGCCTACCCTGAAAAGAAGATTCTTCCTTCGGGGTATCAGTATGCTAAGCCAAGCCCGGCCTCCCCGCCGGAACCGGAAGCACCGAAAACGGACGACAAAGGCAAGCCGGGCGAGGCCGACCGCAAAGGCGCGCCGGCCCCGGCGCCAGGTGAAAAAACCGCGCCGCCCGGCTTCGTATTCTGAGGTCGACGATGACGCGGATCGATTTCCATACCAATATCCCGGACAAGCTGAGCTACGCCTGCCGGCTGGCGCGCAAAGCCGTTGCCAGCCGCGCCCGCGTGGTGCTGCTGGCCGAGGATGCGGCGCAGGCGCAAGCGCTGGACGAAGCCCTGTGGACCTTGTCGGAAACCGATTTCCTGCCGCACGTGATGGCCGGCGACCCGCTGGCCGCGCACACCCCGATCATCATCGCCCACGACGCCGCGGCCGAGCTGCCGCATCATGACATGCTGGTCAACCTGACCCGGGCCACGCCGGCCCAGCTCGATCGCTTCGCGCGCCTGTTCGAAATCATTTCTACCGATGAAAGCGACGCCGCCGCCGGACGCAAGCGCTACGTCGCCTACAAGCAGCAATCCTATCCATTGACCCACTTCGTCGCAGGCCAGTCATGAGCCAGGCTCGTCCATTCGACCCGAATATTCCTGTATTGACGGAATTGTTTTCCGATAAGGGCGAGGCGTTGGCCGAGCCCGCCGCCGAGAGCGTGCCGGCAGACCAGGCAAGCGCGCCGGCAGGCGCCGATCCGGAATGGGCGGCGCTGGAACGGCGCCTGTCCGACCGCATCGTCCAGCAACTCCAGGGAAGCGTCGATATCATGCTCGAACACCGCCTGCGCGAGAGCATGGAACAGGTGCTGCGCCAGGCCGTTGGCGATATCACGGCCGAGCTGCGGCGCGGCCTGCAAGACAGTATCGACGCGATCGTCGCGCGCGCCGTCGCGCAAGAGCTGGGCGCGCTGCAACAGCGCCAGCCGCCGCCCTGATCGCCCCACCCCGCGCCCGCCCGGGGCCGGCGCCTTTCATTTGCTTACAAAACAGCGTCAATTGCGTGCGGCGCGCTGTGCACGCATGCCTGCCACGCGCGTTTATGGTGAGCAGCGTCAAATTGTTGCGAAAATTCTGACAATCGGCTTTGCGTTGCATTTAAATTGTTGTACCTTTTGCCCTACACAAAATTTTCGAAACGGCGCCACGAGCGCTGTCTGTTTTCAATCCAATGGAGAATGCACATGCAGTTAACGACCAAACTCATTCCACTCGCAATCGCCATGGCCTTCGCCGGCAGCGCCAGCGCACAAGATATCGTCAAGATCGGCCACGTCGGTCCAATCTCGGGCGCCAGCGCGCACCTGGGCAAGGATAACGAGAACGGCGCCAAGATGGCCGTGGAAGAATTGAACGCCAAAGGCTTCATGATCAATGGCAAGAAGGTCAAGCTTGAACTGGTGCTGGAAGACGACGGCGCCGATCCCAAGCAGGGCACGGCCGTGGCGCAAAAACTGGTCGATGCCAAGGTCAACGGCGTGATCGGCCACCTCAATTCGGGCACCACCGTACCGGCTTCGCGGATTTACCACAACGCCGGGATTCCCCAGATTTCCCCGTCTTCCACGATTCCCGAATACACCAAGCAAGGCTTCAAGTCGGCCTTCCGCGTGGTCGCGAACGACAACAAGCTCGGCGGCACCCTGGGCCGCTACGCGGTCGACACCCTGAAAGCGACCAACATTGCGGTGATCGACGACCGCTCGGCCTACGGCCAGGGCGTGGCCACCGAATTCCTCAAGGGCGCCAAAGCCCAGAATCCGGCGGTCAAAATCGTCGGCAAGGAATTTACCAGCGCCACCGCGACCGACTTCACCGCCATCCTGACCTCGATCAAGAACAAGAAGCCGGACCTGGTCTTCTTCGGCGGCATGGATGCGGTCGGCGGCCCGATGCTCAAGCAAATGAAAGCGCTCGGCATCAACGCCAAGTTCATGGGCGGCGACGGCATTTGCACCGAATCGCTGGCGCGCCTGGCCGGTGACGGCGTGGGCGAAGGCAACGTCACCTGCGCCGAAGCGGGCGGCGTGACCGGCGAGCAAGAAAAATCGTTCGCCGACTTCGTGGCGCGCTACAAGAAACGCTTCCCGAACGAAAGCGTGCAGTTGTATTCGCCGTATGTGTACGATGCGGTGATGGTGATGGCGACGGCGATGCAGAATGCCAAGTCGGCTGACCCGGTCAAGTACCTGCCGGAACTGCAAAAAATCAAGTATCAGGGCGTTACCGGCCTGATCCAGTTTGACGACAAGGGCGACATCAAGGATGGCGCACTGACCATGTTCACCTTCAAGGGTGGCAAGAAGACCAAGATGTCCGTGGTCAAGTAAGCGCTGTCGGGCGTTGGCTGCGGCCAACACTTGCGGCATAAAAAAACGCGCTGACAGCGCGTTTTTTGTTGGGTGCGGCGATTTACTTCTGGGCCAGGATCCATTTCACCAGGGTACGCGCGTCAGCGTCGCTCACCTGCGGATTGGCTGGCATCGGTACCGCGCCCCACGCGCCGGCGCCACCCTTCAAGACTTTGCCCACCAGCTTGGCTTCGGCATCCTTCTGGCCGGCATACTTGGCCGCAACATCCTTGTAGGCTGGCCCGACTACCTTGTTCGCGACCGCGTGGCAAGCCATGCAATTTTTTGCTTTTGCCAGATCGGCGTTTGCCATGGCGCTCGACGACGCCAGTGCCGACAATACCGTGAACAACATCAAGGACCGTTTCATGTATTTCTCCAGAGTGAACAACTGAGTGCAATTTTACCGTGTTTCGTCAATGCGAATGTGCGGCCACACGCTCTATAACGGGTCAAGCGTGTGGATGGTTGACCCAACTATTTGCCAGAGGACACGATTTTACTGCCCCTCCGGGACAATTGTTTGTAAGATACGCATATGAAAAGGAGTTTGTCATGCCAGTGATTCTATTAATTGCAGCGCTTGTGGGCCTGCGCTATTTCGAAGTCTGGCGTTTTGCCGCGTTGTCGTGGTGGTGGATCATCGGGCTGATGTTCGTGGCCTTCCTGTGGTTCGAGTTTGTCGAAAAGATTTTCGGACTGGACAAGAAAAAAGCCCACAACGTCGATGAGCAACGGCGCAAGGACCGCATCAAGGAAGCGTTTGACAAGGCGAACAAGCGCTAGCAGCCTGTCGGACTTGGAGAGTCGAAGCGGAAAAATAGCTGGGCGAGGCCAGATTTTGACGATTTCGCAGTGCCAATAGCGAGCTATTGGCCGAGAAAGCGGCGAAATATGGGCCGTCCCAGGTATTTTTGCAGCCG
>NZ_WHJI01000057.1:0-40470 GCF_011682155.1 Massilia sp. CCM 8734
ATCGACTGTTAATTGTTAAAGAACGTATTCGGTATTTCTATCTTGCCGCATGGTACGAAGCGTTGTGTTCGTTGCAGCAGAGAGGTGAGATTATGCAGCGTTTCGCGTTTCTCGTCAACCTCTTTTTACTACCGCGCCTCCTTGGAGACGGCCCTGACAGGCTGCTAACTACTTGATTTCGTTAACCCTTTCTGCGGGGAGGCGAACTATAGCAAAGCCTGCCCCGAACTGACAAGGGCTCTTTTTTACGCCGTGGCACGAACGGTACAGGTGCTGCGCTGCTCACCTTCTTCCAGGGTGATCGACACCGGCAGAAAACGGCCGATGACTTCCGCATTGGTGATGGCATGCTGGGAGATCACATCGGCCGTAAAACTGCCGCCGCCGGCCAGCGCCATCGGCAGCATCAACTGATCGGCCAGGTGCTCGCCCACCGCCGCCTGCGATGTTATATAGCGGCGCGCCTCGTGCATCGCATCCTTGGCGACGGTTTCGGCCCGCACCATTTTCTCGCCGAACGCGCAAAACACCTCGCTCGCGTATTCGTATTCCAATGTGATCAGCAAGGCATTGCCCGGCCCCTGATCGGCTGGCAAGCCACGCATGCGCAACTGGTCTCCCGACCAGCCCATTCCCAGGCCGACGCATTCGAGCTCGCGCAGCGCGATCGACGCGGGCAATCCCGCCACCATGCCCTCGGCATAGCCGCCAGTACGCTCGCCGCGCTCCGTCAACGTCAGCTGCTGCAATTGCGGGCATGGCGCGATAGTGGCCACAATGCAGCCGCCGCCCGCCGGATAAAACCCGGAACGCAGCAATTCAATGTTGATGTCCGCCCCCATCTTGCGCAGCAACGGTAAATATGCACGTTGCAGGAACTGCGCCGGCGGCGCCATGGGATTATGCGTGCCGCCGCTGATGCGCACCGTCGACGGGCCGTCCGCATGCAACAGGGCCAGCATCACCGTTTGCAGCACCAGCGTGCAACTGCCGGCCGAACCGATCGCGAACTGGTAATCGCCACCCTTGATTGCCTTGGGCGCAAACAGCAGCGTCTGCGACCCCAATTGCGCGCCGGTGACGATAGCCCCGCTGATCCCGGTGGCCGCCTGGACCGCCACCAGATGCTGGCGCAGCAGCCCGGGCTTCTTGCGGCCGGCCCGGATATTCTTGATGCAAAACGCCTGGCCGGTAATCATGGACAAGGTCAGCGCACTGCGCAGGATTTGTCCGCCGCCTTCGCCGACGGCGCCATCTAATTCAATCATCTTCAACTTTTCTTCTTATATATAGTGTAACCAGCGGCGGCATCAACCCTTGACGCACACCACCTGCTTGAGGATATGGACCACATCCACCAGGTCGCGCTGGGCGTGCATGACGGCGTCGATATCCTTGTACGCCATCGGAATCTCGTCGATCACGTTTTCATCCTTGCGGCATTCCACGCCCTCGGTCGCCTTGACCTGGTCGTCAACGGTGAAACGACGCTTCGCTTCGGTACGGCTCATGGTGCGGCCGGCGCCGTGGCTGCAGCTGTTAAAGCTGTCCGGATTGCCTTTACCACGAACGATAAAGCTCTTCGCCCCCATCGATCCCGGGATGATACCCAGTTCACCCGGACGGGCCGACACGGCGCCCTTACGGGTAATCAGCACATCTTTACCGAAGTGATGCTCCTTCTGCACATAATTATGGTGGCAATTGACCGCCTCCACGTGCGTCTCGAACGGCTTGGTGATCACGGTACGCACCGCCGCGATCAGGTTATGCATCATCACGTCGCGATTGGTGCGGGCGAATTTCTGCGCCCAGCTGACTGCCTCGATGTAATCGTTATAGTGCTGCGTTCCTTCGGCCAGGTACGCCAGATCCTGGTCGGGCAGGTTGATGAAGTGCGTGCGCATATCCTTCTTGGCCAGCTCGATGAAGTGGGTGCCGATGGCGTTACCCACGCCGCGCGAACCCGAATGCAGCATGAACCACACGAAACCTACCTCGTCCAGGCAGACTTCCACAAAATGGTTACCGCTTCCCAGGGTTCCCAGGTGACGGTAGTTATTCGTGGTTTTCAGCTTCGGCGTTTTCAGGCAGATGGCGTCGAATTCATCCTTCAACTGGCCCCAGGCCACATCCACCGCCGCTGGCGGCGTATTCCACGAACCCTCATCGCGGCCGCGGTAGCCGCGCGTCTTCGGCGACATACCGTGCGGGATCGCGCGCTCGATGGCGCTACGCAGCGCCGACAGGTTATCCGGCAGGTCGTTCGCGGTCAGGGTGGTCTTGGCAGCCATCATGCCGCAGCCAATATCCACGCCAACAGCCGCCGGAATCACCGCGCCGAGGGTCGGAATCACGCTGCCAATGGTCGAGCCTTTACCGAGGTGAACGTCGGGCATGACCGCGATATGCTTGTAGATGAACGGCATTTTGGCGGTGTTGGCCAGCTGCTTCTTGGCCACGTCTTCCACCGGCACGCCTTTGGTCCACATTTTGACGTGGCGGCCATCGTCCACATTCAGGACATCGTAGTTTTCGTTTTTCATATTTTTCTCACTATATATAAGGTGATGCAAGGGGGCGACAACATCGCCCGGATAATTTGCTCTACCAGTTGAGCTACGGCCGCTTGCGCAACCGCCCGGACTCGAACCGGGAACGCAATGTAGTCCGGACTGCATTCGCCAAAAATCAATTCCCGACAAGGAGTCGGCGGGACAAACAGTTGCCGGCTTCAGGCCAACAGCAACCCCTATGTAGTCCTGCCCGCATTCGGGGTAAAACGATTGAGCACGGCGCGACAAGAAAAATCCGATGCGAAATAGATTTGGAGATGTATTCGCACCAAGCATTCGCACCGCGCTCAAAACCTGTACAACAAATTCCCGACAAGGAGCGGCAAGACATGTCAGCTGTAGGACGCGAAGCCCTTGCAGCCGTGGATGTAGTCTTAACCTGCATTCGGGGTAAAACGATTGAGCACGGTGCGACAAAATTTTGCTGCGAACTTGGACATTTGCAAAATGTATTCGCATCGGCATTCGCACTGCACTCAAAACCGGTACATCAAAAAAACTTACTCAAGCAACCTTACTCAAGCGCGATCGCTTCGATCTCGCCCACCCAATGCGCCGCGCCCAGCTGGCCGGCCGCAAAGGCGGCGATGATTTTGAACACATCATCCGAAAAACCACCGACATTCAACACATCGGCGCGTTCCGCCGCCTGGCTGGTACTGTTCGGCGTGCAGTCGATACACACCAGCCGCGCCGCCGGATTGCGCTGCTTGAACACCGCCCATTCGGTCATCGTGGCGGTGGCGCCCGCACGCTGGTCGATCCACGATTCATTGTCGGACACGTACACCACCAGGTCGGCCATCACCTTCTGCTTGTTCATGTGCGCCAACGGTGCGCTGCAATTGGTACCACCGCCGCCAATCGCCGCCAGCTTCTGCGCATTGGTCATGACCGTATCGCGGGCATTCAATGCGCAAACCCGCACATAATTCTCGAACGGCAGCACCAGTGCATCCGGATTCTTGCGCAGCATCGCTGCGGCGATCAGCCCGGCCACATCGATACAACGCACCTTCGAGGTGCCGCCGCCCCGATAACCCGACACCGGCGACTGCATCGATCCGGATACATCCGGGCAAATCACGACCTTGCCCTCCACCTGCGGCACGTTCGACAGCGACAGTTCCAGCGCATCCTGCAAAGCATCGCTGATGGCCCGTGGCACATCGTCTGAAGCCGCCATATACGCCGACATTAGCTGGTACGGAAACACGCCCGCCTTGGCAATCGCCACCGGATCGCGCAGCTTGTCGGCGATGACTTCGACCATGCCCGGCAGCGCGTACACACCATTGCGGCCGAAGGTATTCAAATTCATGCGCACCATGTGCCAGCCGCCCTGGCGCGCAATCTGCGCCCATGCCTGCGCCGACAATGACAATGAAGTCAGCATCTGGAACGGCACCTCCGGCACCGGCTGCGACTGGTCGGCCTTGTACGCTTCGAAGGCCTTCAGCGCATCCGGCAGCGCCTCCGCGTTAAACGGCTTGCCGATCGACCAGGCGAAAAACGCTTCACGCCAGGCTTGCGACGGCTTCGGATGCACCATCTTCACCACATCGCCCAGCGACGGCATGGCGCCGATCGAGGCCGCCAGCAGCTCTTTTTCCGATGCGCGGTTCAACCATTGCTGCACCAGCTTTTTCGACCGGCTGCCCAGCGATTTACGACCCGCCGCGCCGGAGCGAATAATCTGTACCACATTGCGCAGCATCTTGCCGTTATTGACCACGCGGCGGAACACCGGGGTCAGTTCCGGCGCGCCCTTGGCGGCCAGTACAGCGGTCAACAGCGCCGGCATATCCTTCATATAACCGCGTTCGCGGCAGTAAATCGCGGTCTGCGCGATAAATTTGGCGTCGACCTTCTCGCACAGCTCCAGCACCGTCGCCAACTGCGATTGCGCATTGACGTAATAGGTCGAATTCAGGCATCCGGTGGCGGCATACTGCGCCAGCTGGTGCCGTGGCGTCATGCTGTAAGCCGGAGCGCCTGTCGAATTAAGACCATCGGCGCGAGGGACAAAGATTCCCTTCAAGGTCTGGAACAACTGTGCGTTTGCCATTTTGCCTTCCTCATTTTTCTTGTTTGTATCTCCTCTATTGCAAAGGGCGTGCCAGCTCGCAGCCCATCCGCATCAATTCCCCTTAAGTCCTTGATTTAAAAAAGATTACCAATTCGCCAAGCCAAACCGGCAAGAAATGGACAAGCTGGCAAGCACGTGATAAATTATCCGACAAGATAAAACTTTATACAGATATGAAACAGAAACGCATCGTGGTCATCGGATTCGTCGGCACCCAGCTCGACAGTGGCAAGGGCCCGGCCCGTTGGGAGAAGTGGCGCCCAAGCATCGCCATCACCCAGCACGAGGAATACGCCGTGCACCGCTTCGACATGCTCTACAGCGGCAAATTCGGCCCGGTGGTCGACGCCGTCACGGCCGACATCGCCGCCGTCTCGCCCGAAACGACGGTGGTCCCGCACAACATACCGATCAGCGACGCCTGGGATTTCGGCGAGGTCTACAGCGCCCTGTTCGATTTCGCCAAGCGCTACCCCTTCGATCCGGACAACGAGGATTACTGGATCCACATCACCACCGGCACCCACGTCGTGCAGATCTGCATGTTCCTGATGACGGAAGCGCGCTTCTTCCCCGGCCGCCTGCTGCAAAGCTCGCCGCCACGGCGCCAGTCCACCACCGAACCGGGCAGCTACGCGCTGATCGACCTCGACCTGTCGCGCTACGACCAGATCGCCCAGCGCTTTTCGCGCGAGCAAGCCGAAGGCGTGGCTTTCCTCAAGTCCGGCATTGCCACCCGCAACGCCAGCTTCAACACCATGATCGACGAGATCGAGCGCGTGGCCATCAAGTCGCGCGCGCCGATGCTGCTGATGGGGCCGACCGGCGCCGGCAAATCCTTCCTCGCGCGCCGGGTCTACGAACTGAAGAAAACGCGCCACCAGATCGACGGCAAGTTCGTCGAGCTCAACTGCGCCACCCTGCATGGCGACGGCGCCGCCTCGACCCTGTTCGGCCACGTCAAGGGTTCCTTCACGGGCGCCGCCGCCGACCGCCCCGGCTTGCTGCGCAGCGCCCACAAAGGCTTGCTGTTCCTCGACGAAATCGGCGAACTTGGTCCGGACGAACAGGCCATGCTGCTCAAGGCCATCGAAGAAAAGCGCTTCCATCCGGTCGGCAGCGACAGTGAAGTGCAGAGCGACTTCCAGCTCATCGCCGGCACCAACCGCGACCTGGCAAGCGAGGTGGTGGCCGGGCGCTTTCGCGAAGACTTGTACGCGCGCATCAATTTATGGACCTACGCCCTGCCCGGCCTGGTGGACCGGCCCGAAGACATCGAACCCAACCTGGTCTACCTGCTCAACCAGTTCAGCCAGGAATACGGGCAGATGGTGCGTTTCAACAAGGAGGCGCGCGAGCGCTACATGCGCTTTGCGATGTCGCCCGAGGCAGTCTGGGCCGGCAACTTCCGCGACCTGTCGGCGTCGGTCACGCGCATGGCGACCCTGGCCGAGGCGGGCGGCATTTCGGAGGGCATCGTCAGCGCCGAAGTGGCCCGGCTGCAAAAACTCTGGCACCACTACACGCGCGCGCCGGCGCCCACCCTGGCCGAGGTCGACCTCGCCGGGCTAATGGGCGACGAAGCCGCCGCCGGCCTCGACCTGTTCGACGCCCTGCAACTGGCCGCCGTGGTGCAGGTGTGCCGCGCGTCGAGCACCTTGTCCGACGCCGGGCGCAAGCTGTTCGCCGTCTCGCGCAGTGCCAAGAGCAAACCCAACGACGCCGACCGCCTGAAAAAATTCCTGGCGCGGTTCGACCTGGACTGGGATCGGGTCAGCGGCAGTCGGTAATTTGTCGGTATTGTCTTGGAAACAACAGCTATCATTTAAATAGGTTGTATTGGCGATAATTCCTGCGGTATTCTGCATACATATGCCCACGGCATACTTAGCGCAACGCTAAGCGTTATCGGGAGAGTCTGTCGATCGCAATGTCTCAGGTAAGGATCGATGGCGCCGAAGGAGCAACCGCCCCGGAATCTCTCAGGCCCCAGGACCGATAACGCATTTGAACTCTGAAGAGCCACCGGGAGTCGTCATCCGGTGCACCGAAGGAGCAAACCGGCCACGCATCGCGCGTTGCCGGCGAATCTCTCAGGTCCAGCACAGAGGGGGTATCCGACGCGCAGCGGCGCGCGGACTCTCCTATCTGACGTTTTTCGGACCTGGAAGACACATGAAAACCATTGCAGTAATAGGCGGCGGGATCACCGGCGTCACGACCGCTTACGCCCTTGCCAAACGTGGCTTTGCCACCACCCTGCTCGAACAACACCGCTACGCGGCGATGGAAACCTCGTTCGCCAACGGCGGCCAGCTGTCGGCCTCCAACGCCGAAGTCTGGAACCACCGCTCCACCATGCTCAAGGGCTTGAAGTGGATGTTCCGGCGCGACGCGCCGCTGCTGGTCAGCCCAAAACCGAGCTGGCACAAGCTGTCGTGGTTCGCCGAATTCGCCGCCGCCATTCCCCACTACCGCAGGAACACCGTGGAGACGGCGCGCCTGGCGATTGCCGCGCGCGAGCACCTGTTCGCGTGGGCCGAAGCCGAGGGCATCGACTTCGACGTCAAGCGCAAAGGCATCCTGCACATCTACCGCGACAAGGCCGGCTTCGAGCACGCCGCCAAGGTCAGCAGGATGCTGGCCGCCGGCGGCCTGGCGCGGCGGGCGGTGACTCCCGGCGAAATGCGCGCCATCGAGCCGACCCTGGCGGGCGACTTTTACGGCGGCTTTTTCACCGACAGCGACGCCACCGGCGACATCCACAAATTCACCACGGGCCTGGCCGCCGCCGCACGCCGCAATGGCGTGGACTGCCGCTACGGCATGCGGATCGGCGCAGTGCGCACCGACGGCCGCCACGCCCAGGTGACCGTGGGCGACGGCGAGCGCACCCAGACCGAGACCTACGACGGCATCGTCATCTGCGCCGGCACCGCCAGCCGCGCGCTGGCCGCCAGCCTGGGCGACCGGGTCAACATCTATCCGGTCAAAGGCTACTCGATCACGGTCAACCTGAACGACGCGGCCAGCCAGGCGGCCGCACCCACCGTCAGCCTGCTCGACGACGCCACCAAGCTGGTGACCAGCCGCCTGGGGATCGATCGCTTCCGCGTGGCCGGCACGGCCGAATTCAATGGCTTCAACCGCGACATCCGCGACGACCGGATTCGCCCGCTGATCGACTGGGTGCATGAATGCTTCCCCGGCGTGAACACGCGCAGCGTGATTCCGTGGGCCGGCCTGCGCCCGATGATGCCGACCATGCTGCCGCGCGTCGGTCGCGGCAAGTCGCCCTGCGTCTTCTATAACACGGGCCACGGGCATCTGGGCTGGACCCTGTCCGCCGTCACCGCCGACATGATCGGCGACTTGATGCAACGCTCTCTCGATTTTCCGACGCACTGACCATGTGCGTTGACAACGGTGTCCGGCATGCGTGCATGCCAATGCAGTCGCAGCACCCACCCCGCCTGGACAGGCGGGGCTCCAGTATCAATCTATGTGAGGAGAAGTCAATAATGCAAACAAAAATGCTCTCATGCCGTCCCATGCTCGCCGCCCTGCTGTGCGGCGCCAGCCTGGCCCTGGCCGGTGCGCCGGCACAGGCCCAGTCCGATGGGACCAGCACCTTCAAAGCGGTGCCCAAGCGCGCGGCAGCGGCGGCGCAGGCTGCGGCCCAGCGCGACTTCGCCCAGTTCGTGACGCACCAGGTACAAGTGCGCGGCGCCAGCGGCGCGCCGGTCGACTTCCCGCTCGACATCAACGACATGCAGGACCTGAAGGACGCCAAGATCGGCTACGGCTTCCCGGTCTATACGATCGATCCGAACGAGCTGCTGGCGGGACGCGGCAGCATGAAACAGATGGCCAAGGCGACCGGTCAGTGGCGCTTCGTCATCCTGTTGAACCGGCGTCCGATCGGCATGGCGACGGTGGAACTCAATAACGGGAACTACGAAACGGTCGCCTACGGCGCCGCCGTGCTGGCCAAGGATGTGGATGCGTCGATGGGCTACTACGCCGACGCCGAGCGAAGCAATGTGCGTTTCGTGCGCATCTACCAGGCGCGGTCCGACGTGCTGGAAGTGGTCGCCCGCGAAGACGGCCGCACCCGCTATGCACCTTTGCATTCGGCGCGCGAATCGCTGCTGATGCAACAGCGCGCCGTCAAGGACGGCAAGGCCGGCGACGCCCTGATGGACGAAGCGGAGCTGCTGCAGCCGCTGCGCAGCGCGGTCAAGCAGAACCTGGACGCTTCGAAGTAAGCCGACCATCCTCAGAACGAATCAGGAGATAACATGAACACAAATATGAAAAAGATCGTCGTCGGTGTCTCACTTTTGCTGGCGCTGCCGGCAGCCATGGCGCAATGGCGCACGCTGAGCGTGCCGCTGACGACCCAGGAACACAGCCAGTGGTGCTGGTCGGCGTCGAGCAAGGCGGTGCTGAACTATTACAAGAAGACACCGAGCCAGTGCCAGATCGTAAACTGGGCGTTCGGCTTGAACTACGCCTGCGGAAACACCTACTTCAACTGGAACAGCCCGGCCAACCAGCCGAACAATATGTACGGTTCCAACGGCAGCGTGCAGAACATCCTCAAGGCGTGGGGCGTGGCGAACGGCGCATACAGCGTGGCCTCGTCATGGAGCAGCGTGGTATCGGACATCAACGCCAATCGTCCGTTCGTGATGCGCTACGGCTGGAGCAACGGCGGTGGGCACATCATGGTGGGACGCGGGTACGAGACGGCCAATGGCGTGAACAACGTGTACATCATGGACCCTTGGCCGGGTGAGGGCCAGACCTACCGCACCTATAACTCCGCGGTGTCGGCGTCGGACCATCGCTGGACGCACACGCAGCGCATGAGCATCAACGGACCGACCTGAATGGCCTGAATTGCAAAACCGGGGTTTTCCCCGGTTTTGCAGGCTGTTGACGCGCTTGCGCTTGACCCTCTCGCTACGTGACGGTTTACCATCTTGCAAATGGAGAAACCGGCATGCTACTGAAAATAGGACAACTGGCCAAACGCAGCGGCTTGAGCGTGCGCGCCTTGCGCCATTACGACGATATCGCCTTGCTCACGCCCTCGGTCCGCTCGGACAAGGGTTACCGCCTGTACGACAGCGCGGACGTGGCCCGCCTGTATCGCATCCAGGCGCTGCGCCGCCTCGACCTGCCGCTCACGCAAATCCAGGCGATGCTGGCCGACGGCGGCGCCAGCCTGCCGCAGGTGGTGGCGCAGCAGATCGCGTCGCTCGAACGCCAGATCGCGCAAGCGAGCGCCCTGCACGGCCAATTGCGCGACTTGCAGGCGCAACTCGACGAGCGCCACGAGCCGTCGATGGACAACTGGCTGGCCGCCCTCGAACGCATGGCCGCCAGCGCACGCTACTTCACCGACGCCGAACTGCATACGCTCAAGACGCGGCGCCAGCACAGCGGCAGCGGCGGCGCCAATGCACAGCTGACCGCCACGCTGCACGAGCTGATGGCCCGGGGCCTGGCGCCCGACAGCCCTGAAGCCGGCGCGTTCGCGCAACGCTGGATCGCCACCCTGCTGGAGAGCGTGGGCGGCGATGAAGGGATGCTGATGAAGCTCTACGCCATGAACTGGAACGAGCCCACCCTGCACACTCTCAGCGGGGTTGACCGCGCGGCGATGCAGTTCATCTCGCACGCCATGGCGCACCGGCGCCTGGCCATCTACGCCAACTACTGCAGCCCGGCCGACATGGCCCTGCTGCGCCAGCACTACGTCAAGCAAACCGACACCTGGCCCATCCTCATCTGCGCCTTGCGCAATCACCTGGCCGAAGGCACGCCGGCCGCCAGCGTCGAGGTGCAAGCACTGGCGCGCCAGTGGCAGGCCCTGTCGCTGGCCAAGGCGGCGGGCCAGCCCGCGCTCCAGGCCAAGCTGCGCCACGCTTTCGACATGGAGCCCGGCTTGCGCACCGGCTCCGGCATCGACGCGCCGCTGATCGCGTACGTACGCGAAGCCATGCACAGTCTTTAAACCCACCAGGAATCACCATGCCAGGCCATTTCTTCACGGGGAACTACGCTCCCCTCGATACCGAATGCGACATCGACGCACTGCAGGTAGCCGGCACGCTGCCGCCGCAACTGCGCGGCGCGCTGTACCGCGTCGGACCGAACCCCCGCTTCGCGCCGCGCGACGACCACTATCACTGGTTCTCGGGCGACGGCATGGTGCACGCCTTCTTCATCGACGACGGCAAGGTGGCCTATGCCAACCGCTGGGCGCGCACGCCGAAATGGCAGCTCGAAAATGACGCCGGCCATGCGCTGTTCGGCACCTTCGGCAACCCGGCCACCAGCGACCCGTCAGTCCACGGCAAGAACAGCGGCACCGCCAATACCAATATGGCCTGGCACGGCGGGCGCCTGTTTGCGCTGGAAGAATCGCACCAGCCGTTCGAAATGGACCCGCACACGCTGGCGTCGAAGGGGCACCAGGATTTCGACGGCGCCGTGAACAGGCGCTTCACCGCGCATCCCAAGGCCGATCC
Organism: Massilia sp. CCM 8734; assembly: GCF_011682155.1. Taxonomy (NCBI): domain Bacteria; kingdom Pseudomonadati; phylum Pseudomonadota; class Betaproteobacteria; order Burkholderiales; family Oxalobacteraceae; genus Massilia; species Massilia sp. CCM 8734. The sequence goes on from NZ_WHJI01000057.1 coordinate 11,208, forward strand.
GGCCACCGGCGAGCTGCATTTTTTCTCCTACCTGCCCGACAGTCCGGGGGAGCCCAACATGCAGTACGGCGTGCTCGATGCGCACTGCCGGGTCACCACGTCAGGCGTCTTCCGCGCCCCCTACGCAAGCATGATGCACGACTTCATGCTGACCGAACGCCATGTGCTGTTTCCGGTTACCCCGCTGACCATCAGCGTGGAACGCGCCATGAAAGGACTACCCTTGTTCGCATGGGAAGCGGAAAAGCGCAGCCACGTCGGCATCGGCGTGCGTGGTCAAGCGATGGACAAGCTGCGCTGGTTCGCCAGCGACGCCTGCCACGTGTTCCATGTGATGAACGCCTGGGACGATGGCGGGCGCATCGTGGCGTATGTGATGGAGTCACGCACCGCACCCGGCATGCCCAACGCCGACGGCAGCCCTGGCGACCCGGCCGGCATGGCGGCGTGCCTGTGCCGCTGGACGTTCGATATGGAGAGCGATGGCGATAGTTTCGAGCGCACCATCCTCGACGACCTGGCGGCGGAATTCCCGCGCATCGACGAGCGCTTTAGCGGGCGCCGCAACCGCGTGGGTTTTTACTGCTGCCACAGCGTGCAGCGCATCAGGAGCGGTTCGGAGAGTGTGCTGTACGACGCGCTGGCATGCTTCGACTTTGCCTCTGGCACGCGCCAGCTCTATACACTGCCGGCCGGCGACGTTGTCTCCGAACCGGTCTTCGTGGCGCGCTCGGCGCAGTCGCCCGAGGGCGATGGCTGGCTGCTGGCGGTGGCGTGGCGCGCCAAGGAAGGCCGCAGCGACCTGCTGGTGATCGACGCGACGGACCTGGCGGCCGGCCCCGTCGCAACGGTGCGCCTGCCGCACCGGATACCGTTCGGCTTTCACGGCTGCTGGCGCGCCAGCGACTGACTTACAAACTTACAAGCCGTCGAAGTTGGGCGGACGCTTGGCCAAAAACGCCTGCATGCCTTCTTTCTGGGCGGGCGTGCCGAACGCCGCGTGGAAGTAGCGGCGCTCGTAGCGCACGCCTTCGGTCAGGGTGGTCTCGAACGCGCGGTTGACGCTGTCCTTGATCGCCATCGCCACCGACACCGACATCGAGGCGATGGTGGTGGCCGCAGCCAGTGCTTCTTCCATCACCTTGTCCGCCGGGACCACGCGCGATACCAGGCCGGTGCGCTCGGCTTCGGCCGCGTCGATCATGCGCGCCGTGAGCAGCATGTCCATCGCCTTGGCCTTGCCGATGGTGCGCGGCAGGCGCTGCGTGCCGCCGGCGCCTGGGGTCACGCCGACCTTGATTTCGGGCTGGCCGAATTTGGCGGTGTCCGCCGCGATCAGGAAGTCGCACATCATGGCCAGTTCGCAGCCGCCGCCGAGGCAGAAGCCCTGCACCACGCCGATGACGGGTTTGCGCACGTTGAGGATATGTTCCCAGTTGCGGCCGATGTAGTTGCCGCCGTAGGTGTCGCCGTAGTCGTAGTCGACCATCGCCGCGATGTCAGCGCCGGCCGCGAAGGCCTTTTCGCTGCCGGTCAGGATGATGCAGCCGATATTGCTGTCAGCGTCGAACTTGTAGAGCGCGTCGCCCAGTTCATCCATCATGTTGTCGTTCAGGGCGTTCAGCGCTTTGGGACGGTTCAGGCGAATCACGGCCACTTTGCCGTGGGTCTCGATCAGCAGGTCTGCATAGTTCATGGAATCCTCTATAAAAAAGCGTGGGGTAATGTGCGATTGTAGCCAATCTGCGCGTCAATCAGGGTTTGGGCAACAGCACCCAGAGCTGGCCGCGCTGCTTCATGCGGCCGGCGTTTTCCATCGCATCAATGCCGAAGCCGAAGAAGAAGTCGGCCCGCACCGCGCCGCGAATGGCGCCGCCCGTGTCCTGCCCCATCACCAGGCGCCGCATCGGCACCTCGCTGCCCGATTCGGTGGTGGCCAGCCAGATGGGCGCGCCGAGCGGCAAGAACGTGGGGTCGATCGCGACCGAACGCGCCGGCGTCAACGCCACGCCCAGTGCGCCCTTCGGTCCGACCGAGGGATCGGGCAGGCGCTCTTCGCGAAAGAAAATGAAGCTCGGATTGGCGTTGAACAGTTCCTGGCGCCGCTCGGGATGCGCCGCAATCCAGGCCTTGATGCCCTGCGCGGTAGCCTGCTCCGGCGTCAGCTCGCCCTGCTCGATCAGCCAGCGTCCGATGGCCTTGTACGGATGGCCGTTCTGGTCGGCGTAGGCCACGCGTACCGTCTCGCCGCTGTCGGCCAGCTTGACCCGCCCGGAACCCTGCACTTCCAAAAAGAACGCTTCGACCGGGTCGTCGACCCACAGCAGTTCCTTGCCGGGGATGTCGGCGCGCTCGATCTCGGCGCGGCTGCCGTACGGGACCACCTTCTTGCCCACCAGCCGTCCGCGCACGCGCCTGTTTTTCAGCTCCGGATACACGCTGGCCAGGTCGATCGTCAGCAGGTCGTCCGGCACCCGGTACAGCGGTGTCTGGAAGGCGCCGCCGCGTTTGCGGGCGCCGCGCAGCAAGGGTTCGTAGTAACCGGTGATGAGGCCCGTGTCGACGCCGTCAGCCGCGCGCACCTGGTTCGGCACGAACCAGGTTTCAAAATAGCTGCGCAGGGCCGCGCCATTGTTTGCATCAACCGTGCGCGCGGCGCCGCACGCGGTTTTCCATTCGGGCTTGCGCGCCAACACCCCGCACGAGGTCATGAAAGCCGGCCAGGCCTGGCGCAGGTCGTCGCGCTCCCAGCCCGGCAGCGCGGCAAAGGTCGATGGCGTCATCAACGGCGCCGGTTCGGCCTTCGCTGGCGGTGGCAAAGGCGGCTCTGGCGGCGGCTCCACCCGCATTGCCGGCGGCGGCATGACGACCGGCGGCGCCTGTTTGGGCTCGGGCGTGGTGCATGCCGCGAGGACCAGCGCGACGGCGCCGGCCGAAACGAGTAAACTGATGCGTGTTGAAGACATGGGAGTCGATATGTGGGTGTTAATGCTTGAAGCAGGCGTGGCGTTTTTCCTGCTGGTGTTTATCGTGTGGTGGACGATGTATTCGGGACCGAAGCCGACCAATAACGACCAGCAGCTGAACGCGCCGGAGAAAAAACAGGAACTCCCCGACGACACCAGCCGCTGAGATCAGTGCAGGGTGCGCGGCAGCGACAGCACGAATTCGGGAATCTTGGTCTCGAACTGATGGCCGTCTTCGGCCACGCAGAAGTATTCGCCGGTCATCGAGCCTTGCGGGGTCGCCATCTGGGTGCCGCTGGTGTATTCGAACTGTTCGCCCGGCTGCAACAGCGGCTGATGCCCGACCACGCCCAGGCCGCGCACTTCGTCGATGTGGTTGTTGGCGTCGGTGATGACCCAATGCCGCGAGATCAGCTGCGCGCCGACGGTGCCGGTGTTTTTTATCGTAATCGCATAAGTGAACACGTAATTGCTTCGGCTCGGATCGGACTGCTCCGGCAGGTACTGGGTCCTGACAGTGACAGTAAATTCGTAAGCGGCCATCTGGATTTCCTTGATTAAGACTGTAAAAGTTGCCCGAGTGAATTTTCAGGTACCGGCCTGACACGGCCCGGCGAAGCATCATACCTTGCGCGGCAAAATGGGGCCGGCCGCAAGGGCGCGCCACGGGAGAGCGTAAAATAGCGCATCTTCATTAACCGCAAGCTTTTTGCCAGCCGCCGCCATGACCACTTTCCGCATCGCTCCCAGCATTTTGTCCGCCGATTTCGCCCGCCTTGGCGAAGAAGTCCGCAATGTCGTCGCCTCGGGTGCCGATATCATCCACTTCGACGTCATGGACAACCATTATGTTCCCAACCTGACCATCGGCCCGCTGGTGTGCCAGGCGATCCGCCCGCACGTGCAGGTGCCGATCGACGTGCACCTGATGGTCAAGCCGGTCGACCGCCTGATTCCAGACTTTGCCAAGGCTGGTGCGAACATCATCACCTTTCACCCGGAAGCGTCCGAGCATATCGACCGCTCGCTCCAGCTGATTCGCGATAACGGCTGCAAGGCCGGCCTGGTCTTCAATCCGGGCACGCCGCTGCACTTCCTCGACCACGTGATGGACAAGATCGACATGATCCTGATCATGTCGGTCAATCCGGGCTTTGGCGGTCAATCCTTCATTCCGGAAGCGCTGAAGAAAATCGCGCTGGCGCGCCGCATGATCGACGATTCGGGCCGCGATATTTTGCTGGAAGTCGACGGCGGCATCAAGATCGACAATATCGCCGCCGCCGCCGCTGCCGGTGCGGACACGTTCGTGGCAGGCTCGGCGATTTTCGGCCAGCCGGACTACAAGGCCGTGATCGACGCCATGCGCGTGGAGCTGGCCAAGGTCGGCAAGTAAGATCGGGGACCGCACCGACGCCGATGCGCTGATCGACGGCGTCGGTGCGGTCCCGATAACGATCAAGACAATCAAGCGCGAGTGAATAAGCCGGCGACGGAATTGATCCGCATCATAGATACCTGCGCGTTTAGATCAAAGAGATTCAGTAACGATGTATTCTGAATCGCGCCAACGTGAACTCCGACCGGTTTGGACAAACCCGGTTCAGATACACATGCCAACCGGCAAACCAAGCTTGGGCCTGCCGCTGGCCGGTGACAGCACAAGCGATGCGAACGCAGCGTCAATCAACAGCCTTCTTGTATCGCGTAGCGATACCCGATACAAAGGATGCCATGATAAGAACGTTCAGACACAAAGGACTGCAACGGTTTTTCGAGACGGGTAGCAAGGCTGGAATTCAAGCAGCGCATGCAGCGAAATTGCGTCTCCAGTTAGGCGCCCTTGACCAGGCAATTCGTCCGGAAGACTTATCAGCGCCATCATGGGATGGCTTCATCCGTTGAAGGGCGATTTGAAGGGACACTGGGCAGTCACCGTCAACGGCAATTGGCGGCTGATTTTCGCATTCGATGGGAACGATGCGATCCTCGTTGACTACCGACACTATCACTGAATTGACGAGGGATCATATGACTCGCATGCACAATCCGCCCCATCCTGGGGAAGTACTTCGGGAGTACTTGGGGGGCATGACGGTAACGGAAGCCGCCACCCGTCTTGGAGTAAGTCGTGTCACGCTTCAGCGTGTCGTTACGGGCGCCGCAGGGGTGTCGCCAGATATGGCGTATCGTCTCGGCACGGCCTTTGGAACAAGCCCGGAGTTTTGGGCGGGAATGCAGCTCCAATATGATCTCTACCAGGCCGGAAAAATCAAGCGGACGGGAATTGAACGGATCACGGCTAGCTAAAAAACCCGCAGCCTCCTGCGCCGCCAGATCGGACCTCTCTTGCCCCCGACAGTATCGACATCACCTCGACATGTTGACCTGCGAGCCATTCCTGTTCACGCTGCACGGACTTGATCCGGGAAGGCGCAGGCTCGATCAACGGGAGCAGAAGACCATCCGGCAGGTGATTCGAAAAGCGCACCGGCTTGTCGACACGCTCCCTGCATACCTGACTGCATGAACCCTCCGGTAGAATCATCCCAACCTCACCGCGCCGATTCAATGTTTACCAACTCTGCCAACCCACGCCCCGATCCGCGCCGTCATACCCGTTAACGATCAAGACGATCAAGCGCGCGCCTCTCGAACAACGGGCACCCGCTGGTGCTTGGCGGCGTTGTCGTTTCATGTCCTGAATTGATCTCCCTGGCCCGCAGCGCAAGTCAAGCCGCACTCGCTACCGGCTTGATGGCGGAATACCGCCTCACGCGCGAACAGGCGGCCAGGGCATCAGTGGAACTGATCGACTTCATGAAAACCTATCAGCGCCAACACACCGGCGGCATCATCCCTACATGTCGTAACGCACCGCCAGGCCCACGCTGCGCGGGGCGGACACATCGAGCACCCTGCCCGACTGGTTGTTAGCGATGTACTGACGGTCCGCCAGGTTTTTCACATAGGCGGTGACGGTCGCCTTGCCGATCCGGTAGGCGAGGTTGGCATTGATCAGGGTGGCGTCGTCGCTGCGACGAACCTGGCTCACTTTGCCGCTGGTATCGGTCAGGTAGGCCGATGCGCTGCCATCCTGGTAGATCGCGTCGGCGCTGGCCGTGAGCCGGTCATTGGCGCGATACACCAGCCCGACGCTCAGCTTGCGGCGCGGCGCCCCGATGAACGCGCGGCCGCTCAGGTTCTCGCCGTTGGAGACGAAATCAAGGTAGCGGGTATCGCTGTACGAGGCACCAGCCTGAATCTGAAGCGCGCGGTTCAGGGCAAACTCGGCGCCAAGTTCCAGTCCTCTCATCCGGCTATGCCCTGCGTTGCCCACTTGTAGCTCTTCGTTGGCATCGAGCCGCGCCACTTGCTGATCTTTCCAGTCGGTGTAGTAGACGTTGGCCGTGGTGCGCAGCTTCTTGTCCAGCCAGGCCGCGCGGTGCGAAACTTCAAAGGTATTCGTGTACTCGGGATCGTATGGCTGGTGATTGGTGCCGACCCGCACGTTGACGCCGCCGCTGCGGTAGCCGCGCTGCACGAAAGCGCCGAGCAGCTGCTCTGGCGCCAGGCGGTAGTGCAGTCCCACTTTCGGCAACAAGGCGCTGAAGGTCGTGACCTGCCTGACCGAAGGATCGCTCGCCAGTTCGTCTTCGAGCTGCGTGTTGTTGCGCTCACGCTCGTAGCGCAGGCCGCCGACCAGTTGCCATTGCGGCGTCAGGTCCAGCGTCGCTTCACCGAACACGCTGCGGCTGGCGATGCGGGTCGTTCCCGTCACACTGCCGACGATAACGCCGCTGTAATCGAGCCGGTCGTCCAGTTCGTTCCTGACGGTGCCGTAGTAGACGCCAGCCTGCGCCTGCAGGCCGGGAACCTTGTAGGCGACGCGCACTTCCTGATTGAACAGCCTGTTCTTGTGGACGCGCATGACTGACTGGGTGCGGTCGGCGCGCTGGTCGAAGTCGAGCAGCGCATCGTAGGTGCCGCGCGAAGATGAGGTGATGCTGGTCAAGGTCATGGCCGGCGTGATTGCATAGTCGGCGCGCAAGGTCGCCGTATCCTGGTCCATCTGGTCGAATTCCCCGGTGTTATAGCTCACCGTGTAGTATTGCGGACCTGCGTTCACGGCCTGAATGCCGCGCCGGTTGCGCGTGTGCGCCAGGGTGAACAGCACATCGAGTCCGTCGACCGGCTCCACCAGGACCTTGGCGCGCAGGCTGGTGCTACGCTGCGGGTTGGCGTCCGTGCCCAGGGTTGCATTGCGAATGTAGCCATCGCCACGCTGCACATCGGCCGCGAAGCGCGCCGCCACCTTGCCCTCGACAAGCGCGCCGCCGCCGGCCACCGAGGCGCCGCGCTGACCATCGTTGCCGCCGTTAAGCCGGGCCGACAGCGATGGCGCATAGGTCGGGTTCCTGGTCTGGAACACGATGGCGCCGGCCAGTGCATTGCGCCCTTGCATGGTCGATTGCGAGCCGCGGAAAATCTCGACCTGCTCCACATCCCACAGCGGCATCGGGCTCAGGGTCAGCATGCGATGCGGCTGCAAGGCGTCGTCCACATACACCGAGACGGCGCCGTTGCTGGTGGCCGGCCCCTGCTCGTCGAAGCCCGCCACCGGTACCCCGCGAATGCCCCAGGTTTCATTGCCGGACTGGGTATTGAGGCCCGGCAGCCGCCCGATGATGTCGCTCAGCGAGGTATCCGCATGCTCAAGGATATCGCGCGCGGTCACCACCGCCACGCTGGCGAGCGTGTCATCGAGCGGGCGGTCGATTTTGCTGCCCTTGACGATGACCGTCTCGAGCGCCGGTTCCGGGTCGGCGGCGGCCGCGCTTCCCGCCGCCATCAGCCACAGGGCCGCCGCGACCGCGATGGCCATCTTGTTTTTTTCAATGTGGAACAGCTTCATACGTTTACTCCGGTTTGTTTTTGCGGTTTGTTTGTGCGGTTTGTTGTTTGTGTGACTGGCGCCGTGCCGCACGCGCCAGGCGGCGCGGATGCATCATTGCCAGCGATGTGATGTGCCTCGTCAGCCCCGTTCAGCCGCCTTGAGCCGCCGGCTCGCGAGCAGCAAGCCCGCGCCCAGCGCCAGCATGACGCCGTCGACCATGTGGCTGGTGTCGAAGGGACCGGGGAGCGCAAAGAGCAGCGTGTCCCGGGTCGTGAGCGCATTGAGCGGCGCCACGAGCACGAACAGCACGCCGGCCAGGCCAAGCAGGCCGCGCACGGCGCCCGGCTGCGCACCGCGCCAGAGCGCCCAGGCCGCGCACAGGGCCCATGTTGCGATGAACACGATGGCAGGCGCGCCCTGCACCGCCATCGCGCCCGGTGCCAGCCGATCGGCCAGGAACAGGCTGGCGAACGCAATGGGAAAGCCGAGCGTCACCCCTGCGCACAGCCCGTGCATCAGCCGGTGCGAACGCGCCAGCGTGCCGGCGTGCCGCTGCCGGTCCAGCCATAGCACGATGCCGGACACCGGCAGCATGCAGGCGGCCAGTCCGAGTATCAGATACACGAACTTCAGTCCGGCCCCGCCGAAATCGCCAAAATGCAGCGGCAGCATGGCGGAGTACGTCCGCCATCCGGCGCCCTGGTGCACGCCGCGCGGCAGCGCGACCAGTTGGCCTTGGGCGTCGAATATCTTGCGGTCGGTAGCGCTCAGGTAATCGGGACGCTCGCCGTCAACCGTCACCGTGGCCTTCGCATCGCCGCGCTGGGAAAATGTGATGAAGCGCGGCACGAACGGCTCGCCTGCAATGTCGGGCGCGAGCATGGGGCCGGAGCGGCCGGGCGCCGCCCTGAGCGTGCCCGGTTGGCCGGCGCTGCCGGTCAACTCGGCATACGCCTTGCCGGCATCGCCGCGATGGACGACAAGCGCCGTCTGCAGCAACAGCAAACCCGCCAGCCCCAGGATACTGCCGGTAAAACCCATCATCCCCAGGAACACCATGCCCCAGGTGCCGGCCACTTTATGCGTGTCCGACCAGCTCAGGCGCCAGCCGCGTCCCGTGCGCAAGGTAAACACCTCGCGAAACAAGCGGCGGTGGGTCATCACACCGGTCAGTACCAGGAACAGCAGCGCGATACCCAGCAAACCGGTCGCATAGGCACCGATCGGGAAAGGCAGCAGCAGATCGGAATGCAAGCGCCGCAACATGTGGCCAAAGCCTTGCGGCTTGATGGCGACGAGTGCGCCCGAGGCGGGATCGAAGATCGCCATCCGGTCCGAATCGTCCGTCAGCCGCAAAATGAGCCCATTTGTATGATGCGGCAGTTGAAAGCTGGCGCTGTCGCCGGCCAGACCGCGCCGCGTAGCCTGCGCCAATGCTGCCTTGACATTCGGCTCGCCGTTGGGCGGCGCGCCGATGCGCTGCAGTTCCGGGTACTGCCACAGCACAAGCTCGTGCACGAACAAGGCCACCGAACCCGATGCGCAGACCACATACACCATCAGCGCGAGGATAATCCCGGCCCAGGAATGCAGGAGATACCAGGCCTTGGGGCTGGCCGCTTGCGGGTGATCATCCAAAGCGATAACCCACGAGGACGGCCGCGTACAGGATCAAGGCGCCCGCGAGCAGGCGCCGCCACAGCTGCTTCCAGCTGCTGAACCAGAGCCACAGCATGGCCGCGACCCAGGAAAGCGGAATCAGTATGCCGCCGAAGAAGATATTGTTGGTGCGCGTGGACGGAAAATGCAGCGCCCATGCCAGGCCGATGCCGCACGCGAGCACAAGTCCGCCCAGGAACGAGACCAGGAAACGTCCTGTCACTTGGGCGGCGCCGCGACCGGCCGCCGCGCCCCATTGGCAAGCCGTACACGCGATGATTGCGCCGTCCGCCACTGCGCGCGCAGTCCGGCTGCCAGGAATGGCGTCAACAGGCCGGCGGCCAGCAGGCTCACGAGCCAGGCCGCAACGCCGCGTTCAACGCCGTGCGCCAGCACGCTGGAAGCGGCGGCGACCGCCATGCCCGCCAGGCCCGCTGCGATGAAGACCGCGCGCAAGCGGGGCCCACGCGCGAGTCGCTGGTGCAGGCATTGCATCGACACCAGGAGAGCGAAAAAAGTGAGCACGATTACGAATGAGAATAACTATCATTCCATTTTACTGTTGCATTGTTTCAACGTCAACTTCCATATTTACACCCGGCCATGCGCGTTGAACTGACCAAGGCTGGCAGGTAAAATGGACGCCATGCCCTATTTTGAACTTTGCCTCGGATTTGCGCCCTCGTTCCACCGCCCCGGCGCGATTCGCGTCGAGGGCGACGTCACGGGCGTGGCGACATTCGAATCCGGTCCCACAGGACTCTTTCCGGGCCTGGCGTTTGCGCTGCCGGTGGAATCGGAACGCATGGCGACACTCTTCGATTGCTGCCTGGGCATGCTGACCGGATGGGACAAGCGCTGGAGCAAATCCGGGCTCGATGGCATCGGCATTGAAGGCACATTCGATTCGACAGAGGCAACGCCGCGAACATTTACGCTGTGGAGCCCCAGGTGCAAGGGGGCGCCGCAGGCGATGATCCGCGCTGCGCTCGACTGTTTTCCGGTCGAGCGTTGCAGTGGCGTTGCGGAGGCCGGGCTTGAGAATATGCGCAGCTACTTCGATCTGCAGCCCCCTGTCACGGTATACGCCGAAACGCCGATCCGGCTTCGTCTCGCGCCGCACGTTGGCGTCGATGACGCGAACGAGGTCGAAACGCGTGTGCGCGCCCTGCCCGGCCACGTTGACTTGATCGTCGATTTATCCGGGGCCGACAACGTCGGCCGGGTGTTGGCGCAGGTGCTCCCCATGCAGCTGCTTCTGGAGCGAAGCCAGGCCGTGCGCTGGATCGTATACAGCACCGACGCCGATGCGCTGATCGCCAGCGGGGTTAACCCGATAACGATCAGGACGATCAAGCGCGAGCGCATCTCGAACAACGGGCACCCGCTGGTGCTTGGCGGCGTTGTCGTTTCATGTCCCGAATTGATCTCTCTGGCCCGGAGTAGAAGCCAGGCCGCACTGGCCACCGGCTTGATGCGGGAATATCGCATCACCAGCGAACAAGCGGCCAGGGGATCGGTGGAACTGATCGACTTCATGCAGGCATATCAAATTCAATCCAACTAATGCCACGCTGTCACTTCATCCATTGGAAATTCACCGCCCCGATTATTGGTTCCGCGATCCCGCCCTCGATGAGGCGGCCACTATTGGCATGGCGGCTATCCTGCCCCGGGTCGGACAACGCGCGGCAGTCGGATTCGCACCCGATACCGCGCTGTGCGTTGGTGCGGTTGAAACGCTTCTTTGGCAGCCTCCGCATACCGAATTGAACGGATGGGTCGACCAACCGTCCGAGATCGCACACAGCTATCTGGTGAGTGCGAAGGTGATCGACCTCGCCACCAGCCTCGAACAGCGCAATGGTTTTTCAAACGTCTATCGGCACCATGTCGACATCGTCTCCTGCGAGCCGCTTCTGCCCGTGCTTCATGGACTTCATGAGGAAGCAAAGAGCTGGGGCCTGGTCAAGGTGGGCACGCAGCGCGACACCTTGCTGGTCTGGGACGAGGTGCACTGGTGCGGCACCGCAGCGATCGATGGGCTCATCTTCGTCATGGGCAACGCCGACCAATCGTTCATGGAACTGATCGTCGAAGACGTCGATGGCGAGCTATTCGGACTTTTCAATGGCCACATGGACCCGGGCGGCAGCAGCCACCATGTGGGCAGGCACCGGCTCGATCGGCGTGAGCAGAAAACCATCCGCCAGGTGATTCAAAAAGCGCACCGGCTTGCCGACACCGCCTCTGCGTACCTGACCGATTGAACGAGCGCCACCGGACTCACAGGTCGAACCAGAAAATCATGCGGCAAAAGTAGCCGCGCGCTTCGATGTTCACCATCAGGTCGATCGTCAAGCGGCACTCGAGCGTCATATGCAGCTCGCCGTCATCGGTGGCTGCGACCGCACGCCGGAACTCGGCCAGCGTGAGCCAGCTGCAACGCGAGTAGTGCGGTGCCGAGATAAAGTCCGGCCGGTAGACGAGCGGATGACTTTCTCCCGCCCGCAGCGCCTCGTCCGCCTCCGATCGTGCAATCGATGGCATTGCCAGCGCACTGTCCATATCGTCATCGTCGATGACATGCAGCCCATAGTGAAAATTCGCCATTCCCGATGCCGGCTCGGGAAATCCACGTGCAGCAACGAGGCCGTCGCGCTTATGCCGGTTGTTCATCGCATTGAAGAGGGACGAACGTCTCGGCCACTCAAAAAATGCGATCGCCTGCGGAGCGACGAATTGTTCGGTATCCGATGCCTCCACCACCAAATGAATATCTGCGCCCATCCTGGTCCTTATCAATCGGTTAGCGTGCGGGGATGCTTACATTCTCGTCATCACGAAATTGCCTGTGCTGGAACAGGTAAAACCCATATTGCACCAGCTGCCGCGCAGGATGCCGTCCTTGTCGATAGTGCCGCTCAGCGAGATCCGGTGATGGGAAAGCCCTCCCTGGAAGATCATCTCAACGCGGTCCTCGCTCAGGACGGTGCCAGCCGCGTCATTGAACATATATGCCGCCATCCAGCCATTGTCCGGAGCGTATACATCTTTGGCCACCTCTGTTGCCCAATAACCCAGGAAGGGCCGCCAATCGATATGAAAGCTGCCGTACTCCGGGTACAGGGCCTTATCCGGATCGGATGGCGCCGTCACACGCGCCCACAAGCCCGACCTGAACCGAACCGTCCCGCTGATAGTGCTTGCGGATACAGTCGAGGGCGTGCCCGGATCAATCGTCAACTCTACCCTCCACTTGCCTGCCAGTTGGCAGCACGGCGGTGGCGCTTTGGCTAGCTTGACGATCAACCGCGTGGTCTTGCCGGCCTCGACGGCAACATCTCGCCGTTGCACCAGCAGTTCGGTCCGACCGATGTCGACCGTCACAACACCCGGCACCAGCAGCGCCAGTCCAAACTCGCCCGACGCTCCCGTCCGGTCAGAAACGTAGTCCGACGTGGGGCTGTCGTGGTCGGCAGAGACCAGCACACCCTGAAGCGGCAAGCCAGTTTCCAGATCGACGACCTTGCCCTGGATGGCTCCTGTCGTGCGCGCCTCCTCAACAGTAAAGGCGCGACGGGCAGTCACTTCCGAACCGAACTGCACCTCCCTGGGCAGGGACCAGCCCCACACGACGAGCGCGAGCAATATCAACAACAGGCCGATGCGAAGCACGGCGACGACACGACGCGACATGAACCGGACGCGGCTCGCCGCAATTTGAGGTATCAATAGTGCTTTCTGAAAGGGTTGTGGCAAATACGCTGGCAAGCATCACCGGCGGCGCGGATGCAAAGGCAGACGCCGCGCACCAGGTTTTTCGAGGCCCTGAAGTCGAACCAGAAAATCATGCGGCAAAAGTACCCACGCTCTTCGATGTTGGCGATCATGCCGATGGTCGGGCGGCACTCCAGCGACAAACCCCGTTCCACGTGGCCTGCGCCTGCCACCACGAGCCTGAACTCGGACAGCGTCAACCAGCTGCATCGTGAAAATGGGACGCAGAGATAAGAAATGAATATCTGCGCCCATCGCTACTCTTGTCGAGGTCTGGCGCCACTGCGTGGCGCGAGGTTCCGCCGGTTGTATCAAACCGGTCACAGGAGGCGCCACGATGCCAGATCCGCGAACATCCTCCCAAGCTCATTGCGCCCATTCCACGTCAACCAGATGCGCAACGTGGCGCAGAACGATAACACGCCGTATTGATGAATTGCCAATTTCAGCTCATACTCGCTCCCTGCACCGAAATATTGCCAATTTGCACTAAAATTTAACGAAAGCCACACCTCAACATGAATAAAATTTCGCTTTGCTGCCTCCTTTCGCTTGCCTTCCTCAATACCGCCTCTGCGGCGGAAGAGGCGGCGCCACAGTCCGATCCGAACAATTTCTGCTTTTTCGCTGGCGTCCCGCCAGCCGAGTTCACCTACACGGTGCTAAGGAAAGTCAAAGTGGCTAAGGGGACGTATGGCGGCGTTGCGGAGCTCCTTGGGGAATTGTCCCAACGCGCCAGAGCGGAAGGTGGCGACGCCATTATTAACTATGCCGGCTCGCAGCGCTTTGGCTTTTTCCCATGGCGCCTGGTACGTCCCGTGGTGCGCGGCCAGTCGATCAAGTGGACCGGTGCCGCCCCCAATTGCGAACAGGCTGGCGGATCGACGCTCGCGACAATCGTCCGGACAAACAAGGCCCCCGACCAATCCGGTCAACCAGCTGCACCCGAAACCCCGGCGGCTCAATAAACGTCCCGTCGCCTTGTGATGGCAGCCATGCCGCATGGCGAAGCGGCCAGCTGCCCCGCATCAACAGAGTGCCCGATCGCGGATCGACGAATGCGCCCGTGCGTCTGCGCTGTGCCATCCGATCGACGCCCCTAACCGACCCTATCCCATGTTGACCAACTCTCTCAATTCCGGGCACAGCCCCATACGCGCCGTCATCATCGATCTCGATGGCACCATGCTCGACACCCTGCCCGACTTCCACGTGGCCATCAACGCCATGCGCGGGCAATTCGGCTACGCGCCGATCACGCAGCAGCAAATCGCGCTGATGATCGGCAAAGGCTCCGAAAACCTGATCCGCAGCGTCCTCGCGCTGGACAACGACGCCGCCGGCGTCGAACAGCGCTTCGCCGACGCCATGGCCTCCTACCAAAGCCACTACCTGGCCATTAACGGCGACCATAGCGCGCTATATGACGGTGTGATCGACGGCCTGGAAGCGATGAAAGCCGACGGCCTGCGCCTGGCCTGCGTGACCAACAAGCCGATTGCCTTCGCCACCCCGCTGCTGGCGCAAAAGGGCCTAGCGCCGTATTTCGAGGTGGTCTACGGGGGCGACTCGCTGCCGCGCAAAAAGCCCGACCCGATGCCGCTGCTGCAGGTCTGCGCCGACTTCGACCTGGCGCCCTCGCAAGTGGTGGCCATCGGCGACTCTTCCAACGACGCCGAGGCGGCGCGCGCGGCCGGCTGCTTTGTGCTGACGGTACCGTATGGTTACAACCACGGGCGGGCTATACACGAAACCGATTCCGATGGTATAGTTATCTCACTTGTAGATGCTGCAACGCGGATTCGTTCGCACAACAACAACGCAAACTAAAACCTCCACCACATATGTTTTTCATCAAAAAACACAATGTCACCCAAACCGGCTCGATTGAGGCCTGGCTTTGGCGACGCTGGCAATCCTGGGCTAAGTGACCCCGTATTGATTGCTGTCGGCCGCCTTTTTGCGCCGGCAGGTTTTTTGAAACCCACCGCCCGCAAACACGCCATGGCGGCATGGAGAAAAGCATGACCGAACTCGAATTCAAATCGCTGGCCAACGAAGGCTTCAACCGCATTCCATTGATTTCGGAAGCCTTCGCCGATCTCGAAACGCCCCTCACGCTCTACCTCAAGCTGGCCCAGACCCAGAACGCCGGAAAGAACACCTTCCTGCTCGAATCGGTGGTCGGCGGCGAGCGTTTTGGCCGCTATTCCTTCATCGGCCTGCCCGCCACGACGGTGCTGCGCACCTTTGGCGCGCGCACCGAGATCGTCAAGAACGGCAGCGTGATCGAAACCCACGACGGCAATCCGCTCGACTTCATCGAACAGTACCAGGCGCGCTTCAAAGTGGCGCTGCGTCCGGGCCTGCCGCGCTTTTGCGGTGGCCTGGCCGGCTACTTCGGCTACGACACCGTGCGCCACATCGAGCGCAAGCTGGCCGACACCCAGCCGAAGGACGACCTGGGCCTGCCCGACATCCAACTGATGGTGACCGAGGAACTGGCGGTCATCGACAACCTGTCCGGCAAGCTGTATCTGATCGTGTACGCCGACACCGCGCAACCGGAAGCCTATTCCAAAGCCCGCCAGCGCCTGAAAGACCTGCGCATGATGCTGCGCCGTGGCGTCGACGCGCCGGTCACATCGAGCTCGGTGCGTACCGAGGCGGTGCGCGACTTCAGCAAAGAGGATTACCTCAAGGCGGTCGCGCGCGCCCACGAATACGTGATGGCGGGAGACCTGATGCAGGTGCAGATCGGCCAGCGCATCCGCAAGCCGTACGTGGACAATCCACTGACCCTGTACCGCGCCCTGCGTTCCTTGAATCCATCGCCGTACATGTACTTCTATAACTTCGGCGACATGCAGATCGTCGGCGCCTCGCCCGAGATTTTGGTGCGCAACGAGACTGCGTCCGACGGCACCAAAAAAGTCACCCTGCGCCCGATCGCCGGCACCCGTCCACGCGGCGCCACGCCGGAGCGCGACGCCGAATTGTCGAAAGAGCTGCTGGCCGACCCGAAAGAGATTGCCGAACACGTCATGCTGATCGACCTGGCGCGCAATGACCTGGGGCGCATCTCCGAGACCGGCAGCGTCAAGGTCACAGAACGCATGGTCGTCGAAAAATACTCGCATGTGCAGCACATCGTCTCGAACGTCGAAGGCACGCTCAAGGACGGCATGTCCAACCTGGACGTGCTGCGCGCGACCTTCCCGGCCGGCACCCTGACTGGCGCGCCGAAAGTGCGCGCCATGGAAGTGATCGACGAACTCGAACCGACCAAGCGCGGCATCTACGGCGGCGCCTGCGGTTACCTATCGTTTGGCGGCGAGATGGATGTGGCGATCGCGATCCGCACCGGCGTCATCAAGGACGGCATGCTGTACGTGCAGGCCGCCGCGGGCATTGTGGCCGATTCGATTCCAGAAATGGAATGGCAGGAAACCGAAAACAAGGCGCGCGCGGTCCTGCGCGCAGCCGAGCAAGTGCAAGACGGCCTGGATGGGGAGATCTGAGATGCTGCTGATGATCGATAACTACGACTCGTTCACCTACAACCTGGTGCAGTATTTCGGTGAGTTGGGCGAAGACGTGCGTACCGTGCGCAACGACGAAATCACGATCGACGAGATCAGCGCGATGCAGCCGGACCGCATCTGCATCTCGCCCGGTCCCAAGACCCCGGCCGAAGCCGGGATCTCGATCTCCATCCTGGAGCAGTTCAAGGGCAAGCTGCCGATTCTCGGCGTGTGCCTCGGCCACCAGGCCATCGGCGCCGCGTTCGGCGGCAAGGTCATTCGCGCCAAGCAGGTCATGCATGGCAAAACTTCAGTGATCGCGCACACCGGCGTGGGCGTGTTCAAGAATCTTCCGAGTCCGTTTACGGTCATCCGCTACCACTCGCTGGCGATCGAGCGCGCGTCGCTCCCGGCCTGCCTGGAAGTGACGGCATGGACCGACGACGGCGAGATCATGGGCGTGCGGCACAGGCAATTCGATATCGAGGGTGTGCAGTTCCACCCCGAATCGATCCTGTCCGAGCATGGCCATGCCCTGCTGAAGAATTTTCTCGAACGCTAACGCCTGCCCGGATCAAGGAGCTGTCATGCCGATCACCCCACAAGAAGCACTGCTGCGCTGCATCGAACACCGCGAAATTTTCCACGACGAGATGCTGCACCTGTTCCGCCAGATCATGTCAGGCGAAATGTCGCCGACCATGATTGCCGCGCTCACGCTCGGCCTGCGCGTGAAAAAGGAAACCATTGGCGAAATCGCCGCCGCCGCGCAAGTGATGCGCGAGTTCTCGACAAAAGTGCCGATGGCCGACACCACCCACCTGCTCGACATCGTCGGCACCGGTGGCGACGGCGCCCACACCTTCAATATTTCGACCACGGCGATGTTCGTGGCCGCCGCCGCCGGCGCGCGCGTGGCCAAGCACGGCGGGCGCAGCGTGTCATCGTCGTCCGGCAGCGCCGACGTGATCGAGTCGCTGGGCGCGAACATCAACCTCTCGCCCGAGCAGATCGCGCAGTCGATCGCGCAGACCGGCATCGGCTTCATGTTCGCACCGAACCACCATGCCGCCATGAAGCACGCGGCGCCGGTGCGGCGCGAACTGGGCGTGCGCACCATTTTCAATATCCTCGGGCCGCTGACCAATCCGGCCGGCGCGCCGAATATCCTGATGGGCGTGTTCCACCAGGATCTGGTGGGCATCCAGGTGCGCGTGTTGCAGCGCCTCGGCGCACAGCATGCGGTGGTGGTGTATGGGCGCGACAATATGGATGAAGTCTCGCTGGGCGCGGCCACCATGGTCGGTGAACTGGTCAACGGCGAAATCCGCGAATACGAGATTCATCCCGAAGACTTCGGCCTGCCGATGATCGCCAGCCGCAACCTGAAGGTGGCGAACGCGGAAGAGTCGAAGATCAAGATGATGGAAGCGCTCAACGGCGAGCCGGGTGCGGCCTACGATATCGTGGCGCTCAATGCGGGGACGGCCTTGTATGCGGCTGGCGTAGCCAGTTCGATTGAAGATGGCCTGAAAAAGGCCCGCGAGGCGATCGAATCGGGCGCCGCGCGGGCCAAGGTTGACCAGTTCGTTCAGGTGACGCAGCAGCTGGCCGCATAGCTGCCGCTCCGTCGTTCCCGCGAAGGCGGGAACCCAAGTCTGCTCCACACCCGCTGGCGGCGCGGCGAACTTGGGTCCCCGCCTGCGCGGGGACGACGGCGCATAAAAAAGGACATCATCCCCATGTTCGGCATCCACGACCTCCCCCTGTTCATCCTCTCCGGCCTGCTGCTCAACATCATGCCCGGCCCCGACTCGCTGCTGATCATGACGCGCAGCGCCACCCAGGGCTGGCGCGCCGGCGTGGCCGCCACACTGGGCATCGGCGCCGGCACCATGATCCATATTCTCGCTGCGGCACTCGGCCTGTCCGCCATCCTCGCCACGTCGGCAACCGCCTTCATGGTCGTCAAGTACATCGGCGCGGCGTACATCATCTACATGGCGATCGGCCTGCTGCGCAGCAAACGGCGCGACCCGGCTGCACCGATCACCGTGGCACCCCTGCCCTACGCGAAAATCTTCGCCCAGGGCTTCCTGACGAATGTGCTGAATCCCAAGGTAGCTGTCTTCTTCCTCGCCTTCGTGCCGCAGTTTATCTCGCCCGACGCGCCCGGCAAGGCGCTGGCCTTTGTCATCCTCGGCTGCATCTTCAACCTGAACGGCATGCTGTGGTGTACCTCGCTCGCCTTGTTCACGGCGCAGGCCAGTGCGCGCATCAAGATCAACCCGAGCGTGTCGCTGTGGCTTAACCGCGTCACCGGTGGCCTGTTCATCTGGCTCGGCATCAAGCTCGCGCTCTCCAAACCAAACTAAGGCCTCTCCATGTCCGATATCCTCAACAAAATCCTGGCGGTCAAGGCTGACGAAGTCGCCGCCGCCAAAAAACACCGCGACCTGGCCAGCCTGCGCCGCGACGTCGAAACCGATGCCACCTTGCGCAGCGGCCTGCGCGGCTTCGAAGCAAGCCTGCGCAAGCACATTGCAGCCGGCCACGCGGGCGTGATCGCCGAAGTCAAAAAAGCCTCACCCTCAAAAGGCGTGCTGCGCGCCGACTTCCGTCCCGCGAACATCGCCGAGAGCTACGCGCGCCACGGCGCGGCGTGCCTGTCGGTGCTGACCGACGTGCAGTTCTTCCAGGGCCAGGTCGAGTACCTGAAACAGGCGCGCGCCGCCTGCGAGATTCCGGTGATCCGCAAGGACTTCATGATCGATATGTACCAGGTCTACGAAGCGCGCGCGATGGGCGCCGATGCGATTTTGCTGATCGTGTCGGCCCTGGACCACGGCCTGATGGCCGAACTGGAAGCCTGCGCGCACGAACTGGGCATGGACGTGCTGGTGGAGGTTCACGACGGCGACGAACTGACGGCCGCGCTCAAGCTCGATACGAAGCTGGTCGGCATCAACAACCGCAACCTGCGCACCTTCGAGACATCGCTGCAAACGACCATCGACCTGCTGCCGCGCATCCCGGCCGAGAAACTGGTGGTCACCGAATCGGGCATCATGGGGCCAGGCGACGTCAAGCGCATGCGTGACGCCAATGTACATGCCTTCCTGGTCGGCGAAGCGTTCATGCGCGCGCCGGAACCGGGTGTGGAGTTACAGCGCCTGTTCAGCTGACCAGGCCTTCTCATTGCCCGCCGCGCGAGCGGCGGGCGCCCGTATCAACGCGGCGCGCTCGGACGCGCCAGACCCGCCACTTTCTTGCGCTCGTCGACCAGCGTCAGTTTCACATCCGGCACGCGGTCGCCCTGCAACTGCACGGAGAACGTCATCAGCTCGTCGCGCCGGAAGGCGTGCACGCCGACCGTGTCGCCCACCTTGTAGCGCGACAGCAGCGCATCCAGGTTGGCCGGGCTGCCCGCCACCCGCAAGCCTTCCACCGCCACCAGAATGTCGCCCGCCGACAGGCCCGCGCGATGGGCGGCGCCGCCTTCGTGCACCTGCGTCAGTTTGCAGTCGCCGCCATCGCGCCCGATACCGACGTCGAAGGCCGGCTTGGCGTTCTTGCGTACGTCTTCCAGCTTGACGCCGAACGGCCCATACAGCCTTGCCAGCGGCAGGTCGGCCGTGCCGCGCACGTATTTGTCGAACAGCGGCTTGAGTTTCAGGCCGCTGATCTCGTCGAACAGCGCCTCGACTTCGGCGTCGGTCACGCCACGGCCCACGCTAGGATAAAAATCGCGCCCGTAACGCTGCCACAGCGCCAGCATCACGTCGTCAAGCGACTTCTTGCCCTCGGTCTTGGCGCGGATGGTCAGGTCGAACGCGAGTGC
Source organism: Massilia sp. CCM 8734 (assembly GCF_011682155.1). Lineage (NCBI taxonomy): Bacteria > Pseudomonadati > Pseudomonadota > Betaproteobacteria > Burkholderiales > Oxalobacteraceae > Massilia > Massilia sp. CCM 8734. The sequence continues at coordinate 31,875 of NZ_WHJI01000057.1, forward strand.
GATCAGCGAACCCTTGCCGTAGTAGCTGACGATGGCATTCGGCGCGTTCTCGTCCTGGCGGTAGTATTTGCCCCAGGCGTCGAAGCTGGAATCGGCCACGCTTTGCTTGGTGCGCCCGCTCCCGCGCAGCACGCCGCTGACGGCTTTGCCGAGCAGCTTGAGGTAGGCCGCTTCGCCAATGATGCCGCTGCGGACCAGCATCAGGTCATCGTAGTAGCTGGTGAAGCCTTCGAACAGCCAAAGCAGCGGGGTGTAGGTTTCGTTTTGCAGGTCATACGGCGCAAACGCTGCCGGCTTGATGCGCTTGACGTTCCAGGTATGAAAATACTCGTGGCTGCACAGGCCGAGGAATTTGAGGTAGCCCTCGCCGATGTCGGCCACCTTGGGCGCGACGGTGCTGGGCAGGTCGGCGCGCGTGCAAATCAGCGCGGTCGAGGCGCGGTGTTCCAGCCCGCCGTAGCCGTCGCCCACGGCCAAGGTGAGGAAGACGTAGCGGTCCATCGGCGCGCGCCGGGAGCGCGGCTCGAAAAAAGCGATCTGGGTTTCGCAGATGGCTTTCAGGTCGGCTTGCAGGCGCGCCATGTCGAGGTTGGGCACGCGGCCCGAGACGACGATGTCGTGCGCGATGCCGTGCGCCTTGAAGGTGGCCAGCGCAAAGTCGCCCATTTCGACCGGGTGGTCGATCAGCTCATCGTAGTCGCTAGCTACGTAGGTGCCGAAGCCGTAGCGCTTCGCGCCCAGTTCCGGCAGCGAGGTGGCCACGCGCCAGGTTTTGGCGGCGGCGTCGAGCGGGCGCTGGATGTCGACTTCGTGCGGCGTTTGCTCTTGCCCCAGCACGCGCAAATAGACGCTGGTGCCGTTGAAGAAGCCGTGGGTCTGGTCCAGGTGCGCGGCGCGCACCGACAGGTCCCAGGCGTAGACTTCATACTGCACGCTCAAGGCGCCAGCCACCGGGGCGGCTTGCCAGGAATGCTTGTCGAGCTTTGTCAGCGCGACCGGCTTGCCGTTCGATTCGGCGCGGATCTGGATGATATTGCGCGAAAATTCGCGGATCATGTAGCTGCCCGGGATCCACGCGGGCAGGGCAAACACCTGGCCTTCGGGCGATGGTGCGGCCACGGTGACGGTGACGTCGAACAGGTGTCCGCCCAGGTCTTTAGGAACAATGGCGTACTGGATAGCCGCCGGCTTCTTGGGTGTCGGTTTTTTCATGTTCAATGGGTAGTTCGTGGAGATGGACCAGCACAAGCTGTCCACCTTACGCGAGTGTAATGGTTTTTAACAGGTCCGCGACGGTATCGATGTCCGAAACAACGCCCGGATCGTCGACCGAAACAACACTCACCGGGTGCGCCGTGAGGATGGCGCGCGCGCCCTGGTCGCCCCGTAGCGCCAGCAGCGCCTCGCGGTGCACGCGGCCAAAGCCGACCGGGTTGCCGCGCTGGCCGGCATGCACCGGAACCGCGATCGGCGCGCCCTGCTCCAGCGCGGCGCGCAGCGCCAGCATGGTAGCGGCGCGTACATACGGCATGTCGCCCAGTGCGATCAGCCACGATGGCGCATCCGGCGGCGCATGGCCGATTGCATGCACCAGCGAGGCGGCCATGCCGCTGTCGGCGTCCGGGCAGACGGTGACGATGCAGCCGAGCGCGCGCAGGCAGTCGCCCACGCCGCCGTCGTCAGGCCGTACGACGGCGATCACTTTATCTACCGAGGAGAGTAAAACGCGGGCGCTGGCGGCGACAAGCAACTCGCCGCCAGGCAAAGGCTGGAGCAGCTTGCTCGCTGCGCCAGTCGGATCGAAACGACGCCCCCTGCCGGCGGCCAGCAGGATGCCGACAGGGGTCATGGCCGTGCGCGGGCTCAGGCGGCCTTCAGGTCGAACGGCAGCTTGCGCAGCCGCTTGCCCGTCAGCGTGAACAGCGCATTGGCAAACGCCGGCGCCAGCGGCGGCAGGCCAGGTTCGCCCATGCCGGTCGGCGCGTCGCTCGACACCACGGTGTAAACATCGACCTGCGGCATGTCGCTCATGCGCGCCACGGTGTAGTCGCCGAAGTTCTGCTGTTCGACCACGCCATCCTTGAGGGTGATGGCCGCGCCGGCCAAGGTGGTACCGAGCGCCATCAGCACCGCGCCCTGCACCTGCGCTTCGATCGTCAAGGGATTGACGACCTGGTTGCAGTGGATGCCGGCGGTGACTTTATGCAGCTTGGGTACGCCCTTGACGACGGACGCCTCGACCACGTACGCGACCACGGAGCCGAACGACGCGTGCAGCGCCACACCCCATGCGCGGCCCTTGGCCAGCTTGCGCTTGCCGTAACCGGACTTCTCGACGGCCAGGTCGAGCGCGGCCAGGTGCCGCACATGCTTTTCGCCGATCAGCTTCTTGCGATAGGCCACCGGGTCCATCTTGGCCACGTGCGCGGCTTCGTCAACCAGGGTTTCCATCACAAAGGCGGTGTGGGTCGAGCCCACGGAGCGCCACCACAGCACCGGCACGTTGGCCTTGACGTTGTGCACGGAGAGCTTCATCGGCACCTCGTACGGCGCGCCCATGCCTTCGACCATGGTGTGGTCCACGCCATTCTTGATCATGAACGGCTCGAACGGCGTGCCGCTGATGATCGACTGGCCGACGATGGCGTGATCCCACGCGAGGATATTGCCCTTGGCATCGAGGCCAATATCGGCGCGGTGCACGTGCGACGGACGGTAGTAGCCGCCCTTGATGTCGTCTTCGCGGCTCCAGATCACTTTGACCGGACCGCTTTTGCCGGCCGCCTTGTAGGCCTTGGCGACGTTGACCGCTTCAACCAGGTAGTCCGACGACGGCACCGCGCGGCGGCCAAAACCGCCGCCCGCCATCATGGTGTTAAGCGTGACCTGTTCGGCCTTCAGGCCCGCCGTGGCGGCGATTGCCGCATGGTCGACCGTTTGCATCTGGGTGCCGGCCCACACGGTGCAGCTGTCGGCCTTGAGGTCGACCACGCAGTTGAGCGGCTCCATCGGCGCGTGCGCCAGGTACGGGAATTCGTAGACGGCCGAGATTTTCTTCGGCGCGCCGGCCAGTTTGCTCACATCGGCCTGTTTGGCGACGGTGCCGGCTTTCTTGGACAGCGCCTTGAACTCGGCCATCTGCTTGCTTGTCGTGACCTTCTCGACCGTGCTGGTATCCCACTCGATCACCAGCGCCTCGCGGCCCTGCTTGGCCGGCCAGTAGCCGTCGGCGATGACCGCTACGCCACGCCCGCCGCGGTCAAGCGCGATTTCGAACACGTCGATCACGCCCTTGACGGCGCGCGCCTTGGCGGCGTCCAGCTTGGCGACCTTGGCGCCGAACACGGGCGGGTGCGCCACCACGGCCACCTTGGCGTCGGGCAGGGTGAAGTCGATGCCGAATTGCTGCTTGCCGCTCGACTTGGCCAGAGCGTCGAGGCGCTTGACCGGTTTGCCGATGAAGCGAAAATCCTTGGCGTCCTTGAGCGCCACGGTTGCCGGCATCGGCTGCTTCATGGCGGCGTCGGCCAGCGAGCCGTAGCTGGCTTTGCGTCCGTCGGGGTGCAGCACGAAACCGCTGGCGGTGCTCAACTGCGCGGGACTGGTCTTCCACTGCCCGGCGGCGGCGGCGATCAGCATGGCGCGCGCCTTGGCGCCGATTTCGCGGTACTGCATGAACGAGTGGGCGATGGTGCCCGAGCCGCCCGTGATCTGCATGCCGAATGCCGGGTCCTTGAAGACGTCGCCGGCGGGAGCCAGTTCGCCGCGCATCTGCGACCAGTCGGCGTCGAGTTCTTCGGCGATCAGCATCGGCAGCGCGGTGTGTACGCCCTGGCCGAATTCGAGCCGGTTGACCATGACGGTGACGCTGTTATCCGGCGCGATGCGCAGGAACGCGTTGGGCGCGTACACCGGCTTGACGGCGGCATCCGCCGCGCGCGCGAACTTGTTCGCGCCGGGCATGAAGAAGCCCAGCACCAGGCCACTGGTGGCGACGGCGCCGGCTTTCATGAAACTGCGGCGCGACATGCCGCCTTCAGGCGGGCGTGTCAACGCCGCCTGGTTGATCCATTCGGTACGCATGCGGCTCTCCTCAGGCTAACGTGGTCGCCGCATCCTTGATGGCCGCGCGGATTCGTTGATAGGTACCGCAGCGGCAGATATTGCCGCTCATGGCGCCGTCGATGTCGGCATCGGTCGGCTTCTTGTTGGTGCGCAGCAGGGCCGTGGCGCTCATCACCTGGCCACTCTGGCAGTAGCCGCATTGCGGCACGTCGTGGCGTACCCACGCATCCTGCACGGCCTTGCCGACCGCGTCGCCCTCCATCGCTTCGATGGTGGTGATCTTCTGGCCGGCGCAAGCCGAAATGGGCGTGATGCACGAACGGATCGCATCGCCGTTCAGGTGCACCGTGCAGGCGCCGCACAGGGCCGCGCCGCAGCCGAATTTGGTGCCCGTCATGTTCAGGTTATCGCGCAGCGCCCACAGGATGGGCGTGGCCGGATCGGCGTCGACCTGCATATCGCGGCCGTTGATATTCAAAGTAACCATGTACTGCTCCCTTGTCTTGGTACTGCGCTTTGGACTGCTGTTTTTATATGTGCTACTTTTTTGCAGCGACCGGCGCCGGTGCGGCTGCGGCGGCTGGAGCGGCAGGTTTGGCCGCCGGCTTGGCCGTCTTGTTCAGGGTGGCGAATTTGGCTTCCAGGCCCTTGGTATCGATCGCGCCCGGAATGCGGCTGCCGTCGGCGAAGAAGATCGCCGGCGTGCCCTCGATGCGCAGTTTGCGACCGAGTTCAAATACCTTGTCGTTCGGGTTGGCGCAGTTGGCGGCGGCGGCCGGCGCTGCCTTGTTATCGATCATCCAGTCATCCCAGGCCTTGTTGCGGTCCGGCGCGCACCAGATGTTCTTGGACTTGGCCGAGGAATCCTCGGACAGGATGTTGTACATGAAGGTGTACACCGTCACGTTGTCGATTTCCTTGAGCGTGGTCTGGCGGAAGCGCTTGCAGTAGCCGCAGTTCGGGTCTTCGAAGATGGCGATGGTGCGCTTGCCGTCGCCCTTGACCAGCTTGAGCGCATGCTGGAACGGCAGGTCGGCAAAATTGATCATGTTAATCTCGTCGACGCGCTCCTTGGTCAGGTTGCGCTGGGTCTTGACGTCGACCACCTGGCCGAAGATCAGGTACTCGCCGGCTTCGTCGGTGTAGATGATGTCGCCACTGGCGCGCACCTCATACAGGCCGCCGTAAGGCGTTTTTTTGATCGAATCGATCTTCATATCCTTGCCCAGGCGAGGCTCGATGCGCTTCCTGATGGTCTCTTCCAGGCTCGCTTTGGCGGGGGCGGGAGCCGGGGCGGCGTTGGCGACAGTGGCGGTCAATGCGGCCAACACAAACAGCGCGAGTTTACTTTTAGTCATAGCTTCTCCGATTTCTTTAACAGCCTACTTGCCCATGGCGTGCGACATCAGTCGACGCTTCAGCAGTGGCAACTTGTCCAGCAAATTCATTCCCAGGTTACGCGCGATGCGCACCGGCTCCAGGTTGGTGCCGAACAGACGCGCCAGGCCGTCCGTGGCGACCTGCATCAGCAGGATGTCTTCCTTGCGCGCGCGGGCGTAGCGTGCCAGCACGCGCTCGTCGCCGATGGCGCGTTGCGGCTCGCGCGCGGCGATGGTCTTGAGCAGCGCCGACACGTCGGCAAAGCCGAGGTTCATGCCGTGGCCGGCCAGCGGATGGACCACGTGGGCGGCGTCGCCCACCAGCGCCACGCGCGGCGCGACGATGGCGTGCGGGCGGATCAGCACCAGCGGCAAGTCCTTGACCGCCTCCGGTTGCAGGGGCTTGAGTTCTCCCAGCTTGTCGCCGGCCAGCACCGCCAGGCGCACGGCCAGTTCGCCCATGCTTTCGTTCATGATGGTGTCGGCCAGCGCATCGGGCGCGGACCAGACCAGCGAGACACGTTTTCCCGGCAGCGGCAGCAGCGCCACGATGCCCTCTTCGCCGGTGAACCATTGATGCGCCACGCCGTGGTGCGGTTTTTCGCAGGCGAAGTTGGCTACCACGGCGCGCTGGAGGTAGGCGCGGTAGTCGACCCCGATGTCGCACTGGCCGCGCACCCACGACTGGCCACCGTCGGCGCCGACCACCAGCGCGCTGGCGATGGCGCTGCCGTCGTCGAGATGCACGGTGGCGCCGTCAGCGTCGCTGGCCAGCCTGACCGCGCGGCCCTGTACGATGGTGACGTTGGCGGCGAAGCGCAGCGCAGCGTCGAGCGCCTGGTTCAGGTTGCGGTCTTCGACGATCCAGGCCAGTGCGCCGACATGGGCGCCAAAGGCATCGAAGGCCATCTCGCCCGGTTTGGCGCCGTCGCCGTTGACGGCCATGACGTCGACCGCCGCCACCCGATCCATGTCGAGCGCGCCCCACACCTTGAGCGTAGAGAGCAAGCCGTGCGCGGTGTGGTTGAGCGCGTAGACGCGCACATCCCAGGGCTGCTCGCCGCTCGTGGCCGCGGGGGGGATTGAAGCCGATGGCGGGACCAGCACGGTAACGCTGTGACCGGCCTGGGCGAACCCGAGGGCGGTTGTCTTGGCGATGGCGCCGTTGCCAACGATGCACACCGCGCTCTGATGACGCGCGGAAGAAGAATTTGGACTAGTCATACAGAGCATTATAGCGGCTGGCAAGCAGACAGTTTTTTGCGGCAGCCGAAGGTTTTATCGATAAAGTTGCCAGTCGGCCTTGCAAAGTGGGAATCGGGTGTCTATAATCATGCCTCTTGGCCTGGTAGCTCAGTCGGTAGAGCAGAGGATTGAAAATCCTTGTGTCGGTGGTTCGATTCCGCCCCGGGCCACCAAGAATTGAAAAATGCCGCCTTCGGGTGGCGTTTTGCATTTCTGCGCGTCACTTTCCCCCCTTCCCTTTTTGATGATCGGCCGCGGCATTGACGTCGCCGACCGCTCGCGTCGCGGCACATAGCATGGCTGTCGATGAACCGCTTTTGAACCGACCCTACTCAATCGTGCAAGCGCACACAATAGACTTGCCCAGGTGTTAACGATAAATTGGCTGCATACCGGTTCAATATCGATGCAACAGAGTGCATTCTTAATCCTTCGCATCCTGCGGCGGTCAATTTATCTAAAGGAAATCGCAATGAAAAAGTACTCATCGCAACAGCATTCTCCCTGGCATTTGGCGCTGCGAACGCAGCCGATATCGTCGATACCGCCAAGTCGGCCGGCACCTTCAACACGCTGGTAGCGGCGGTACAGGCTGCGGGCCTGGTCGACACCTTGAAGGGCCCGGGGCCGTTCACCGTGCTCGCGCCGACCGACGAAGCCTTCGCGAAAATCCCGAAAGCCAAGCTCGATGCCCTGTTGAAAGACAAAGCCGCGCTGACCAAGGCGCTCACTTATCACGTTGTACCAGGCAAAGTGATGGCGGCGGATGTGAAGCCGGGAGCGGTCAAGTCGGTTCAGGGCAGTAAGCTGACGGTCACTGCGGCGGGCGGCAAGGTCATGCTCGACAAGGCGCATGTGATCAAGACCGATATCGCGGCCGATAATGGCGTGTCCACGTGATCGATACGGTCGTGATGCCGAAATAACAGGCGGGATCGGCGGCGCGGTGCGGGCGCGCCAAGCGATGCGCGCGCAGCACTAGCCAGACCGGCCCGGGGCTGCTATGATAGCGACCCTTGGCCTGGTAGCTCAGTCGGTAGAGCAGAGGATTGAAAATCCTTGTGTCGGTGGTTCGATTCCGCCCCGGGCCACCAAGAACATTCTTTTCCCAACGCCCACTCATGCAAGTGGGCGTTGTCGTTTCTGGGATCTGTAGCCCTCGTATACCGCCTACTTCCGGTTAAGCTTACCGAGTTGTGCCGAAGAACAGCCAGCGGCAAGCTTCACTGTTTGAGCCAGTTAGGCCGGCCGAATCGTCCAACACGATCATGCAGACATTGGACAGCCTGAGCTCAGGTGTTTCCGGAGCCGGCCATGACGCTGGCGGCGGTCGACTGACTGCTGCACCACTCGACCATCTTCGAGTTAAACGTGGAGAGCTATGGGCGGCGAGCAGCGTCGGTCAGCAACGCTACCACTAAGCAGAAAACTAAGGAACAGAGAGATTAACAACACTTTGCTTCACCGGCTAAGATAATTGACGCCAACCGGCCAAGATAGTTGACGCCAACCATACATTCTTCCCACAGGCTCCTCATGACATTTACAGAACTGATCAAAGGTATCTTACGAGAACACTCTCAAGGGCAAACACCGCAGCAGATCCGCGAGATCATCAAACGCCAACACCCGACCTACTACGGTACCGAAGCTCACCAATGCAATGTGGAGAAAGGCCACTACAAGGATTTGGAGCATGCCCTACTCGCTCAAATCTACGTAACCGCGCGCAGTGGTGGCCAGTTCTATGTCGACAAATCATCCAAGCCGTTTGTCATGTCGCTAGCCTGAATTTTGCATAAAAAAGGGCAAGAATGCCGTAAGTGATTGATAAAATGTGAGTTATCCATAAAACACAATTTCAACACGAACGCACCTTGCCCGGCATGAATTCTACCTCAGAGCAG
>NZ_WHJI01000058.1:0-37525 GCF_011682155.1 Massilia sp. CCM 8734
ACATCAAGTTCCTGCTGGCACAGGCGCGCATCCGCGGCCTGAAACTGAACGACTACCTCGAATACATCGACTACCTGCGCCACTACAGCCCGGTTCGCTTCGACCGCGTCATGAGCGAGCTGCGCCTGGAAGATCCGCAAGCCTGGATGAAGCTGCAAAAGCATGCCCAGTTCCGTCCCCTGCGCGAAACCGGCATTGGCTTGAAAGCCGCCGCCAACATCATGGGCGCCTCGGCCGGCATGGCCAACGGCAAGTTCGGCGGCAGCATGGAAAAGTGGATGGAAAGCACGCTCAAGGACTTGATGAAGCGCGACCGCTACGGCCCCTACGCCGACGTGCTCGGCGACAAGGCCAGCACCCTGGTCACCAAGACGCCAACCTTCTCCAACTCCCGGCTCGGCCAGTACATGCAGGCCGAAGGCGCCCTGGTCGACGCGGTATCGGCCAAGACCGCCAAGGACATGGCCGGCAGCCGGGCCGCGTTGCGCGCCGCTGTCAAAGGCACCGCCGTGGTGCGCTCGGTCGGCCCCGTGCTGGATGTGATGGTCGCCGCGCTCAATCCGGAAGTCATGTCCTCGTTCGCCATCATCAAGCTGCGCACGGAAATGGACAAGATGTACGCGAACGGCGTGCTGTCGCTGGACCAGCTGGAGGCGGCGCGGCATCTGCTCAGCCAGGCCAAGTACGACTCGGTCAAGCGCCTGTTGAACCAGGCACAGGCCGACTACATCAAAGGAGGCGCGCGGTGATGCGCCCGATGGCCGCAGCAGCCTTGCTCGCCATGCTCATCACCATTCCCCGGCCGAGGCCAAGGCCCCGGTACGCCAGCCAGCGAGCGCCGCCATGCGCTGCACGGACGCGCCGACCAGCGGCGACGCTTTCCAGGACACCGCGCGCAACTTCCGGCCCGGCGCCGCCCCGCGTATTTTCATGGCCTTGGGCAAGGACCGCCACGCCTTGCTGAAAAAACTGCTCAATGCGGGCGACGACCCCAACATCTGCCACGCCGGCATCAGCCCGCTGCTGGCGGCGGTGGCCGGCGGCGACGCCCTGACCGTAACGATCTTGCTCGACGCCGGCGCCCGGCCCGACAGTCCGCGCGATTCCAGCGGCGGCACGCCCCTGGATTACGCGCTGGGCACGCCGCCGCTGGAGATGGCCACCTTGCTGCTCGATCGCGGGGCCGATCCGCGCGTGGTGGCCGATGGCGGCCGCACGGCCCTGCACAGCCTGGCGCTGCAAGCGCTGCCGCCGCCGCAGCAGCACGCCATCCAGATGGCGCTGGCCGAGCGATTGGTGCGGCAAGGCGTCCCGCTCGATGCCACGTACGGGCAAGGCGAGACCGCCCTGCACATGGCGGCGTCGACCGGCAATCTCGACCTGCTGAACCTGTTGCTCGCCGAAGGCGCCAACCCGACACTGCGCAACGTCACCTCATGGCCGCAGAGCCGCGCTTCGGCCCGGCAATCGCCTTTTACCTGCTCTACGCGGTCGGCCTGATGGTGTTCGCCCTGGCCCCACACGGCCCGCGCCGCACCTTGCGCACCACCCTGACTGCGGCAGCCCTGTTCGGCACCGTTGCCTACGCCACCTACGACCTGTCCAACCTGGCCACCCTGCGCGACTGGCCGCTCAGCGTGGCCCTGATTGACATCGGCTGGGGCTGCGTCGCCAGCACCCTGTCGGTACTGGCCGCCAAGCTATGCATGGACCGGCTCGACCCCGGCCCTGCCGGCGCTTAACAATCCTTGTCGCCGAAGCACGGACCGTCCGACTTTTCATGCTCCGTTTCAACGAGCACTTCCTTGGCCGACTCCTGCGCGAACCTCAAATGGCCAAGCGAAAAGTACCAGGTGCGGACCTTGGGCGACGACACCGTCCCGCCGACGACCACATGGCGCTCGCCTTCCCGGCCGTCTCCACCATCGTCGTAGGCGCTGCCCAGCAAGGACTTGCGCGCCACCAGATTTCCCTTGACGTAAAACGGCACGATACTCAGATCCACCGTCTCGCAATGGACGTTGCCCAGCACGAAAACGGCGTCCATCGAATAGGTGCTCAAGCCGCGGCAATGCAAATCGCCATTAATGACAAGCAGGCGCTCCCGATGAATCAAGGCTTGCTCGAACGGCGTGAGTGCCGTCTTTTTCGAGGCAATCGCGCCGATGTCGATCGGCTCGTCAAGCGTCACATTCCCGTCGAAGACAATAGCCCGCTCGATGCCGGTCAAATCGCGCACGCGGCGTTTATTCTGTCGCGACAGAGGACTCAGCAAGAACAATAATTGATAACGCTGGATGACCGCTTTCGCCGGCTGCACCGAAAACGGCGCGTTCGGCAAGGCCACTTGCTGCTTGGCGGATGGCTTTTGCGCCAACGCCTGCATGGGAGAAGAGATCAGCACAGCGCCAGCCAGGACGGATGCAATAATATGGGCATGAAAAAACACGGATTGAATTCCTTGGACGGCGCGAGCGCAATGGCAAATCGACTATTTTACCCCGGCCGGTCATGAAGCCAGACGCATGGACCGCCACCACGGTGCGCAATCCACCGCTATGCACCAGCATGCGGCGTTCATGGAGCGATCGTTGGGTTTTTCTCGACAGCGTCGACTTCCGCATCCACGGCATCGCCTTTTCGCATCCGGACAGCGCGTGCGTGGCCGGCGCGTATGCATGCGCAATCGAAGACGATCTGCGTTCCCTGGATAAGCAGGATCCATCGCACAACGCGGCGCTGGTGCAGCGGATCTTTCCAACGGCCCGCTACGACAACGACCATCCCGCCCTCGGCACGCACGCCGCCCGCCAGCTCGACCTCGGCACATCCGCCTTTGAGCACTGCGCCGTGTCGTGGGGACCGGAACCGTTCGACGGATTCCTGGCGCTGCTGATCCGCCTACCCGGCCACGACCTCTTCATCGGTCCTGCGAAATACCAGGACCATGGCCCTGGTCCTCACGTTTTCATTCTTCATTCAGGCGCCTATCGCCACCACCTTACGCAGGTCCAGTCCCGCCTCAACACGCCCGAACATTAGCAAGCAAGGGGTGCCGCGCCCGTACGCAGGCGATCAGCGGCCCCGCTCACCACTGCGAAAACGGCAGCCGGATCAGGCTCGAATTGAAATAGCGCCGGTCGTGCGTGACCTCCTCGCCAATCCAGTCTGGCTTCTCGAACGCCTGGTCTTCCGACGCCAGTTCGATTTCGGCAAACATCAAGCCCGCATTCGCGCCCAGGAACTCATCGACTTCCCACACATTGCCGGCAAACGTAATCCGCCGCCGGTATTTTTCGATAATCGGCTGCTGGCACAGGCGGTCGAGCAGTTCGCCCGCATCGGCCAGCGGAATCGGATACTCCCACTCGCCGCGCATGGCGTCCTCGCTGCGCCCCTTGATGGTCAGGGTCGCGCCCCCGCCCTCGATCCGCACCCGCACCGTGCGGTCCGGATCGGTCGACAGATACCCCTGGCGCAGTAGCACCGGCTCGCCCAGCGAACGCCAGGCGTCGCCGGCGAGCAAGAACTTGCGCTCGATCTCGACGCCCACGATCAGCCCAGCGCTTTCAGGATCGGCTGCAGGATCGCCGCGCCCAGCTCGCTGCTGCGCGCACCGTTCCAGCCGGTGTACGGATCAGGCAAGTCGGCATTGTCCTTGAACGGCATTTCCAGGGTCAGCGACAGGCACTTGAAGGTATGCCCGATATACTTGGACGCCAAAGTCAGCATGTCTTCCTTGTACTTGCTGGCCGCGTAGCCGTGCACGTTCTGGAAGTCGGGACTGGCCGCCATGTAGTTCTCGATGAAGGACTTTTGCAGCGCGGCACGTTCAGGCGTGAAATCGTTCAGCATTTCATTGCCGGCCACAAAGTTATACGGCAGCGCTTCGTCACCATGGATGTCGAAGAACATATCGCAGCCGATCTCGTGGATCTTTTGCTTTACGCACAGCACTTCCGGGCTGCGCTCGAGCGACGGCGTCATCCACTCGCGGTTCAGGTTGGCGCCGGCGGCGTTGGTGCGCAGGTTGCCGCGCACCGAGCCGTCCGGATTCATGTTTGGAATGATGTAGAACACGGCACTTTGCAACAGCTTGCGTGCAATCGGATTGGCATTGTCCAGCAGCGCGTCCATCATCCCCTCGACAAACCATTCAGCCATGGTTTCGCCCGGATGCTGGCGTGCGATGACCCAGATTTTCTTCTCGGCGGCAGGGTTGCCGATGACCACCATATTCATGTCGCGGCCGTCGACCGTGCTGCCGATGTCAATCACGCGCGCAAGCGGGTTCTCGGCCACTTCGCCCAGCAGGCGCAGGTGGCGTTCCCACGAATACGGTTCGAAATAGGCGTAATACACACTGTCGAGCTCGGGCGTGTGGCTCACGGTCATGACCTGGCCGTCGAAGCTGGTCGGCACCCGGAACCAGTTTTCGGTATCGTAGCTGGCGGCCACCTGGTAGCCCTGATAGCCGGCTGCGTAGGTCGCCTGGCCGGCGTTCAGGAAGCGGATCGTGCAGGCCTGCCCGCGCGCGCCCTGCAGGCGGAAGTGGAACCACTGGTGGATGTCGGCGTGCGAGTCGGAACGCAGGTTCAGGTCGATCTGGCTGGCGGTGTCGGCTTGCACGACGTCGATGGCGCCGGAATCGAAATGCTGGCTGATTTTGATGGGCATGGCAGATCCTTGTCTTTGGTTCTCAAAGAAGAGCATCATACCCAAATGCCGCCCGCTTGTGGGCGGGCAACACCGAACAGCAGCCTTAGAAACCGAGGTCCATCAGGTCGCCGCGGTAGCCTTCCATCATCTGGCGCATCAATTCCACGTTGGCGCGGTTCAAAATCACCGTCAGATTCGACCCGCGATCGAGCTCCATCGTCATGCGGATGGCATCGTTGAACTGCTTGCACTGCACGCTGAGCACGCGCGGATTGACCACGTCGTCCCAATCTTCCTGATAGATGCGCGGCAGGTTCGGCGGCGGCAGCAATTCCGGGTCCTGGTTCACCGGCAGGTGGGCCAGCAGCCAGAACACGACCGAGGCGGGAATGAAGACGCAGGCATCCTTGCCGCCTTCGAAGGAAAATTTCGCCAGTAAAAGATTACCGATAGGATCGCATGACAGATACATGCTCTTGACTTGGCGGATGACTGCTTGTTTCACGACACTCCCTCGGGGTAGTTAAATTGGCGCAACGATTCTACCCCATCCCACAGGCTGATTGCTTGAATCATGTTACCAACGGGGAGCCGCCGCTCCCCTGTGCTCCGGCCGGCTCAGCGCGATTTGTCCGCGCCCGCCTTGTTGCCGCCGCCCGCGCTCTGCTTGTTGCCGCCTTCGTCCTTGCCGGCCTCGCCTGCGCCGCTGCGCGCACCGCCCTGCGCCGCCTGGCGGTTGCCGTGACTCATGCTGCCCGCGCGGCGCGCTTCTTCCGACGTGAACTCGTGCGCCGTGCCTTTCTGATGAGCCGCCTTGCCGCCTTCGCTGGCAATTTCGCGCTGGCGCTCGGGATCCATGGAGGCGAATCCGCGGTTGCTGGTTCCCTTGCCCGGACTACCACTTTGCTTGTTGCCCTGGTTGTTTGTAGCCATGGTCATCTCCTTTAGCTGGTGCCTCTGTCTGACCCCACCGGCTGCACGCCGATGAGCGATCAAGCAAATCCATCTTAGCAGCGCGGAACGCTGCGGCTATAGGACAGGACGCAGGGACTTTGTAGGACAACAGGCTAGTTCCTCTCAGTACTCCGCACCACCGCCACTGTTGGTAGGCTTTACAGGGGACTTGTCCTACGCAGACTCGGACGGTGTTCCGATACAGCGGTTTGGAATCAGCGCGCATGATTCCACTCCTGGCAACGCCGCTTACGGACTGGACGCTAACCCGGTCCCTCCGCAAGTGATGGGTGCCATCCTATGTTTGTCTCTACTCGGAAAGGAATCAATAATGAACTCGAACCAACGTAGCGAGGGGAACAATCAATCCAGCAATGGCGGCAACGAGAAATCGGAATCGTCGTCGCGTGGCGGCACCGTTGAGAAAGACAATCTGAATCAATCGCAGCAATCGGGCACCCTGGGCGGCTCGCAGCAGTCGGACCGCCTGCCGGGCTCGCCGCAACCGGGCGGACTGGGCGGAGCCCAGCAGTCGGGCAGCCTGAGCGATTCGCAACAATCGGGGGGCTTGGGCGGCTCCAAACAGCAGCAAGGCGGCTCGCAGCAAGGCGCACAGATTGGCCAGCAAAGCACGGAACGCAGCGGCTCGCAAACCGGCAGCCAGCAACAAGGCGTGCCAGGTCAGCACCAGTCCAATGATGTCGCCGGCGGCATGCCAAAAAGCCCAGGCGGCAAACGCCTGGCGGCCGACCAGGACATGGATGACGACACCGGCCTGTCGAACCGCCAGAACCGCCAGCCGGCCGACCTGGATGAAGGCAGCCGCCAGTCGGAGCAAAGCAACGTGGGACGCCGCAGCGACGGCACCCCGGACTAATTAGTTTGCTGTTACGGTAATTCGGGGTGGGCACGCGCAAGCGTGTCCACCCTTTGCGTTTGCGTTTGCGCTTGCGCTTGCGCTTGCGCTTGCGCTTGCGCTTGCGCTTGCGCTTGCGACTCCGCTTGCGTCCCCGCTTGCGGCAGCGCCAGTGTGGCGGCGCTGGCCGGGAACACCGGCTGGCGCAAGCCGGGCGCCTCCCAGCCGTACAGGAAAGCGCAGGCCGACCCGCACACCCGGCCCTGGCACGGCCCCATGCCGGCGCGTGTTTGCAGCTTGGCGCTACGCCAGCCGGCGTGCGGCGCCAGGTCGGCCGCCACCACGTCTTCGCAGCGGCAGACGATGGTCGCGCCGGTGCACATCGCGCGCAGCGATGGCAGCGGCGCAAAGGCCTGCGCCAGCAGGTCGGCGAATCCCTGCGCCTTGCTTCGCATGCGCAGGTCCGCCGTTTGCGGCGCCACGCCCGCCGCGCCAAGCCCCGCGATGCGCCCTTCCGCCAGCGCCTTGTCCACGCCGCCGATGCCGGTCGACTCGCCGGCGGCCCACACACCCTTCACGCTGGTGCGCTGCGCGCAATCGACCAGCACCCGGCCCTGCTCCACCGCGCAGCCGAACAGCGTAGCCAGTTCCAGCGACGGCGTCAGGCCGAAACCGCACGCCAGAAAATCGCAGTCGAGCGCTTGTTCGCGTCCACGGTGACGCAACTGCACGCGCTCCAGGCGCCCGCTTCCATCCGCGGCCAGCACACCAGCGCCACGCAGGTACGGCACACCGCGCAGGCGCGCCGCCAGTTGCAGCGATTGCAGCAGCTTGCCCCGGTGCGACAGCGCCAGCCGCGCGCCGAAGCGCGCCAGATCGCCACTGTCGCGATGCTCGGCCAAGGCCACCAGCACGCCGCCATGCTCACGGACGGTGGCCGCCACCGCCAGCAGCAGCGGCCCGGTTCCGGCTACCACCACGCGCTTGCCGGCGACCGGCATGCCACCCTTGATCAGAGCCTGCAGGCCGCCCGCGCCAGTCACGCCGGGCAGGGTCCAGCCGGGGAAGGGCAACAGCAGTTCGCGCGCGCCGCTGCACACGATCACCTTGTCCCAGGGCTGGATGAGGGCGCCGTCCGCCGTTTCGAGCAGCAGCGCCCGGGCACCGGCTGGCGCCACCACGCGCGCCCCAGCCATCCACGTGACGTGCGGGCGCGCACGCAGCGCCGCCCACAAGGCGCTAGCGCGAGCGTCGCGCCAGCGCTGCGGGCCACCGCGCCAGATCTGCCCTCCGGGCGCGTTGTTTTCATCGACCAGCAGCACCGCCTGGCCGGACGCGGACGCCGCCTCCGCCGCGGCCAGCCCCGCCGGGCCGGCGCCGAGCACGATCACCGGCGCGCTCATGCCGCTTCCCCCGCGCCGGTGGCAATCACCATGCCGGCGCGGCACGCCGTCTGGCAGGCCAGCCGGTGTGCTCGCCCGTCGATCGTAACCCGGCATTCCTGGCAGTAGCCCATGCCGCACAAGGCAAAGCGCGCCTCGCCGCTCACCGAGCGCCGTGTGCACAGCGCATTGGCCAGCACCAGCGCCGCCACCACGCTCACGCCCGCCGCCACCGCAACCGGCCGGCCGTCCACGTGCACCACCATGTCGTCACTGCTCATCGCACACCTCCGCCAGGACCGCAAAACGCGCCGGCGCATATGGCGCCGCGTCGATCTCGCTGGCGCGCCCGATGATCTGGTCGGCCAGCAGGCGCGCGCTGGCGAACGCCGTGGTCACGCCCAATCCTTCATGGCCGCAGGCCAGCCATGTTCCCGCGCGCCCGGGATGGGCGCCGATCAGGGGCCGCCCGTCGGGCGAGGCCGGCCGCATGCCTGTCCAGGCGCGCACGATATGCATGTCGGCCAGGCAGGGCAGCAATCCGATCGCGCAACGCAGCACCGCCCCCAGCACCGCCGGTTCGATGGCGCTGTCGGTGCGCCCGTCCTGGCGGCACGAGCCCACCAGCCACTGGCCCGTGGCGCGCGGCTGCACATTGGCCGCCACCGCCAGCGCATCCTCGCCGGCGGCGCTCTGGCCATAATTCATGCTCACAACCTGGTGCGACAGGCGGCCCGGATAGCGGTCGGTGATTGCCAGATGGCCCTTGCGCGCAAAGATCGGCAGTTCCGGCATCAGGCGCGCGCACTGCACGCCGGCCGCCACGACGACGGCCGGTGCATCCAGGCGCTCGCCATCGTCCAGCATCACGCCGCCTTGCCCCGTCCTGAGCACGCGCCGGCCCAGGTGCAGGCTGCCGCCGGCGCGCGTGAACTGCTCGCTCAAAAACTGCGCCACCGCCGGCGGATACACCACGCTGTCGCCGCGCACGCGCACGCCGCCGCACAAGCCACGCCGCAACGCCGGCTCCAGCTGCGCCACCTGGTCGCCATTGAGCGCCTGCGCCTCCCACCGCTGCGCGCACAGGCGCGCCGCGCGCTGCTGCGCTTCGGCCAGTTGATGCTCG
Source organism: Massilia sp. CCM 8734 (assembly GCF_011682155.1). Taxonomy (NCBI): domain Bacteria; kingdom Pseudomonadati; phylum Pseudomonadota; class Betaproteobacteria; order Burkholderiales; family Oxalobacteraceae; genus Massilia; species Massilia sp. CCM 8734. The sequence goes on from NZ_WHJI01000058.1 coordinate 8,978, forward strand.
TCCTCGGCCACCCACAAGGTGCCGCAGCGCGACGGCTCGCCCACGCCGGGATGCTCAAGCATGAACGCATCCCACAGCCGCAGCGACATCAGGCACAGCGCCAGTTCGTCGGCGCTCTCGTCGAGCGCCACCAGGTGGCCCATGCCGGCCGCCGTGACGCCCGTTCCCGGCGTGGCGGCATCGACCAGCGCCACCGCCATGCCCTCCTCGCGCAGCGCCAGCGCGCAGGCCGCGCCGACGATGCCGGCGCCGACCACGATCGCATCGTATGCGCGCACCACGCTTAGCCGAAGCTTGGCAGTTTTGGACGGGTTTCCATGGCCGCGCGGATGATGCGCTCGGCCCGCGTGCGCTGCTCGCCTTCGAGGGGCAGGCGCGGTGCGCGTACGCGCTCGGTCGAGCCGATCGCCAGCGCCTCGGCCAGTTTGATGTTCTGCACCAGGTAGGACGACACATCCAGGTCGAGCAAAGGCCGGAACCAGCGGTAGATCGACAAGGCCTCGGCCTGGCGGCCTTCCTTCATCAGGCGGTAGATGGCGACGGTCTCCTTGGGGAAGGCCAGCACCAGGCCGGCCACCCAGCCCACCGCGCCCACCGCCAGCGCTTCGAACGCCAGGTTGTCGACGCCGGTGAACAGGTCGTAGCGCTGGCCGAGGCGGTTGATGATCTCGGTGCTGCGGCGGATATCGTCGGACGACTCCTTGACCGCCACGAAGCGCGCGTCGTCGGCCAGTTCTTCCAGCATGTCGGTGGTCACATCGACCCGGTACGCCAGCCGGTTCGAATACAGCATAACCGGCAGGTCGCCCGCCGCCGCGATGGCGCGCAGGGTGGCGATGGTTTCGCGGTGGTTGCTGTGGTAGATCGTGCTCGGCACCACCATCAGGCCATCGGCGCCGGCTTTGGCGGCCTTTTCGGCCAGCGCGCAGGCTTCGCGGGTGCCGGCTTCGGCCACCGTCAGCAGGGCCGGCTTGGCGCCGGTGACTTGCTTGGCCAGGCGCAGCACGGCGATCCGTTCATCGTGCGTGAGCATCGGGCCTTCGCCCAGCGAGCCGCAGGCGATCAGGCCATCGCAACCGGCCTCCATCTGCAAGCCGAAGCAGCGCTCCATTTCGCCCATGTCGAGCGAACCGTCTTCATTGAATTTAGTCGATACAGCGGGAATCACACCTTGCCACATGAGGGTACCTTGCTTTCTCCGGCGCGCCGGTCGTTTACGGGAAGCAGTCAGGTTAGCCCTGTCGGGGGCCCCGGTCTTGATCGATGGACGAGCGTGCAAAGGCTCAAATCGGCACAATGTTTTGCGGCCTGGCGATTTATACTAACGCATTGTGACCGAACCGGAGACACCCCCATGGACATGAGTGCGCTGTTTTGCGCGGCCCCGCCAATCCGCGCGGTGCAACTGGCCTCGCTCGAGGCATTGTTCGACGCCCTCACCGACCTGGTCTTTTTTGTCAAAGACCGCGAGGGGCGCTACCTCACCGTGAACAACGCGCTGGTGCGGCGCTGCGGCCTGCGCAGCAAGGACCAACTGATCGGGCGCACCGCGCTCGAAGTCTATCCGCCGCTGCTGGCGCAGACCTACCTGGCGCAGGACCGGCAGGTGATCGACAGCGGCACGGCGCTGAAAAAACACCTCGAACTGCACCTGTACCCGAGCCGCGCGCGCGGCTGGTGCCTGACCCACAAGACCCCGCTGCGCGACGAGCACGGCGCCATCGTCGGCCTGGCCGGCACCTCGCAAGACCTGGGACTGGCCGACGAACTGCATCCGGTCTACCGCAAGATCGCCGACATCGCCGCCCACATCCGCGCCAACTACCACGCCAACGTCAGCATGGAAGAACTGGCCAGCAATGCCGGCCTGTCGCTCTCGCGCGTGGAGCGCCTGTTCCAGCGCGTGTTTCACTACTCGCCGCGCCAGTTGCTGCTGCAGTCGCGCCTGGGCGCGGCCATGTCGCTGATCGAGTCCGGCAGCAAGAACAGCATCGCCCAGATCGCGTATGCCTGCGGCTACACCGACCACAGCGCATTTAGCCGCCAGTTCAAGGCGCACACGGGAATGAGCCCGGTCCAATACCGTGCGCATTGCCGGGGGGAATAAGTTCTGATTGGGCATGCCGTAAGCGAGCTCAAGCGTACATGGCGGTTTTTACCCCCTCGATATAATGGCTTGACACTGACCCATTCGAGATCCCCATGAAGAAACTGCACGCGGCCCTGTTCGGCGCGATCCTGCTGGGCGGCCTGGCCGCCTGCTCGCCATTACCCACCCTCAACGCGCTCTCCCCCGGCAGCGGCCTGCGCAGCGGCAGCGGGCTGGCGTATGGCGAGAACGTCCGTCACAAGCTCGACGTGTACTCGCCGGAAGACGCCAGCGCGTCGGCGCCGGTGGTGGTGTTCTTCTTGGGCGGCAACTGGAGTAAGGGCGAGCGCGAGGATTACGCCTTCGTCGGGCGGGCCCTGGCGTCGCGCGGCATGGTGGCGGTGATTCCCGATTTCCGCTTGCATCCGGAAGTGAGTTATCCCGATTTCCTGGACGATTCGGCGCGCGCGCTGGCCTGGACCGTGCGCGAGATTGCGCGCTACGGCGGCGACCCGAAACGCCTGTTCGTGATGGGCCACAGCTCGGGCGCCTACAACGCCGCGATGATGGCGCTCGATGCGCAATGGCTGGCGAAACAGGGCATGCAACCGAACGCGCTGCGCGGCTGGATCGGGCTGGCCGGGCCGTATGATTTTTTGCCGATTGAAAATCCGGTGACCAAGCCGGTGTTTCACTTTCCAAGCACCCCGCCGGAATCGCAGCCGATCAACCACGCCAGGGCCGGCACGCCGCCGGCGTTGCTGATCGCAGCCAACAACGACAAATTGGTCGATGCTGTGCGCACCACGCGCGCCATGGCGGCCAGGCTGCGCGCCAAGGAGGTGGCGGTGCAGGAACTGTATTTTGACAAGGTGAGCCATACCACGCTGGTGGCCTCGCTCGCCGCGCCGCTGCGCTTCCTGGCGCCGACCTTGGATAGCGTGGAGCGCTTCGTTCACAGCGATGGCGGGCGGATTACCCTGGGAAAGACCAACTAGCTTCTTCAACGCACGCTTTCCCGCTCCGCTGCGCCGTTCCCTGCCCTGCCCTTTCCGCTCTCCTCCATCGCCTTAATCAAGCTTGCACTTGATCTGGATTGAACCGACGCGATACGGCAGGAACTCGGCCGCCCCTCTGCGAATCGAACCATCTCATCGCTCACCGTTCGCAGGGAGGCAACATGATGTCGACAATACCCGATCCGCACCCGCACGCGAGGCCGCCATGCGCCGCCTGAAAGTGCTGACCTGGCATACCCACGGCAGCTATCTGTACTACCTCAGCCAGGCGCCGCACGATTTCTACGTGCTGTCCAAGCCGGGCCGCCCGCCCGGCTACGGCGGGCGCACCGGCAACATGCCCTGGGGCGACAACGTGCACGACATGCCCGTGTCCGAAGCACGCCACCACCAGTTCGACTGCATCGTCTTCCAGGACGACGCGCAGTACGAAAAAGACCAGTACGAATTCCTCAGCGCCAGCCAGCGCGCGCTGCCGCGCATCTATATAGAACACGACCCGCCGCGCGAGCACCCCACCGACACGCGCCACCCGGTCGACACGCCGGCGGTGCTGCTGGTGCACGTCACCCATTTCAACGCGCTCATGTGGGACAGCGGCAGCACCCCCACCTGCGTGATCGAGCATGGCGTCAAGGTGCCCGACGGTATCGACTATCGCGGCCAGCTCGAATGCGGCCTGGTCGTCATCAACCACCTGGCGCGGCGCGGGCGGCGCCTCGGCGCCGACCTCTTCGACGCGGTGCGCGCCGAGGTGCCGCTCGAGCTGGTCGGCATGGGCGCCCAGGAGCTCGGCGGCCTGGGCGAGATCGCGCACGCAAAGTTGCCGGCCTTTGCCGCCAGCTACCGCTACCTGTTCAATCCGATCCGCTACACCAGCCTCGGCCTGGCCGTGATCGAAGCGATGATGATCGGCATGCCGGTGGTCGCCCTGGCCACCACCGAAATGAGCACCGTCATCGATAACGGCGAGTCCGGCTTCATCGATACCAATCTGGGCACCCTGGTCGGGCACATGCACGAGCTCGGACGCAACCCGGCGCTGGCGCGCGCACTCGGCGCCCAGGGGCGCAAGCGTGCGCGCGAACGCTTTGCCATCGGCCGCTTCAGCGACGACTGGGACCGCGCCCTGCGCCACGTGACCGACCTGGCGCGCGCACCCGCGTACGGGCAGCCGTACTGAGGTTTCCCCTTGACTCGATCAATGCAAAAACAACGCAAAGAGCAACGCTAAAAACAAGAAGGAGCTGGCATGTTACTTGGTCAATTACACCCGGACCCGGACCCGGACCCGCGCCCCGCAAGCGTTGGCGGCGCGGTCAGGCGCATCGCCATCGTCAGCGAGCACGCCTCGCCGCTGGCCGCGCCCGGCAGCGTCGACAGCGGCGGCCAGAACGTCTACGTGGCCCACCTCGCGCGCGAGCTGGCGCTGGCCGGCTACCTGGTCGACATCTTCACGCGGCGCGACGCCATCGGCCAGAAGCAAACGGTGCACTGGCGCCGCAACATCCGGGTGATCCACGTGCCGGCCGGGCCGGCCCACTACATTCCGAAAGAAAAGATGCTGCCCTACATAGACACCTTTTCCCGCTTCGTGGCCCGCTTCGCGCGGCGCCAGGAGGCGCTGTACGACGTCACGCACGCCAATTTCTTCATGTCGGGCATGGTGGCGCGGCATCTCAAGCAAGTGCTCGGGATTCCCTTTGTCATCACCTTCCATGCGCTCGGGCAAGTGCGGCTGCGCGCCCAGGGATCGGCCGACGCCTTTCCGCCGTCGCGCCTGCAAATCGAAAACAGCCTGATGCGCCAGGCCGACCGCATCATCGCCGAATGCCCGCAAGACCGGCTGGACATGGAGCAACTCTACGACGCGCCCGGCAAGCGCATCGACATCGCCCCCTGCGGCTTCGATCCGCAGGAACTGTGGCCGCTGCCGATGCGCCTGGCGCGCCACAAGCTGGGTCTTACGCAAGGCAAGTTCCTCATTCTACAACTCGGGCGCATCGTGCCGCGCAAGGGCATCGACACGGTCATCCACAGCCTGGCGCTGCTGCGGCGCCAGCATGGCGTCGACGCCGAGCTGTTGGTGGTCGGTGGCGACGCCGCCGCCGGCGCCTGGCGCGACACGCCGGAACTGGCGCGCCTGCGCGCGCTGGCGGCGCACCTCGGCATCGCCGCGCAGGTCCACTTTACCGGCCGCAAACACCGCGCCGAACTGCGCTACTGGTACAGCGCCGCCAACGTGTTCGTCACCACGCCCTGGTACGAACCGTTCGGCATCACCCCGGTCGAGGCGATGGCGTGCGCGCGGCCCGTCATCGGCGCGGCCGTGGGCGGTATCAAGCACACCGTGCAGGACGAGGTCACCGGCTTCCTGGTGCCGCCGCGCGATCCGCAAGCGGTGGCCGACAGGCTCGCCCAACTGCAACGCGACCCGCAACTGGCCGCCGCCATGGGCGACGAAGGCATGCGGCGCGCCTTCCGGCACTACACCTGGCGCCAGGTGGCGCACAAGGCCGCCGCCATCTACGCCGACGTGGTCGGCAAGCAGGCGAGCGCCCCGCGTGCGGCCTGCAGCGTTTCCCATCTACCCACCCCTTAGGAGGACTGCTCCATGTCCGATCAACTTGCTCAAGAACAGCCCAGCCTGCGCGGCAAGGCCGTGTTCGTTACCGGCGGCGCCAGCGGACTCGGCGCGGCGCTGTGCCAGCTGCTGGCGCGCTCCGGCGCCGACCTCATCGTTGCCGACATCAACCACGACATGGCCACCGTCAGCGCCAACATCCTGCGCGAGCATGGCGTGCGAGTGCATGCGCTCGGCTTCGACGTGGGCGATCCGGCCAGCGCCGAACCCGCCATCGGCGCCGCGCTCGAACGCTTCGGCCGCCTCGACGTACTGATCAACAACGCCGGCACCGACGTCACCCTGCCGATGGCCGAGCTCACGCCGCAGCAATGGAGTCGCGTCATCAACACCAACCTGAACGGGCCGTTCCTGCTGGCCAAATATGCGTCGCAGCACATGCGCAAGGCCGGCGGAGGCCACATCGTCAACGTCGCCTCCACCGCCGCCAAGCGCGCCTGGCCCAACGCCAGCGCCTATCACGCCAGCAAGTGGGGGCTGCTGGGCCTGTCGCATGCGATGCATGCCGAACTGCGGCCACACAACATCAAGGTGACGGCCGTGATTGCCGGCGGCATGCGCACGCCCTTCCTGCTCGAGCGCTTTCCCGGGCTCGACGCGGCCACCCTGCAAGACCCGATGAACGTGGCCCAGGCGATCCGCTCGGTGTTGCTGTTGCCGCCCGAGAGCGTGGTGGCCGAAATCACCGTGCTGCCAATGCAAGAATCTTCATGGCCATAGACAATGAAAGCGACCTGAATCATGCGAGCGATCTTTCTGGACAAGGACGGCACCCTGGTGGACGATGTGCCCTACAACGCCGAGCCGCGCCGCATCACCCTGTGCAGCGGCGCCGGCGCCGCCCTGCGCCTGCTGGCGCGCCTCGACTACCGCTTCTTCATCATCAGCAACCAGGATGGCATTGCGCATGGTTACTTTGGCGAAGACGCCATGGGCTGCATCGAGCGGCGCCTGGCCGACCTGCTGTTCCGCGAGCAATTGATGCTCGATGGCTTTTACTACTGCCCGCACCATCCGGCCGGCAAGGTGGCGCCGTATGCGGTGGCGTGTACTTGCCGCAAGCCCATGCCGGGCATGCTGCAGCGCGCCGCGCGCGAGCACGGCATCGACCTGCGCGCCTCGTGGATGGTGGGCGACATCCTGCATGATGTGGAAGCCGGCAACCGCGCCGGCTGCCGCACCCTGCTGATCGACAAGGGCAACGAAACCGAGTGGCAACTGGGGCCGCACCGCGTTCCGACCCGCATCGCCGCCGACCTGTACGCGGCGGCCGTGATGATCGTCAGGCACGACGAGGATCGGCAATGAGCGCGCCGCAGTGGATGGATGCGCGCAACATCCTGTGCGTGCGCCTCGATTCGATGGGCGACGTGCTGATGTGCACCCCGGCGATGCGCGCCCTCAGGCAGGCGCGGCCGGGCCGCACGCTCACCTTGCTCAGTTCGGCGAGCGGCACGGCGCTGGCTCCCTATCTCGACGATGTGGACGCCGTCATCACCTATGCGGCGCCGTGGATGAAGGGCGGCGCCTCGCATGGCGCGCCGCACCCGCCATCGGCCGACAGCGACTTTATCGGGCAACTGGCTGAACGCCATTTCGACGCCGCCGTCGTGTTTACCTCGTTCAGCCAGAGCGCCCTGCCGGCCGCCCTGATGTGCTACATGGCCGGCATTGCGCTACGGCTCGGCCATTGCCGCGAGAACCCCTATCGCATGCTCTCGCACTGGGTGGTGGACGACGAGCCCGCCACCCAGATCCGCCATGAAGTGCAGCGCCAGCGCGACCTGGTCGCCAGCGTGGGCTGCCACGGCGACAATCCACGCATGCGCTTTGCACTGCGCGCCCACGATCTGGCGGCGGTGCGGCGCATGTTGGATGAGCGCGGCATCCGGCGTGGGCGGCCGTGGATCCTCATGCATCCGGGCGCGAGCGCGGCGTCGCGCCGCTATCCGCCCGAGCGCTGGGCCGATGTAATCGGCGCGCTGGCGCGGCGCACCGGCTGCCCGATCGTGCTGACCGGAGATGCGCACGAGGCGGCGCTGATCGACGGCATCCGCGCCGCTTGCGGCGTGACCACGCATTCGCTGGCCGGCCAGCTCGACCTGGGCCAGCTGGGCGCGGCGATCCGCCTGGCCACGGTGGTTCTGTCGAACAACACCGGTCCGGCCCACATTGCCGCGGCGCTCGGCACGCCGCTGGCCATCTTGTACGCGCTGACCAATCCGCAGCACACGCCGTGGCAGGTCGAGAGCCGGCTGCTGTACCACGACGTGCCCTGCCGCTTCTGCTATAAAAGCGTGTGCCCGGAAGGACATCACGACTGCCTGGGCAAGGTCGCGCCGGCCGCGGTGGTGGACGCGGTGTGCAGCCTGATGGGCGCAGCGAGGCAGTATCGGGCCTCATCAACCGACCCGTGAGGCGCGCAGTCCACAACGGGCTCAGGCAGGCTGCATCACTGGGTCGACAAGGCGAAGCCGGGATTGGCGACGATGCCTGCGGTCAGCCTTGCCGCGACCAGGCTCACTTCCCCATCGGGAATAATGCCGCGCAATCCCTCGCACAGCTGCATGTATTGCGCGATGGTCACGGCGGCCCGGTGCGCATTCAATACATTCGCGCCGGCGCCGCTGTTAATTTCGCTCAGCATGACTTTTACCTCGGAATCGCTCATGGTGTTCTCTCTGTCAGGGGAAAACGGCGAGTATAGGCCCGCGCGCCCGATTGCCCGCGTACGCGAGGCGCATTGGTGCTGTGCAATCGAAGCGGACGCGGCGCGCACGGCGGGAGTGTTAGGATGATTCCTCACAATCAGGAACCCATTTCATGACTCTTCGCACCGCCAGTGTGACAGCCCTGTTCGCCGCCGGCGCCTTGTTCGGCGTTACCGCCTGCTCGTCCAGCGTACCCCTCGCGCCCCAGGCGTCGCTGTTCGCGCGACTTGGCGGCATGGAGAACCTGACCGCCGTGGCCGACGAGGTCGTATCGAAGGTGTCCATCGACCCACGCTCCAGGCGCACCTTCGAGGGCGTGAACCTGGCGCGGCTCAAGGCCAGCGTGGCCTCGCACCTGTGTTCGGTCAGCGGCGGGCCCTGCAAGTACGAAGGCGATTCGATGGCGCTGGCGCATCGCGGCATGGCGCTCACCGTGGAAGAATTGCAGGTCATGGGGGAGCATGTCGATCGGGCCTTGATCGGCCGCGGGGTGGCCAGGAAAGAGCGTGAAGAGCTCGAAGCGATACTCGACAAGCTCTCTGGCGAGGTGCTGAACAAATAAGGAAAAACAGGGCGCCGGGCGACGCCCCAGTCTGCGGCATAGTGTCACTGTCAGTCGCAGGTTTCGACCACGACATTACGGACCAGGTTCTGCTGATTCAAATAAATTGTCACCCGCCCGGCGATGAACTCCTGGGTGATCAGCGCGCCGAACGGCACCACGCGGATGCGGCGGCCGGTCAGTTCGCGCAGGGTCAGCGGAACCGACCTGGGGATTTCCCTGGTCACATCCAATTGACGGCAATTATTGTTTTGCATCATAAGCTCCTTGAAGAGAGAAGGACAAGCCGCTGCGGCGGCTCGTCCGCGTGCCACGGCCGATCAACCCTCGACAATCTTTGTGCGCACGGTGACCGACTTGATCAGCTCGATCGCCGCCAGCACTTTCGCGCGCGAGCTGTAGGCCTCGCCGCTGGCAATGATTTCGTGATTCTTGGCCTTGAGGCGCCAGCGCCACTCTTTGCGGCTTTTTTCCGAGGCTTGAGTTTGGTAGATTTCGAAATACATGATGAACCTCCCATGACGTGAGATTCCAGTGTTACAGAGCGGTATACCCGGCATTCTGATTGGTTCAATAAAGGACTAGCGCTATATCAAACGCACGCTCAATTTCTTGACGTCAATTTTGCGCTTTGGCATTGCAATTGGCGGGAAACCGGTGGGCGGAAAGCACAGGCCGTAGAATGGCGCCTCTCCCATTCTTAAGAAGTACCGTATGACGACGACTCCCTCTCTCGACCAGGCTTGCGCAGACGCGGCCGCCCTCATCGACCAGTGCGACGGCATGGTGATCACGGCCGGCGCCGGCATGGGCATCGATTCCGGCCTGCCTGATTTTCGTGGCGACAAAGGTTTCTGGAACGCTTACCCGGCCCTGGGCAACCACGGCCTGCGCTTTACCGAGATCGCCAACCCGCGCGCCTTTCGCGAACGCCCCGAGTTGGCCTGGGGCTTTTACGGGCACCGGCTGCAACTGTACCGGCGCACGGTGCCGCACGCGGGATTCGGCCTGCTCAACGACATCGCGGCGCGCCTGCCGAACGGCGCTTTCGTCTTCACCAGCAATGTCGATGGTCAATTCCAGCGCAGCGGCATGCGCGATGAGCGCGTGGTGGAGTGTCATGGCAGCATCGAGAAACTACAATGCCTGGGCGACTGCGGCCATCCGACCTGGTCCGCGCAAGCGTTCGTGCCGCTGATCGATGAGGAACAATGCTTGCTGACCTGCGCGCTGCCGCGCTGCCCCAACTGCGGCGACATCGCCCGGCCCAACATTCTGATGTTCGGCGACCGGCTGTGGGATTCAAGCTATGCCGACAAGCAGGAGCACCGCCTCGACACCTGGCTGGCGCGCCAGCAGCGCGCCGTCATCATCGAACTGGGCGCCGGCACCTGGATACCTTCGGTGCGGGTATTCGGCGAAACCCAGGACCGGCCGCTGATCCGCGTCAATCCGAGCGAGTCAGCGGTTGGCTTGCCGCGCGATATAGGGATTGCGCTCGGGGCGCTGGAAGGCATTTCGCGTATTGCAGCAGCGATGGACGCGCTGTAACGGCGATGCCAATCCGGTGCGGCCGGCAAGGCGCGCGTCCAGCACCACCCCATCGACCATGCCCGCTTGCGCGACGCCGCAGGGGCCGGCGCATTGTCCGCGGATCGGCGATCGGCACGCCCGATCGCGTCCCCTGAGCGCTCGCTTGGACAAGGGACGGCCGCAGCCATGCTGGCCGCTGTCGTCGGCTTGCTCAAAAATCAAGAAACCGAAGCGCTTGTCAAGGGTGTGCGTTAACCCGAGTTGCATTTAAATCACGTTTTCAACAAGTAAGGCAAGCTGATAAGTCAATTGTGCCAAAATTGCAACCTCAGCCACCAGCGCGCATATCGCGGACGCGACCTGCCGCTCCTCACCTGCCAAGAAAGCCCTATGAAGCGCCAATCCATTGCATCCCGTCTACCCAAGCTTCACACCGTCGCGTTCGCTCCACTCACCTTCCTTCTCGGCATGCCGCTCGCGTATGCCGCCAGCAACCTCGGCTTGACCAACGGCACCTTCGATGTCGAGACCAAGCCCTGGGTAATAGTGGGAAAGGGGACATCGGGGTCCACCGGCCCAACCGCCTGTGGCGCAACCAAATGTCTTGAACTCAAGATCGACAATGCGACGGTGACGGCTACCAGCGAGGGGAAAAAAAATGTCTCACCAGGCGAGTTCGTTACCGCGTCGGCGATGGTGAAGCGCTCGTCTGTGACAGAGCCGGATAATGTGTCGCTAGGAATCGTTTTTTACGGCGACGGCAACGTGCCCATCGGTACAACGACGTGGTCCAACGCGACGGGGCCTGCCGACACATGGGGAAACGTCAAGGTATCGGCGATCGCGCCAGCCGGCACCCTGGCAACCGTGGTTGTGGTTCGCGGTAAATCGACCGGCAAGGTGAGCGCGCATGTCGATAATGTGGTCTTGAGCAAAATTGTTTTCGAGGACAAGGGTCCGCAGGTGTCTCTCGCCCGGGTCTCCGCAGCAGCATTCGATAGCAAGAAAAATGCACTTTACGTCGCTGCCAATGGCAACCCGGCAAAATTCTTCCACTACAGCGTCGAGAATGGCAAGGCAGAAATAGTAAAAAAGACGACGTGGGATTACAACGTGGACATCTGGAGCCTCATCGTCGGCGGCGATGGCGCCGCCTACTTTGGTACGGCATCCGGCAAGCTCTACAAATATGACTCCGCCAAGAATGCTGACCCGGTAGAGTTAATGGAATTCAAAAAAGAAAAGAGCGGATCCCGGACAATCTGGTCCCTCAAAGCCGGGGCCGACAATTGCATCTATGGAGGTCTTGAGCCAGATGGGACGAGCACCGGCGGATTCAAATATTGCTCGAATCCAGAAAAGTTAACCATGCTCCCCTTGCCCACTGCGGATGCCGCTACTCAGGTCGGCTATCAGGTACGCTCGCTCGCCATCGATCCCGGCGCGAACACGACCCCTGGCGCGGTATATTGGGGCATGGGCGTCAACTCCAGATTGCATAAAAGTACGTTGGATGGGAGCCGCACGAGCAACAACCTGCTCGATGGTGTCGATGCGGATCATGAATATGCCTACTATACGGACTTCGTCAAGGACCGCTTGTTTGTTCGCCTCACCGGCACGGACTTCAACCAGACAGTGGTACTGGACCGTGATGGCCGCAAAATCGGCAATAGTACGGTGGCGGGCATCAATTCGATCGGCATGAGTCCCCTTTCCACGGATGATCATAGCGCGATTTGTAAAAATGCCGTGTTTTACACAAAGAATCTCGGTGACACCGGCCTCAAGAAGGGAACCCACCTTTCCTCTTACTGCTTCGATAAGGGCATCGAGACCAATCTGCTCATTCAGATGGGGCCAGCGGCCGCCTTCGCGTCTACGCCAGCTTTAGCGCCGACCCAGCTGTTTTCGGTTCTGCGTGAAACTGCGGGAGGAAAGGGCAAGATCGAACGGTTCAATCTGGCGGATCTCCACAATTCCATTAGTAAAAAAACTTTAGACCCGATTGAGTTCGATGCACCGACAACAGCGTCGGAGATCCGCACGTTCGTGGTGCGTAATGGCACGACGTACTCGTCGGGCTATGTCAATGGCGACCTTGGCATCAGTGACGGGAAAGGCAATCCGCCAGTGCTGGTAAAAGAACCCCTTCAGGCTGAAGGAATGGCGATACTCGGCGACCATCTGTATATCGGCGGGTACCAAGACGCAGTACTTAAATCCTACGAACTGACGCCAGATGGACTGGGGAAGGTCGTGATGAAAAACGACGACACGCTCGGCACAAAATACGGCCAAAACCGTCCGTTTGCCATGCTTGCCCTGCCAGCAAAGAGTAAGAGCGAACTGGACCGGCTAGTGATTGCAACCGTCCCGAAGAAACTCGAACAAGGTGCCCTCGCGGTGTACTCGGTTGGCGAGCGCGACCCGTGGAAAGTCGTGAAGGAGCCGTTTAACGGGCAATCCATTTTGGCGCTCACCAGGATCGACAATGTCGTGTACGGCGGAACGTCCGTCTGGCGCGAGAAAGACGAGACGCCGAGCCCGGGCTTTGCCAAGCTGTTCACGTTTGATCCCTTCAAAACTTTTGCGATAACGAAAGTAGATTTTACCGGGGATATTGTTAACGAAGAAAATTGGACGAAAAAGGCAATTACAGCGCTGTTGACGGTAAACCGGCACATCTGGGTGTTAGCTGAAGACACCATCGTCATTTACGACCATGACACACAAACAGTCGTGAACAAGCTGCGCATTAACCCCCATTTCTCCTACGCCGCCTGGCCAGTTGCATGGAATGCGGGCAGCATGGTCGAATCAAACGGGTATGTGTATTTTTCCGCCAACGATACCTTCGGGACGAATGTGTATCGCGTGAACATCGGCAAGCCCGAGAGTATCGAACTGGTCCGCAAGGGCGAAGCGGGGATGCTGAGAGTCGATGCCAATGGCGATATCTACTTTATCAACGGTGCGAAAGTCATGAAGTTCAACCCGGCACTTTAATAATGCCCCTTGTCCCGCGCGTATTGGCGCGCGGGACTGGCGTGCCAGCCTCATTGAACCGGGCGCGCCACCGTGTGTGGCGCGGTACCGGACGCGCCTGCCCGTCGTGGGGCGCTTTGCCTGTCTTACAAGCGCTTGAGCTTGCCGATGGCGTCGCTCAATTGCGCGAGCGCCGCCGCAACGCGCTCGTCGAGGAACGGCGAGATCGCAGCCACCCGCACCGGCGGCACACCCCACAGCGCCTCACCGAGCACGCAGGCGGTCGCGGCGATGGTGTCGCTGTCGCCGCCGTGATACAGGCACGCGGCCAGCAAGGAATCGATGTCGCCGCTTTCCGCCAGGCAGCTCATCACGTCCTCCAGGGTATCATCGGCACGCACCCGCATCGGCGAACCGGATGCGTGGTGCGCCTCGACCCCGTGCACACTGCCGCCGCCCGCTTGCCACGATGCCAGCAGGTCGTCCTTGCTTGCACCGTGCAGCGCCGCCCAGTGCAATTGCACGTAGGCATCGGCCGCCTGCATTGCGCTCGGATGGCCGTGGGTCGAACGCGTGATGTCAGCGGCCATGCGGCGCGCGTGCGCCAGGTCCGGCGCCAGCGCCGCAACCGGCCCCAGGCGCATCAAGGCGCCATTACCCCAGCTCACCAGTTCCTCGGAGGACGCACCCAGAGCCCACGCGGCGAACAGCTTGCCGTAGCCAGCGTTAGGATAATGGGCCACCCAGTGTCGGAACGCCTCCTTCAGTGGGGTTTCCTCCAGCAAATGCTCGGCGACCGCGAGGGTGATAATGGTGTCGTCGGTGAAGCGGTGCGCCGCTGTCAGCGCGGGCAAGGTGCGCGTCGGCGTGCATGATTTTTCGTAGACGGAGCCGTAAATGTCCCCGACAATGGTTCCTAACATATAGTTCTCCTGAAGCAAAGAAACGGTACGGCATTCGGACCTGCTGTCATGCAGTGGCCGGGCGTCGGGATGATTAACTTTCCATAATGCAACAAGGAGCGCAATCGGATGATGCTGGCAATATTGGCAATGGCTGCGGGACCCGCCATGGTCGTTGTTCGGGAGGACGACGTCAAGCGCGACGAAGCGCCACCGCATGGGGCGATCGGCATGTCCACGGCCTACCGCATCAGCGATGCGGCGCCGGCGCCGCGCGCCATGGAATTTCGCAAACGCGAGCTGCATGCGGGGGCGGCCATCGGACTGCACCGGATTGACCATGACGAGGTGTATTACGTGCTCGCCGGTCAGGAACAGGTCACTTCCAACGGCGACACTGCGCGCCTGGCGCCGGGAATGGCCGCCTACCTGTACAAGGGGGCCACGGTCGGCATCGGGCAACTGGGAGAGCAACCGCTGTCGATCATCGTCAGCTATCCGGCTGCGCCGCGCTGATCGCCGGCCTCCGGCACGACGCTGTTTTCAAGCCAGCGTCACGGCGCCGCCAGGGGCTCATCGGACCAGATTTTTCTCGATAAAAGGCCGGAATTCCTTATAGATGCGTGTCTGCTCCGTCCTGCACATTTTCGCAACTGCCTCGCCTTCACTTTTACAGCTCAAGGTGAGCGTGATTTTCTCATTCGACCCACTGCCGGGCATCTTGATAATCGATGCCGCGATATTGCCTTCTCCGGTGGGATTGTAGGTCTGGATGACGGTATCTGTCGCCACCTGAATCTTCTGATTGGCATTCTGGGTAACAAAGATCTGCGCCAGCGAGAACATTTTCGCGCAGCTTGTTTTGTCGCGACAGATGATATTGGCCTGTTCGCGGGCGGCCAGGAGCGCGACCGTCTCTTCCTTCGCTTGCGCCTCTTCCCGCTCCTGCCGCACCGCTTCCGCCTTGGCGGACGCAGCCGCCTTCGTCGCTCTTTCCGCCGCATTGGCTTGACTTTCCGCACGGCGGGCCGCGTCCTCTGCAGCCAGCTTCTGGACATAAGCCTGGCGCGCCACCGGGCCGAATACGCCGCCTTCGGGAACGCCGACGATGATTCCGTTTTCCAGGTTGTACTCGACCGAACCGGTAGGCGTAGCGTCGTAGCGCTTGGCATGCCCCCGGCGCCATTTCACCTTATTGACGCCTTTATCGGTGGCCGGCATGCCGAGGATCGTTTCCGCTTCCTGTACGGTCATGCCGTTTTTGACCTGATTTGCGTTTTCGCGCGCGGTCCTGAAACTGGAAGCGGCGCAACCTGCAAACATCGCCGCCATCATCAAAATGGCCACTGCTTTTTTCATTTTTTCTCTTTCATTATCGGGAGCTGACTCTGGACCAGGGGATTATATGCGCGCACCGGATTTTCGTGATAAAAACTCATCTCTCCGATGAGTCGGCGAGGAGTCCGGCCGAGCAAGCTGTTGACATGCCGCCAACTGCGCCTTATGATCGTTTTATGAACCCATTCCTTACGTATTCCGCTCACCACCACGCTTCGTCGCATCCGCGGCTGGGAGAGCTATTGCTAGGTGATTGAAGCCCTATCACACAGAAAGCCCTCCCAGCGCCGCTGCGAGGGCTTTTTTGTTTTGCGGTGGTGGATTGCGACGAGCGCAATGCACTGCTGAAGGTATAGGGAATCACCATGGAATTGAAAATTGAAGCGCAGGCCAGGGGCGTGCGCATTATCGCCGGCGAAGAAGCAAAGGACCGCCGCGTATTGCTCAATCAACTGATCGACATCGCCGAAGCGGCGGGTTTTGCAGAAATCGTGTTGCCCTCGGTGGAACCGTCCAGCGTCTACGTCGACAAGGCGGGGCCTGAAATTCTGTCGCAGATGTACGTCTTCCCGGACAAGAAAGACCGCTCGCTGTGCCTGCGGCCGGAGGCAACGGCGACAGTCCAGCTGATCGCGGACAAATACTATCCGCGCCAAAAGAATGTGAAGCTGTGGTATTTCGAACGCTGCTGGCGCTATGAACGGCCCCAGGAAGGACGCTACCGCGAGTTCTTTCAGTTCGGGCTGGAGGTATTAAATCCGGACTCCGATAACACGCGCGATGAACTGATTGCGCTCGCTGAAAAAATGATCAGGCTCAAAACCGAAGAATACGTCCTCGCGCGCGCCGTCAAGCGTGGGCTCGATTACTACACCACCGACGGATTTGAAATCGCCGTGCCGGCGCTGGGCGCGCAGAAACAGGTGGTCGGCGGCGGCACGTATCGACAGGGGATTGGCTTTGCCATCGGTTTTGATCGGTTGATGCTGTGTAATCGACCTCGGTAAGGCTGCACCATTCTTGAGGAGGCGGCACAACGATCAAGTCCGGCATCGATCCGACAAAACAGATAGTATTGTCGTCATCATTTCCGAATATCATGATTCTGCGATGGCACCCTGTGGTGCCGTCATCACTCGGGCGAGGCTTGATGCGTGATATCTCAGAAGAAGAGGCTCTTCACCTGACAAGCCGGCCGCTTGTGTGCGAAGAGTCGCCGCCATGGAGCCCACTAAAAGTTCAGCCGGGCACGGTCTCGCTTGGTGTCGGGGTACTCGACGAAGAGGGAGTTGGCGTTCAGATGTACGTAGAATTGTTTTACAGACATAGCCAAAAAACAAACTTTACATCATACAAGTTCACTCTTTTCAAGAGACATGGATACGGCAAAGATCGTGTGTATCAGCTTGACGTAACTCACACACGTAAGCCTGTTCGAGACTCGCACACGCTTTCGCATGAGCATATGGGTGCATCAAGAACGCGAGGCGATACGAGTTGGGCCAGTTGGGGCTATGATGACGTGTTGGCGCACTTTTGCAAGCGCACCAACATCACCTTTCGGCCTCTGCCGCCTCACCCAGAACACTTTCAACTGACGGGGGATTGATGATTTGCTCTTCTATTTCCCGTTTGATCGGTTTCACATGTCATCCGCTCAACGATGACGGCAGCGTCGCGATGATCGACTCGCCTTTCGCATTTCCTGATGGGGATGATATCCCTGTGTTTGTAGAGAAAACTGCAGGAAGAATCCGTTTTTTTGATGATGGTGGAGCCATCATGCACTTGCTCGGACGAGGGGTGTTATTGGATGACCATAGGAAAACCCGGTTCATCAAACATCTCGCCGAACCGTACGGTGTATCGCTGACCGACAGGGGCGAATTGGAAATTTGGGCAAAGGATGAGGACGCGCCGTCAGCTTTTTCCAAATACATTTCGAGCATGCTTGCGTTGTCGAGTTGGGAAAGGGATCAGGACGGCGTGGCCACAGACGCGTCTCTTTTTCTCGACGAGGTTGCCATGTGCTTGAGAGCATGGAAATCCCCAGCTCTCGTAGATGATGGCCGGGAGTATGTTGGCATCTCAGGCCATGCCTACAAGATGGATTTCCAATTTGACGGGAATCCGGTCATTGCGATCGGTACTCACCCGGCAACGGTGGGCGCCACAGCGAAAAAACTACTGGATATTCGCGCAGTCACCGGTAACGAGAAGCTGAAAATTTTGCTGATCATTGACGATCGTCGAGATGCAGATGCTGCAAAAGCCGAAGGTCTTATCCTTGATTCGCTAAGTAACGTGATGATGATGACGCACTTGCAGCGCAACGCCCAGATCATTCCGAACGCGACTCATTAATTTGCTACTACTTTAGCGCCTGTCGACGACCCCGAAGCTAATTGCCGGGCGCCCTGCTTAAATACGCGAGATTACCTCACATGACACAGGTGAAATGCAGTGTCGTTTGCGGAAACTGGCCGAAGGAACGCGGTGTATCACTCTCCTTCGTAACCTGCATGGTTTTGCCCTGTCCGGAGCAAAACGACCCAGCCTCTTTCAATGTCGCCGCCTTCATCGCGCCGAGTGAAGCGGCCGGGCTATTGTCTTCACGGGCGAACATATAGGCGTCCTTACCGGCCGGCACCACGCCCGTGGTGGAGGCGCATCCGGTCATTACAATGGCGGCAGCCAGGCAAAGCAATTTCATAATCCGTCCTTCTTTTCGATTGTAGACAAGTGTCGTGTTACGGGCTGAAAGCAATCCGTCGCAAATATGAGTGCAAGCTTGCAGCCGATTGATACAGTGGATGTACGTCAGGAACCCGCCCCAACCGGTTACCAACAACCGAAATTGAAAAGGCCAGCACGGTGTCTGGCCTAAGTCATTGATTCTATTGGTCGGGACGGAGTGATTCGAACACTCGACCCCTTGCACCCCATGTCAATCTTCCCAAGTCCAATAAAGTCCAATATAAACCATTGCGAGAATTATAGTCCTTATAAAACAATGACTTAATTATTTTCTCAGTCCAATAGCATCCAATCAAGTACACTACGTTCCACGAATATTTAAGGCATATTTAAGGCACGGATTCCGCATGGGAAAAATGACAGCACAGCAGGTGGCCGCACTTCGGCCACGAGACCAGCCATACAAGCAGAACGTGGACACCGGTCTCCAACTGCGTATTGCGGTGAACGGGGTCAAGGTATGGGTGGTGCAGTACGTGGTCGCCGGCAAGCAACGCGAATTGCGCCTTTCACGTCCCTACGGCATATCGACCAACGACGCATCGATGTCATTGGCGGACGCGCGAAATGAGGCGGCCAGGATACGGACTTTAGCGCGGGAAGGAGTGGACATCCAGGTCCAACAGGAGGAAGAGAGGTTGCGCGAGTTGCAGATCCTGGCTGAGGCCGAGGCTCAACTTGCAAGCACGCAAGCGAAGGAAACGACAGAGAACCTCTCGGTTGCGCAGATGTTCGATGCCTGGCTGCTCGATGGCGTGCGCCGCAAGGACGGCAACGCCGAGCTGCGCCGCTCGTTCAGCGCGGACGTGCTGCCAGCGATAGGTGCCATTGCAATCAAGGATCTGACGGAGCATGACCTGCGAGGCGTGCTACGCGTCATGGTCGCGCGCGGCGTGAACCGGGCGGCCGTCATGGTCCGGAACAGCCTGACACAGATGTTCGCCTGGGCCGAGAAGCGGCAGCCGTGGCGCAAGCTTCTAATCGACGGAAACCCGATGGAGCTGATCGAGATCGAGAAGATCGTCGCGCCGGACTACGACATGAGTAACGAGCGCGATCGCATCCTCGCGGACGCCGAGATAGCGGAACTCCAAGCGGTATTCGACAAGTTGCAAGCCGAGTACGACGCGGCAGCGGACAAGCGCTACGGCACGCAGCCGGTCGCGGCCACCACGCAGCGCGCGGTCTGGATTATGCTGTCGACACTGTGCCGGGTTGGTGAGATGAGCATGGCCAGGTGGGAGCACGTCAAACTGGACGCGGCAGAGTGGTTCATTCCGAAAGAGAACGTCAAGGACAACTTGGCCGATTTGACGGTATACCTCTCCCCTTTCGCGCTCGACCAGTTCCGCCAGCTGCACCGGGTCACTGGCCATACGGATTGGTGCTTCCCCGCGCGAAATAACGAAGGCCACGTCGATTCGAAATCGATCAGCAAGCAAGTTGGGGATCGGCAATCGATGTTCAAGAAGGCCAAGGATGGCGGCCCGCGCGCGCCGATGAAGAACCGGCGCCACGACAACACCCTGGTGCTCGGCGCCGGAAAAACCGGGGCATGGACGCCGCACGATCTCCGCCGCACCGGCGCGACGCTGATGCAGCGCTTGGGCGTTTCGCTCGACATCATTGACCGGTGCCAGAACCACGTTCTACCCGGCAGCAAGGTTCGCCGGCACTACCTGCACCATGACTATGCCGATGAGAAGCGGGACGCATGGAAAAGGATTGGCGAACACATTGAGACGATACTGAGTTAAGCGAAGGTCTTGCATCCGCCATCATGCGGGCAAAATTACACGCAGCTTTCGGGTAGAAAATATTGCATTAATCGCAACCCGGATCACCTTGCGCTCGTCGTCAGTCAGCAGGCCGATATCTCGCTCGATTCCATCGGAAAATTCTTGCGTAGGGCCCGAAATTGATGGCACAGATGTGGCGCCGAAACGAAGCCAAGCAGGGTCAACGTCTAGCCATTCGGCCAGCGCAACTAGCTTGTCTTGCGTGGGAATCGCCTCTCCCATGAGCCATTTCCGCACTGCATGGCCCGTAACCGACAAATGCGGGAAGCGTGCATTAAATTCCTGGGCAATCGCTGTGGGACTCCGACTATACGACTCGCGTGCAATCGCAGTACGCAGGCGACGGCCGAATTCAGATCGGGAACATTCTGGGGTGGTGGGTTTTTCCATGATTTGATTGTCATCTTTTTGTTGTAAATATATTACGATCATATCGACGGATTTCGGTACCTACGGTGCTCCACCTAACTCAACTTGCCCGCCCTCGCCGGCTTTGCATAAGCCATGACCCAGCGGGCATAAATTAGACAATTTTCGACACAAACCGCACCACGATCATGCGGCGGCGCCAGCAGGGCAGTGGCATGCAGGCCGCTCAAGCAGGGTCGTCCAAGCACATGACTGCGGTGCGATCGCTCCCCGCTATTCGTATTGAATTGACCACAAGCTTAACAAATAACTACTCATGTGGAAAAAAGCAGGTCGAACCCTGTAACATCGGCGCTTTACTCACTAACACAAAGGAGACATCATGATTCGCAAACTAGCTGCACTTGCTGCCTTATTGTCGCCGCTTTGCAGCGCGCACGCCGAGCAAAGCACTTGGTCATTCGCCTATACCGGCTTTGATGTCGCCACCATTAGCTGGCACGGCGAAACCACGAAGTGGGATGCCGACGCTAACATCAAGGGCACGTTCAGCGGCACCGACAGCAATGGTGATGGCAAGCTAGTGTTTTCCGAACTGAGCTTGCTTCAGGTCGGCGGTTTTGACTATGTCGGCTGCACATGGGGAACGTGCCTTTCGGACTATACCTTCAGCTACACCCCGAACGGTCAGCTCGATTTCAAAGTAAGCCGCTATAGCAACGATCCGGAGGGCTATGTTTTCTGGTCCACGGTGTACGAAAGCGGCACGAGTGCGGAGTTCATGCAATACGCCTTGGGCTCGCCCAGCGGGGCGCGCTATGCTTGGACGCCGCAGACGACCCTGTCGATCGCCGCAGCTGTTCCAGAGCCATCATCATATGCCATGGTTTTGGCAGGCTTGCTACTGGTAGGCGTCGCAGCCCGCGTCCGTCGCGCTAGGTAAGGCGGTGTTGGCGCGACAAATTTAGCGAGCTCGACAAGCGCCTGCTGCCTTGATCGCCACCAGCTCGGCCTCGCAGCGCCGGTAGTGCGCCAGCAGCTCGGCGCTGACCATCTGCAGCGGCGAGTTGCTATCGTCCACCCTGGTCATCTCGAATAGCAGCGTGCCAAGCAGGCGAAATGCTACCAAGCGCACGACGCTCATGCAGACGTCGGTCGATTTTTGCGACGGTAAGATCGTCGGGTAGCGTTACGTTTCCCAGTGAAGTGGAGGCCGCCTGTCAGTGCGCCGATGGCAGGCGCAGTACGGGGCATCGAAACCGGCTGGCAACACATGAAGATTTATTGCCTGATATATAATGTCGGCAGTAAATTTTCAATGCGAGGCAATGATGACAACAGAAAGACGTTACGACAGAACAACTGCCGAACACATCAAAACAGCACTTCGCGCTCAGAGGCAATTAGGTTTTGAGCCTGCGTTTCTTGTACTTCGCGCGCAGGGTGTAGACGTGGATTTAGCGAGAGCGGTGCTCGGAGAATGCAAAGACCGCCGAAGCAATACGCCTCCAGCACAGACATCCGTCCTGCCCTCCAGCGGACAGTCCCGACTCGATGGCTCAGCTAACTAATCGGCTGTAGCGCCGCAAGAATAGTATGGATGTCGGCCGGTTTGACAAGGTGGAGATCGAAGCCCGCGCTTGTCGTTTGCTCTCTGGTTGCAGCGTCCCCCCATGCCGTAAGGGCTACTACTTGGGTATGACGAAGCGCGGGCAATTGCCGAAGTTCCTTAGAAACTTCAATGCCGCTCATCCCTGGCATACCAATGTCCAAAAAAATCGTGTCTGGTACAAGGCGCGCAGCAACGGCGAGAGCGGACATTCCGTCGTATGCAGGGACAGCGTGGTGCCCGCATAACGTCAGTATCTCTACAAGCGCATCCGCAGCTTCACGGTTGTCATCCACCACCAAAATACGTATCAATTTGACATCCCTCATCTGCTTTGTTTAACTTATAGTATACCTATCAGAATTTAGTAAGCGCGCCCCCTTGACTTACGTCAAGCCGCGTCGGAGCTCCGTGGTGCGCAACACATGCTGAACTAAGGTGTGGCAGATCGGAGGAGGGCTGAGTGGCGATGTGCATTTGCGAACAAACTCCTGTCCTAGCTCAAAAATTCAGCTAAGATCAGTAAATCGTCAAGATTGCTCCGCACATCTGCGATTGCCACTGTAGAGATACATTGGCGTGGAGATTGCCATGACTGCAATGATGCACGCATTTTTGTCCAACAATCGAGACGAGCTAACTAAACGTTGCCAGGCTAAGGTAGGTGAACGTGCAGGCCGTTCTGCAACTGAGCTCCAACTAAAGGATGGCATTCCTTTGTTTCTCGATCAGCTGATCCGAACTCTTGAAATTGAACAGACTTCAACCCCTTTCGATAGTCGGCGAATTTCGGGGCCGGCAGGAGGAGGAACTGCCCTGTACGAAGTCAGCGTGTCGGCTGCTCAACATGGTAAAGACCTACTCAATTTGGGCTTATCAGTTGATCAGGTAGTACACGATTACGGAGACCTGTGCCAAGCAATTACCGACCTAGCGGTAGAGCGAGATGCGCCATTCCAAGTTGATGAATTTCGTACATTGAACCGCTGCCTCGACAATGCAATTTCAGACGCCGTGACGGAATTTAGCTATCAGCGCGACGCGCTAAATACGGACGCACATGCCGTCGAGTCGAACAAGCGCATTGGCTTCTTTGCACATGAGTTACGCAATCATCTAAGCACAGCATCTATGGCCTTTGCCGCCGTTAAAGCTGGCAATCTTAGCTTTAGTGGCTCTACTGGTTCGATCTTAGAACGGAGTCTACAGGCGCTTGACAAACTGATTGCCAGCTCAATTGAAGACGTCCGGACATTCGGCAAAAATAGCCTAATTTTAGATTCGTTTTCTCTCGCTGATTTCATAGCTGAAATTTATGCGGCAGCATCACTTTCCATTGGTAAAAATGGATGCACTTTTAGAGCCCCGCAAGTTGACCCTGACCTAGCCATCAATGGCACTCGGGACTTGTTGATGGCCGCAGTTGCAAATTTACTGCAAAACGCCTTCAAATTTTCACAGCCACAAACCGAAGTTTTTCTAACTGCATATGCGGCGGGTGAGCGCATCATCATTGATGTGAAAGATCATTGCGGGGGACTTGGCCCTGGTGTCGCTGAAAGCATGTTTCTTCCGTTCTCTCAAGCTGGCAAAAACAGGACAGGCATCGGCTTAGGACTGACGATCGCGAAGCAAAGTGTCAACGCAAGCGGCGGCACACTTACAGTTGAAGATATCCCTACCATCGGCTGCGTTTTTAAGATCAGCTTGCCACGACATGCCTTGCCAACTTGATGTGAATAAATTCCAATGCGATTATGAACATCGGCATCGCCCAAAACCGCATTCTGCCCTGATGTCGCACGCTAATGCATCCTAAGCACGATTTTTTAGTCTACTGGCTATTTACTGCCGCTCATAAGCACCCCGCGATGACGGCTTCCAACTGCGCCTCGTACTTGAGGTGCACGGGCAGATCGCGCGCCAGGGCGAGCACCTTCTCGCCGTTGCTGGCATCTGGCGCCAGGGTGCGCGTGGCGAACGTCGGCCGCTCAGGCGTGCCAGTGACACACGACCGGTAGACCGGCACCTTGACCTCTTGCACGGCGGGCGCCGGGCCAGCGCAGGCGGTGAGTAATAGCACGAGGCCGATCAACAGGTGGCCGGCCAAGAGTGAGTGCCCATGCGGGCTTCGGGGCTTTTGCCCCCTTGCGGGTGGCCAGCGCAGGATGCGATAAATTGGCTTCATTTGACGGACTCCAGGATGACGTTCACGGCCGGCATTGCCTCGTCGCAGGTGGTGGCGCGCGCTCCGGCAACCTTGGCCAGCGCGGCATCGAAGCGCTTGCCGGCGACAGCGGCCTGCTGCTGGGCGGCCTGGCCGCGTGCGTCGGCCTCCAACTTGGCGGCGCCGGCGGCAGTCACAACGCCGTTCTGCCGCTCGATAGCGAGGCGCAGGGCGGCGCTGGCAGCCTGCTCGTCCTTGAGGTCGGCCAGCGCCTGGTCGCGCGCACTGGCGATCATCCACCAGCCGGTACCGCCTGCGGACACCACCACAATCAGCACCACAAGCAGCACGATGGCCGCGATCTGCCACAGCCCGCCCTTGACGCTGGCGGCCAGCGTTTCGACGGCGCTCATTGGGCCGCCACGCACTGCGCATGCGAGCGCTTGCGATCCGCCCACAGACCGTAGCAGCGCTTGTTCGGGCGCCCCTCGATCAGCGTCGAGCAGTCGTAGCCGGCGGCGAACCGATACAACAGGATCGCATCGCACGCGGCCCGGTAATCGCCGGCGGCGAGGCGGCGAGTCAGCGTCGAAGGACCGGTGATCCGGCCGGTCTTGTCGACGGAGTAGCAGAAGTTCGTCGGCCCGATGTTGTAGGCCAGATCGACGTACACATCGTATTCCGCCTGGCTCAGCGGCGCGCGCACGCATTCCTTGACGGCGCCCTCGTAGGTCCGGACGTCGAGCAGCGCGCGCTGGGCCGCCTTCACCGGCGTGATGCGGTCGCCGGCCTTGACGCCGCCGGTGGTGCCGAAGCCGATGGTGGGCACGTCGCCCTTCGTCGGGACGACCACACCGTCGGTGTAGCCCTCGCGCGTTAGGATGCCCACGAACGCGCCGGCGCTCAGCACCAGGCCAGCGATGCCCAGGCGGATTCTATTTGTCGTTGCCATGAAGTTCTTTCTGCGCCAGAAGGCGCGACACATTTGCGAAAATGGAGACAGCCGCAGCGCCGCCGGCGAACATGCCGTTCGGCACACCGGCTGGCTGCCAGATGGCCACGACCACCTCGGCGGCGCCGAACAGGGTCGCGGCCACGTTGAACTTCACGCTCCAGGCCTTGGCGAGCACCGTGCGCCAGTTGGGGACGAGGATCATTTGCGGCTCGCGCGCTCGAGCGTTTCCAGGCGCATGCCCTGGCCGTCGATGATTCGCTGCATCGAGTACTGCATTTCCTTGATGGCGTCGGTGCGCGTGTCCCGGTCGTCGACGCGCTTTTCCAGCTTGGCGATATTCAGAATCAGCGTGGCCTGGTCGGCACGCAACAGGTCGAGCTTCGCCTGAGTCTTTTCGGTGTTGTTGGAACTCGTCATAGCGAAGCCGCCCAACGAGAGAATGATGACGCCAGCGGTGCTAATCAGCCAGGTAAGCGGAAGTTTCGTATCGATGATGCGCGGTTGCGGAACGGATGGGTCCATGTGCAGCTTTCAATAAAAAGGCCACCCGAAGGTGGCCTGTGGTGGAGCGCATGCGATCAGTCGATGGTCGCGGCGGTGATGAACAGGGTGTCAATGTCGGCCGGCGTCAGCTTCAGCATTTGCCGGATGCCTTCGACCAGCCAGTGGTCGCGCCGCACGTTCTGCGCGTATTCGAGGTAGGTGCGCGCCTGCTCGCCATCAACGCCTGGCATCTCATCGACGAAAGCCTGCACGGCAGCCATGTGGCCAGCGGCGTTCAGCGCAAGGCGGGCATTCAGCATCGGCACGGATACCGGCACCACTGGCACAGCGGCAGCGGCCCGGTCCGCGAGCACCTGCGCAATTTCATCATCGGTCATCGGGCGAGTGAAATTGCCAATTTCGCTATCCCAGCCGCATACAATATATTCTTCGCTCATCACATCACCTTATTGTAGCCGTACACTTCAATACTGCCTTTTGCAAGAAACTTCGAAGAGCTTCCGCTAACAAATAGGCGGAATCCGCTGATGGCGCTAGCTCCGGTATAAAAACCATATGTATTATCAAAAATCGCTCCTACCCCAGTAGACGTCGACAACGCGGCCCCTCGGCTAATCCATCCTTTTGCCGTATTAGTCCCATTTGCATTGAAGATTTCGACCTCTGCGCAAATGGAAGTATTGAAAAGATTAGCTACGGCCCTACCTGCTGTAGCCGCAGCATTTGTATTCGTAGTGCCAGGCCCATTTTGTTGAAAATAGTTATATCTGGTATTGGCGTCGATAACCCCGGCGACAGCAAACCGAATATTGACATAGTCACCTGTTGCGCTCGACCCTTCCATCGTACGAACAATAACTTTATAGTTGTCGTATGCTGACGTGAAAACATTCAATAAATCGATAGTAAGCGCATTATCTGCCGGGGTAACTGATGCCAGTAAAACGAGCGCAGTATCGGTCATTAATGCGACCCGGCCATTTTTATCGGGCATTTGCCACTCGCGTGTTACTCCCGTCGAAATAAGATCGGCCTTGAATTTGCCTTGCTTCGTATTATCAGCAGCATTCTTTACCATCGAATTCGCATCCGAGAATGCCGCTGTGGTGCCGATGGTGGCCGCGCTGGCCGCCGCTGCCGCGCGATCCTGCCCGGTCTGCACGCGGTCAAGGCCTGTCTGCACGCGGTCCAATCCAGTTTGCGTGCGGTCTTGGGCAGCGCTATTTGCGAAGCCCATCGCCTCAAGCGCATTTTGATAAACGTTCGCTGCCACGGCGGAAAATTCGGTGCGGGCCGCTACCAGCCAGTTGATGAACGCATCGACTCGACTTGAAAACGTTGCACGATCACCGCGCTGGATCGCCGGCGTGGGAACTGGCGTAATTGTTGGTGGGATCTGGACAGCCATTAGATAAAGCCTTTCACATCGAGGTTAACAGTGCATTCGTCGGGGCCGTCGTACGACAGCGAGGGCGTGCCGAGCCCGAATACTCTGAGAGGCGAGTAGTCGGCAAGGTCTGTGGCGATCCACACGCACGGGACCGCCTGAACGCTTTTCAATGTGGCGTGGACCGTGTTTGCCTCGGCTATTCCGAGCTTCGCGGTCAATGCCATGTCGGTCGTGTTTGCACCGGGTGTAATCGTGGTGCGTCCGAATCGGTCAACGTCGATAAAGCTGTAGCTGTTCGGCGTGACCTTGGCGCCGTATTCCGTCAGCCCGATCGGCTTCATGTCGCCCAGGGCGATCAGGCCACATTTCACCGGCCCCGTCACCTTCGTGAGCGTAATCGTGATCTGCGAGTTGTTGAACGCCTCCAGGCCCGTCGCGATAAAGTCGGTCTGCGGCTTGAAGCGGTCAAAAAAATACTCGTAGTAGTCGGCCGGCTGGGACGCCTCCAGAGGGCCGCTGTAGCTGTAGATCACACTCCCGCCGGGGCGATCCAGCACCGTGATGCTCAAGGTATCGGCATCCAAGCCAAACAGCGCGACGGCGTTGAAACTACCAGGCTGCAGAACGACGGACAGTGGCGACGCAATCGCGCATTGCGTCGACACGAACGCATCGAAAAGCGCCCACCGGTTGGTCGGGCCTTGGTCGACCCACCAGGGCACCGCGCCGAACTGGTTGATCAGATCAGTAGGGTCGTGCCCGACGTTAGCCGAAGCAGACACGCTCTCGTAAATCCGATGGGTGACGGTGCTGATGCAGCGCTGCCCGAGGGTGTACGACGTTGCAGCGCTGTAGACCGCGTAATCGGTCTCGGGCACGGTAGAACTAATGATCATGGCGCCGGTAATTGCTACCGGCGCCAGGACGCTACAGGGTTGACTCATGCGGGCACCGCTTTCGTTCTAACTACATTACCGCCGGAACTGACGTTATTGAACTGCTTAGCAAACTGGTCGGTGCTACCGGCCGTCTTGTCGGTCGACACAGCAGTCCGCTCCAGCGGCGCGCGCAACTCGGTCAACTCGCGCCGGACCTCGCGCAGCTCCGCGACAACATCAGCGTTACCACCGCCGCCCAGCATCGAACGGGTCTGGCTGGCGTTGAAAATACGCGACGGGCCGGTAGCTTCAAGCTCCGGGCCATTCTCACCAA
>NZ_WHJI01000059.1:0-37277 GCF_011682155.1 Massilia sp. CCM 8734
CCTGGGACGGCCCATATTTCGCCGCTTTCTCGGCCAATAGCTCGCTATTGGCACTGCGAAATCGTCAAAATCTGGCCTCGCCCAGCTATTTTTTCGCTTCGACTCTCCAAGTCCGACAGGCTGCTAGACGTAACGAAACTGGCAGGCCCCGTCCATGACGGCGCCTGCCAGCGGGCAAATAGCGGGATCAGTTCATCAGCGCGGTGACGGCGTAGCCTTTTTCGGCGATCTGCTCGTTGAGGTGTTCGATGGCGTAGTCGGGCAGGCGATCGTCCTCGTCGGCGATTTCGAAGGCCCTTGCCTCCACTTCCCAGTCGGTATTCGTGGCCTCATTGGGAATATTGCGATCCTGCGGAACTGCCAGGTACGAGTACTTGCCGTCGTGTTCGGCCCTGCGGTAAATGTCCAAGCGCATGATGGTTTCCTATAAAGAAGAAAAGACGCGCACCCGCTTCGCGTGGAGCCGGTGTGCGTGCCTGAATGTAGCCGAGCTTCCCCGTCTCCGTCTGTTAAGTATTCAACATCAGGTGTCTTTTTTGTGCGAATGTATTTATCTCCTCAACGGTACACTTGGTGCATATTGAGATTGATCAAGCTATGATGAATTCATTGATTGCGTAGAGCAACATTGTCGTACGCAGTCGTGATCGGTCTTTATGAAGGAGTTATCATGTCTGCGCAATCGTTTCTCGGCAAACTCAAGGTGTGGCATACGTATCTTATCCTGAGCGTGCTCGGGATCATGGTAACGAGCATCCCGACCTATCTGTATTTCAAGGAAGCGGCCAAGGGCTTGACGGCCTATGCGTCCGAACAGGCGGGCATGCCGGGCGTGGCCAGCATGCTGCGGGTGATCCAGCTGACACAGCAGCATCGGGGCCTGTCGGCGCTGGTGCTCGGTGGCGACAAGGGGGCCGAAGACAAGCGCGCGGCCAAGCAGCGCGAGGCCGAGGCCGCCTTCACGGTGGTCGACAGCCTGATGACGCACATCAGCGATCCCGCCATCGCCCTGCGCTGGTCGGAGCCGCGGCGCGAGTGGGAAACCCTGCGCGCGGGGGTGTCCGGCAAAAACATGACAGTGGCCCAAAGCTATGCCGCGCACACCGCATTGCTGGCCAAGGCGCTGAAAGTGAACGAATTGATCGGGGACTATTACGGTCTCAGCCTCGACCCGGACAAAGATTCGTATCAATTAATCCAAGCCATGTATTACCAGTTGCCGTATCTGACGGAAGAACTGGGGCAATTACGCGCCAAGGGCGCCGGCTTGCTCGGAAAGAAAGAAGCCACCCAGGAAGAACGGCAGATCATTTCATCGATGATCGGCAAGATCAACGATCGCGTGCAGCAAACCACGAACGCCTTCGGCAAGGCGGCCACGTATAACCCGGCGATCAGCGCCAGCCTTACGCCGCTGATGAACGACGCGGTCACGCTGTCGAGCACGCTCACCGCACTCGCGACCGAACAGATTCTCAAGCCCGAGGCGCTCAGCTACAGCGCAAGCGAGTATGTGGCCGCCGCGACGCGCGCGATCGACGCCCAGTTTGCGCTCAACAGCGCGGCCAAGGCCGATCTCGACGCCATGTTCGTCACCAAGATCGGCAACTTCCATGCCGAACGCTGGACCATGCTCGGCGTCATGCTGGCGCTGCTGGGCGCCGCCGGCTGGTTCACCGTGCTGGTCACGCGCGCGGTCACGGTACCGCTGAATAACGCCGTCGCGGTGGCGGAGAGCGTCGCCAGCGGCAATCTGGTCAACGAGTTCGATGTCGGCGCCGACAATGAAGTCGGGCAAATGCTGCGCGCACTGAAAAACATGAACGACAGCCTGCGCGGCATCGTCGGCGATGTGCGGGTCAGCATCGACAACATCAGCGCGGCCACCCGCGATATTGCGTCGGGTAACAACGACGTCTCGTCGCGGCTCGAATCGCAAGCCTCGAACCTGGAAGAAACCGCCTCGTCCATGGAAGAGCTGACATCCACGGTGAAGCAGAACGCCGACAATGCCCATCAGGCCAACGAACTGGTGCTGGGAGCCTCGCAGGCCGCGACCAAGGGCGCGGCGGTGGTATCGCAAGTGGTGCGGACGATGGGCGATATCAACGAGGGCTCGCGCAAGATTGTCGACATTATCTCCGTGATCGACGGCATTGCCTTCCAGACGAATATTTTGGCGCTCAATGCCGCCGTGGAAGCGGCGCGCGCCGGCGAGCAGGGCCGTGGTTTTGCCGTCGTGGCCAGCGAGGTACGCAACCTGGCCCAGCGCTCCGCGTCGGCAGCCAAGGAAATCAAGGTGTTGATCAATCACAGCGTGGACCGGGTGGAAGCGGGCAACCAGCTCGCCAACGATGCAGGCAGCGCCATGAGCGAGATCCTGAACAGCGTGACGCGGATCACCAGCATCATGGCCGAGATCGCCGTCGCCTCGGCCGAGCAAGGGGCCGGGATCGAGCAGATCAACCATGCGGTGACCCAGATGGATGACATGACGCAGCAAAACGCCGCCCTGGTCGAGCAAACCGCGGCCGCGTCGAGCAGTTTGCAGGAGCAGGCGGCCACCCTGGTGCAGGCGATGAGTATTTTTACGCTAGGCAATGAGGTGGCCCAGGCTAGAATACGGCCTGGCGCGCCTTCGCGCACCGCTGCGGCGGCACCGCGCCGCCTGGCCGGCGCCAGGCCTCAGCAATTGAAACACGTGTAAAGCGGCACGGGGGTAGCACGGGGGTAGCACGAGGGTAGCACGGGGGTAGCACGGGGGTGGCGCGGCGCCGGGCTTCAGCGCCCGGGGCTGCCGCGCAGCACGCGCGCCGGCAGCATTACGATCGAACGCAGCAGTTCGAACACCGCTTCCACGCCGATGCCCAGCAGGCGAAACGGCAGGAGCACCAGCCACACCAGCGGATAGAGCACGAGAGCAAGCAGGGCCAGCGGCCAGCAGAGGACCAGTACCACCAGCCACAACAGGAAACTCAACATCGTTTTCTCCTCACGGGAAAAGTTCAGGTGGGTTCACTGTAAGGACATCGCGCCGATGCGGCAACGCGCGTGCGACCAACTGCGCCAGGGCGCGGGCGAAGTGCGAAAAACCGGGTTAAGTGGGGATGATGCGCCCGAACAGATGCGCTCGAAACGCCACCGTCGCCCGCGCGCCAAGGCGGTCCTCGGCGGGGGCGACGGCGCAAAACGGCAGCAGTTATTGACCGACGCAAATAATCTTGGTGGCGTATTCGTGCGCGTTGGACTTCTTGTTCGAGGCCCAGTCGATCACTTCCTGGGCTTGCCCGATGGTCATGATGGTGGCTTTTTCCTTGTTCTTGATGAAGGAAACACCTTCGAACTTGCCTTCCTTGCTGCGCATGACTTTGGCGAATACGGGCGGCTTCAGCGCGTCGTCGCTGAGTTTGTTTTGCTGGACGAGGTAACGCTGGTCAATATTTTCCATATGCACTTATATAAACGGTCAAGCCCGCATTTTACGGGCTCGCCCGCCGCGCGGCAAATCGATCGGCGGCGCTGGCTGGCCGGCGCATGCCGGCCCCGCTCCACCAGTGGCCCCGATCAGGCGTAGACGCGCACTCTTTCGACGGACTCCGGCACCACCGCATGCAGCACATCAACCCGGATCGCCGCTTCGAGCGAGGGAATCGAGCCACCGGCGCGGTAATGGAAACTCACCTGCAACACGTCGCCCGCCTTGCACTGCACGCCCTGTTGCAGCGGCAAGGTCATGTAATGGTTCAGCCAGTCGATGGTGGCGTTCTCTTCGCTCACGACCGCCAGCACGTTCTTGGTAATGAAACGCATCGCATTGACGACGCCGTTCTTTTCAATCAAAAACTTGCCTTCCCACGCGATGCGGGTGTCTTGCGGCTGGCTGAAGTCGAGAATGCTGTACACCGACGGCGGCGCCATTTCGACCGTGCCGGGATGGATGACCGTGGTTTCCTGGAACTGCACGATGGGCGCGTAAAACCCTTCGAAGTCGTATTCCTGCTGCAATGGCTGGACTGCCATGATGACCGCTTCCGGTAAAAAGCGCGGCAGCGGACCGCCAAAGCGCGCCAGATAGCGTTGCTTGAACGATTCGATCACTTCCACCTGTTTTTCGCGCAACATGCCAACGTGGATCATTTCGCAGATGACAATGTCGACCGGCTCCGGCGGCAGGTACTCGAAGGCGTCGGCGTGCACCACCTCGACCTTGTGGCCGTTCGGGTTCATCGACATCATCTTGCGCGCTTCCTTGACCATGTCGGGATTGAATTCGACGCAGTACACTTTTTCAGCCTTGGCGGCCGCGAACCAGGACAGCACGCCCGTTCCGCCACCGAGCTCGAGCACCTTGGCGCCAGGGAAAACCGCGTAATGGATCGCTGACTTGAAACCGTGCATCCGGTTTTGGTCCATCAACATATTGTGGTGATAGTGGACAGGAATGAACTGCCCCAGATAGCAGCTTTCGATTTCGCGTTCGTTGAGCATGATTTTCCCTTTGGATTGGCGGCCAGGCCGTCACGGCCCGGATGCCCCGCCGTTGTTTGGCTTTGATTGGTACGACGTAATCATTATCAACAACATGGGGGCAGTTTGATGCCGCGAGATAACTCGCTTTTCCATGCCAGTTCGGCGCTTGCCGGCGCCCGCTTTCACCGCCGGGGCCGTTAAAGGCCGCGCCGGCTCTGGGCAAGATGGGCGTTGATGGCGTCGGCGATGCGCGGCTTGTCGGCACGCTCGGCGATCTGGGCGGCGGTCAGGCTTTCATTATTGCGCAGGGTGGCGTCGGCCCCCTCCCGCATCAGCAGCTTGGCGGCCGCTTCGTGGCCTTCGCGCGCGGCAATCATCAGCGGGGTCAGTTGACTGGGCGTTTCGGCGTCGATGTAGGCGTGGTGCTCGAGCAGGATGCGGACGATCTCGTCGTCGCCGCTGGCGGCCGCGTAGTGCAGCGGGGTCCAGCCGGGATAGGTGACGATGGCGCCCTTGGCCAGCAAGGCCAGCACCGCCGGCTTGTTGCGCTTGAACGCGGCCATCATCAGGGCGCGGTTGCCGTTCGGCGCGGCCAGTTCCAGGTCGATCCCGGGCTGGCCGAGCAACAGCTTGACGACATCGTTGGCGCCCTCGCGCAGTGCGAGGATCAGCACGCTCTGGCCGGTGATCGGATCGACTGTGTTCGGGTTGCCGCCGTTTTTAAGGAGTTTGCGGGCCATGGACGCGTTGTCCATCTGGGCGGCAACGACGAAATCGCGTACCGGATCGGCCGCCGCCGTGGCCGAGGCGCTCGCAAGCACGGTGGCCAGGAGCAAACGACTGATCAGCTTGAACATGAAGTTAGGTCCATAAACTCTTGAATTTATTGAGAAATACCGATTCGCTCAGAAACTGGATTAACTGCGCTCACGGCGCAGAATCCACTTCAACGTTATCGCGTATGATCTTGAAAAGATTGAAGAAATTATCGGTCGTTTGCTGCGCCACCGTTGCCAGCGGCACGTCCTTGAGCGCCGCCAGGTACTCGGCCACGTGGCATACAAAGCCCGGCTCGTTCATCTTGCCCCGGTGCGGCACCGGCGCCAGGTAAGGCGAATCGGTCTCGATGAGGATGCGATCGAGCGGCACGGCGCGGGCTACGGCTTGCAACTCCTTGGCGCTCTTGAAGGTGACAATGCCCGAAAAGGAGATGTAAAACCCCATCGCAATCGCGGCCTCGGCCACTTCCAGTGATTCGGTAAAGCAATGCATTACGCCGGCTACGCCGCCCTTGTCGGTCCCCGCGCCCTCTTCCTGCATGATGCGGATGGTGTCCGCGCTGGCGGAACGGGTATGAATAATCAATGGCTTGCGCGTGATTCTGGAAGCACGGATATGCACCCGGAAGCGCTCGCGCTGCCACTCCAGGTCGCCCTGGAGCCGAAAATAGTCGAGGCCGGTCTCGCCGATGGCGACGATTTTCGGATGTTGTGACAATTCGACCAGCTGGTCGACGGAAGGTTCCGGCGTATCCTCGTAATCGGGATGCACGCCGACCGAGGCGTAGATGTGGGGATATTCCTTGGCCAGGGCCAGCACTTGGGGAAAGTCCGGCAGGTCGACCGACACGCACAGGGCGTGGGTGACCTTGTTGGCGGCCATGGTGGCGAGGATCTCGGGCATGCGCGCGGCAAGCTCGGGAAAATTGATATGGCAGTGGGAGTCGATATACATCCCGCCATTGTAAACCTTAGCCGATACGCTTGCCCAGAATGATCAGGTCGCGCTCGATGCCGTCCAGGTTGGCCACGCGCGGCAGGTTGGCCCAGGTATCGAAGCCAAACTTCTTGAACAAGGCCAGGCTGGGCGCGTTGTGGCCGAAGATGAAACCGAGCAAGGTGTGCACGGCAATGTTCGGCGCGTAGGCGATGGCGTGTTCCAGGCAATAGCGCCCGATGCCCTTGCCGCGCCAGCTTTCGGCGATATAGATCGACAGTTCGGCGGTGCCCGAGTAAGCCGGGCGGCCGTAGAAGTTGGAATACGACATCCAGCCGATCACGGCCGGGCTGGCGCTGGCGTCGTCGGCCGCGTGCAGCACCCACAGCGGGCGGCGCTCGGGATCATGGTCGTCGAACCATGCCTGGCGCGAGGCCACCGACACCGGCTCGGTATCGGCAGTCACTTCGCGCGAGGCGATGGTCGAATTGTAAATGTCGACGATGACAGGCAGGTCGTCGGGACGGGCAACACGATGGACGAAAGACGGCATACAGCGAGCGGTGACAGTCAGGTTCAAGGGTTTTTACAAGGTATGCGTGGCGCGCGAGGAGCGCAGGGCCGCGCCCAGGATCTCTTCGATGCGCAACTTGGCGCGCTGGCCGGTCTCGTCGTCGGGGAAATGCACGCCGATGCCTTGCGCCTTGTTATTGTTGGCGCCCGCAGGCGTGATCCAGGCCACCTTGCCTGCGATCGGGTATTTATTGGTATCGTCCATCAACGCCAGAATCAGGTAAATCTCATCGCCGATCTTGTACGGCTTCACAGTGGGCACAAACATGCCGCCGTTGCGCAGGAAAGGCATATACGCGGCATACAGCGCCGCCTTTTCCTTGATGGCAAGCGACAGGACCGAAGGACGCGTGATTTGCGGAGCGCTTGGGTCAGTAGGGTTGCCAGACATTAAAATCCTTTCAGGTACAGCATGCAGTGTAATCAAGCAACAGGTCTTCGACAAACAATTTCGGCGACAGCGGATGGTCCGCGATCGCGCGCCGGTCGTTTGCATTTTTCATCGCGCGCAGCAGGTTCGCAGTGTGTACTTTGCCAGCAAGCACAGCGATTTCCTTCTGGTAACGTGGATAATACCGGATACTACCCGCTAGTTTGTAGGAAAACAGATCGTAAAGCCAGCGCTGCATCCAAGAAACCAACGTCGACAGGGGTGCTTTGCTCAATTTTTCGGCAGTCCGCAGTGCGCCGTCGACGCTCGGATGCACCAGGCAGTGCAATAACGCCTCCAAATCCTCGCGGCTACCCATTTCGGATTGCGCCAGCGCGGCCAGCGGCGCGCCGCCCTGCTCGCGCAGCCAGCTGTCGGCATCAAGCAGGCCCTGTTCTTTCAGCCAGGCCAGCGCGGCGGCTTCGTCGGGCATGGGCAGGGCGAACTTGCGGCAGCGCGACAGGATCGTCGGCAGCA
The DNA here is from genome assembly GCF_011682155.1 of Massilia sp. CCM 8734. Lineage (NCBI taxonomy): Bacteria > Pseudomonadati > Pseudomonadota > Betaproteobacteria > Burkholderiales > Oxalobacteraceae > Massilia > Massilia sp. CCM 8734. The sequence goes on from NZ_WHJI01000059.1 coordinate 7,667, forward strand.
AGCGGTCCAGGCTGTTCGACGAGAGCAGGAACACGGTGCCCGGCGGCGGCTCTTCCAGGGTCTTGAGCAAGGCGTTCGAGGCCGGCATATTGAGCGCCTCGGCCGGATACACGACCACCACCCTCAGCCCCTGGCGGTGGGTGGAGATGTTCATGAAGTCGGCCAGCGCCCGGATCTGCTCGATCTTGATCTCTTTCGACGGCGCCTTGGTCGACTTGGCTTTCTTGCCGCCGTCAAGCTCGGCGCCCTCTTCGCCATCGGCCGGCGCTTCGTCTTCCAGTGCTTCGGGCCGTACGCGGCGGTAGTCGGGATGGTTTTGCTGCGAAAACCAGCCGCAGGACCCGCAGGCGCCGCAAGCGTGGCCGTCGGGACGCACGTTCTCGCACAGCAAGGATTGGGCGAAGGCTTCGATAAAATCGGCCTTGCCGGTGCCGGCGGCGCCGTGGAACAGGATCGCGTGCGGCAAGCGCTCGCGCATCAGCTGCAATTGCTGCCACGCACTCGCCTGCCAGGGATAAATTGTATTGCTCATCGCGACATTCTTAGTTTAATCAATCACTTACAGCAGCGTTTCGAGGATATCGCCCAGGGCGGCCTGGATCTCGGCAATCGATTTCGTGGAATCGATGACAACAATCCGTTCCGGAAACTGCGCCGCGCGGCGCAGGTATTCATTGCGGCAGGCCGCGAAAAAATCGGCTTTTTCCTGTTCGAACTTGTCCAGCGTACGGGTCGCGTCCAGGCGCGCACGGGCCACATCGAGCGGCACGTCGAACAGCAAGGTCAGGTCCGGTTGCAGATGCGGATGCACCCATTGCTCCAGCGCCTCCATCTTGGCCCGGTCCAGGCCCCGTCCGCCGCCCTGGTAGGCAAAGCTGGCGTCGGTAAAGCGGTCGGAAATGACCCAGTCGCCACGCTCCAGGCCCGGTTCGATGACCTGGGCGATGTGCTCGCGGCGGCTGGCGAACATCAGCAAGGCCTCGGTTTCGAGGTGCATTTTTTCGTGCAATAGCAGTTCGCGCAATTGTTCGCCGAGCGCGGTGCCGCCCGGTTCGCGTGACGAGACGACGCGCTTGCCGCGCGCTGCCAGGGCGGCGGCGACAAAGCCGATATGGGTGGACTTGCCGGCGCCGTCGATGCCTTCAAAGCTGATGAACTTGCCTCTTGAGGTGGTACTGTCGGTCATGGAACGGGAAACGCCTATCGTTGATATTGATTCACTGCCCGGTTATGGTCGGACAAATTGCTGGAAAACTGGCTGGTGCCATCCTTGCGCGCCACAAAATACAGGGCGTCGGTCTTGGCCGGCCCCAGCGCGGCGGCCAGCGATTGCACGCCAGGCAAGGCGATCGGGGTCGGCGGCAGGCCGGTGCGCGTATAGGTATTGTACGGCGTGTCGGTTTCGAGGTCGCGTTTGCGGATGTTGCCGGCGTACTTGTCGCCCATGCCATAGATCACGGTCGGATCGGTCTGCAGCATCATGCCCTGGCGCAGGCGGTTCACGAACACGCCGGCGATCATGGCGCGCTCGGACTTCTGGCCGGTTTCTTTTTCGATAATCGAGGCCATGACCAGCGCCTGGTACGGATTCTCGTACGGCAGGCTGGGGTCGCGCTTTTCCCAGGCGGCGCCGAGGCGGTTCATCATCAGGGTGTGCGCCTGCTTGTAGATCTGCATGTCGCTCGATCCCTTGGCGAACAGATAGGTGTCCGGGAAGAACAAACCTTCGGCCGCCTTGTAGTCGGTCGTGATCCTGGCCAGCAGTTCGGCATCGGACAGCTTGTCCGTATCGTGCTTGAGGCCTTTGTTGCTGGCAATCGCCTGGCGCATCTGCTTGAAGGTCCAGCCTTCGATGATGGTCAGCGATTCCTGGGCGAATTCGCCGCGCACCAATTGGTCGAGCAGGCGGCGCGGCGAGGTGTTCGGCTTGAGCTCGTAGGTGCCGGCCTTGATCTTCGACGCGGTCTGGGTGGCGCGCGCCAGCAAGGACAGCATGTACGGATTGACCGGCACACCGGCGTCGACAATCTCCTGGGCGGCCGTGCCCACGCTGCTGCCAGGCTGGACAGTAAATGCGATGGGCTCGCCGGACGTGGTGATCGGCTCCTTGGCCCAGGTGAAGAAGTACATCGCCGCGCCGGTGCACAGCAAGAGGATCAATATGAGTAATTTTTTGAACAAGGCCGAACTCGATTCTGTGGTTTTACGCCGTGTCCGGCGCGATTTTCGCGACATCTCTATAATGAGCCCGTAATGATAAAGCTTAAATCGGGAAATATTTGGAATTTATGAACAACTGGAATGAATATCTCTCGTCGCAGGGCGCGCAACTCGCCACTGACGGCTCCGGCCACGTGCCGGACTTCGGCCATGCGCTCACCGTCGCCGAGCTGGCATCCGGCTTCGTCGCGGCCATCACAGACCAGGGCCTGCTCGCGGTCAGCGGCGACGATGCCGCCACTTTCCTGCACAATCAGCTGACCAATGATGTTGAACATCTCGGCCTGGCGGACGTGCGGCTGGCGGGCTACTGTACCCCCAAGGGGCGCTTGCAGGCAACCTTCCTGATGTGGCGCGGCAGCGAGTCGGTCTTCCTGCAGCTGGCGCGCGACATTGCGCCCGCACTGCAAAAGCGCCTGTCCATGTTCGTGATGCGCGCCAAAGCCAAGTTCAGCGATGCTGGCGGCGCAATGGTGCTGCTTGGCATTGGCGGCGCTGGCGCCGAGGCCGCGCTGCTGCCCTTGTTCGGCGCGCTGCCGGCCACGCCGTACTCGCGCATCGACCATCCGCTCGGTACCTTGCTGCGCGTGGCCGACGTGTTTGGCGCGCCCCGCTACCAGTGGCTGGCGACGCCCGAGGCGGCCCAGGCGGCCTGGCCGGCGCTCGCCAGCGCCTTGCGCCCGGCTGGCACCGACGCCTGGCGCCTATCCGAGATTCATGCCGGCGTGCCGCAGGTCACCCTGCGGACGCAGGAGCAATTCGTTCCGCAGATGGTCAATTTCGAGTTGCTCGGCGGCGTCAATTTCAAGAAAGGCTGTTATCCGGGCCAGGAAATTGTTGCGCGCAGCCAGTATTTGGGCAAGCTCAAGCGCCGTACCGCGCTGGCGACGATCAACGCGCCGGCCCAGGCCGGTGACGAAGTATTCGCCGCAGACGACCCCGACCAGCCGTGCGGCATGATCGTCAACAGCGCGCCGAACGGCGCCGGCGGCGTCGATGTGCTGGTGGAAATGAAACTGGCGGCCATCGAGCAAGGCAATGTCCACCTTGGCTCGGCCAGCGGCGTGCCACTGCGCATGTTGCCGATGCCTTACGCGCTCGACGCGCTCGACCTCTAGCCTGCCATGGTCGACCTGTATATTTACTACAAGGTGCGCGACGAGCACGCGGCGCGCCTCGCGCCGCTGGTGCGCGCCATGCAGGCCGACCTGGCCTTGCCAACGGGCGTGACGGGGTCGATCAAACGCCGTCCCGGCGCGCAAGACGGGCGCCAGACCTGGATGGAAATCTATCTTGCCACCCCCAACGGGTTCGACACCGCGCTGGCGGCGGCGGTGCGGCAAGCCGGGCTGGATCAGTTCACAGATGGCCCGCGCCATTCCGAAGTTTTCATGGATATAAGCACATGTGCCTGATTGTTTTTGCATGGCAGGTCGTTCCCGGCGTGCCCCTGATCGCCGCCGCCAACCGCGACGAATTCTATGACCGCCCGACCGCGCCGGCCGGCGTCTGGCCCGAGCATCCGAACATTTACGCCGGGCGCGACCTCAAGTTTGGCGGCAGCTGGATGGGCATCACGCAAGATGGCGCCAACGGCCCGCGGTTTGCGGCGTTGACCAACATCCGCGCGCCCGAAGAGCGCCGTACCGATGCGCCGTCGCGCGGCGCGCTGGTGGTCGATTTTTTGGCCGGCACGATGACGGCCGCCGACTATATCGCGCAGATTGCCGATGGCAGCGCAGCCTACAACGGCTTTAACCTGGTGCTGGGCGACCGCAGCGGCATGGTCTGGTTTTCGAACCGCGGCGCCGGCGACGCGCGCAACGGGCAGGCGCTGGAACCGGGCATTTATGGCATTTCCAACAGCCTGCTGGACGCGCCGTGGCCGAAGGTGGTGCGCACCAAGGCGCAGTTCGCCAGTTTGCTGTGCCAGGGTGCGCCCGAAGACGCGTATTTCGAAATGCTGGCCGACACCACCCGCGCGGCCGACATGCGCCTGCCCGATACCGGCGTCGCGCTCGACCTGGAGCGGGGATTGTCGGCGGTATGCATCGAGATTCCGGGTTACGGCACGCGCACCTCGACCGTGGTCAAGCTGTATGAGGATGCGCCTGCGGAACTGCACGAGCGCATGCTGGCGTGAGGTTGCTGCCGTTGGACCGTTCGCCTCCCCGCTCAGCCAGCTTGCGAATTGGCGTTGATCGGTCTACGCTGAATGTCCGAATGGAGAACCCGATGAGCGCCAGGGGATCAAGCAAACGCCCGATTGGCGAAAAGACTGCTAACTCACCGATCGCCATGGCTTTGCCGCTCAGCTAAGCGGTTTTATGACCACCTACTTCCAAACCGTCATTCCCGCGCAGGCGGGAATCCCATTGCGTGGCATAGCAGCGAATTTGGATTCCCGCCAAGGGGGCCGCCCAGGCCGGGAATGACGGATAAGAGTCTACCGCCTTGCGGTGATTTTAGCGTTTTGAGACAGCCTCCTGCGCGGGAATGACGTAGCTTAAATTGGCGGCATTCGTGCCGGAGCCGCTCTTTCAGATGCTTGCAGCGCCAACCCTACCCGGCACAGCTGATGTCTTCAAGTCGCACCAACTCCATGTCGCCGCACGAGATTTTGCCTTTGTCACCCATATCCAGCTTGACGATCAGCTTTCGGTCCCCAAATGGGCTTCCCTTCTGGATGACGCTGAACCGGCGTACATCGCCCAGGGTGAAGCGCGGCCAAAAATCCATCCAGACATTGCGGCGCATTGCGAACGTCGCTACACAGCTGCGAACCCCCACCCGCTCGTAGGCGCCCGCGTCGATGCTGCGCCGCTCGTCTTCGGTAATCTGCAAGGACATCGTCCATTGATCAGGATAAGCACGCGGATTAGGCACTTCCCGCGCCAGGCCAACCAACTCCACACGCAGCAGGCTGTCCTCGGCCGGGAGACGCTGTTCCAGCGGTCCAACGGCGCGGATACATTCCAGTCCCCTGAACACGGGCACCGGGACCGCGATGCGGGTCATCGATTGCGGCACCAGGCTTGCCGCAGCCAGGGTCGTGATCGCGGCGCGCGCTTCCGGCCCGCCATCCCAGAATCGACCGTCGGGCACGGCGCACAACTCGCGCCGCCCAGTTCTCCGATAGTGGCGCAAGGCGCGCAAGACGATTCGCCGGACGTCGACCTGGGACTCCGTGAACAGCGCCGCACTATCTGTTTGCGCCAACGACGCCAGCACGATGTCCGCCAATTCCCAGTAAGCGCTGCTGGGGTGCATGTGATACTTCTCAGCGTCATTACGGACCTTCTCGCACTTGTTCCGGAAGTCATCAATTGTCAGCGTGGCGTGAAGGTCCATTTGCATCCCCTGTTAAGTAAAAATGAGGATTTTAGAATATTGCAAATGAGCAACTTGCGAGCAAGCCGACGCACCGGCAGCCGGCGTACTGCTGCCGGCCGCGTCCAATTCGTTTGCGGAATGTGGGATGATCACGACATACCAGACGCATAAAATGGTCAGTAGCCTGAGTAGCCAAGAAAGGATGCCATCATGAAGACCCTCATCATTGAACATGTCGCGCTCACCGAATTGCCTGCGGCGTGGCAAGCCCACCTGCCTTTGGCGCCAAACACCCGGGTGACCGTGCGCATTGAGGAGGAGGAAAGCGAAGATCAACAGGGAGCATCGCCGTTGACCGCCAATCCTCTTTTCGGGATGTGGAAGGATCGTGAGGATATCGCGGATGTAGCGGCCCATGCGCGCCAGTTGCGCGCGGCGCGCTTTGACCTCGATGCCTCTCGCGGCAAGGGGTGATCGGTGTCGGTGCTCATCGATACCGATGTGATGATCTTTATGATGCGAGGCCATCTGGGCGCCACCGCACGCCTTCAAGCGGAAGCGCAATGGCGCATCTCTGCTGTGACCTACATGGAGTTGGCCCAGGGTTGTCGGAATAAACTGGAACTGGCAAACATCAAAAAAGGGCTGCAGATGCGAAGTGCGGACATACTGCCTGTCGAGAAGGCGATTTCAGACATTGCGATGCGACTAATCGACACCTATGCTCTTTCGCATGCTATGCAGATGGGCGATGCACTCATCGCCGCGACGGCGTTAACGCATGGCTTGACAGTTCTTACCGCCAACGCCAAACACTTTGGTGCCGTCGCTGGCTTGTCAGTGGAGACATTTTCTCCTTAGCGGCAACCATTGGCAGCGGTAGTCGTCGATGGTCTTGGTGCCGCATGCTTCCGCACATTTCTCCAGCTTGGCACAGGGCCGGCCAGTCCACCTCACAGGCCCTGCTCCACACCCAGCCTTTACCCCTTCATCTTTGCCCGCAACATATCGCGGATATGCGGCGCCGCCTTGTACGGGTCGCCCGGATTGATGCCCTTGACGATTTCCTCCATCCGTTCGCCCACATTGCCCAGCGCCCCCGGATGCGAATAGATATAGAACTGTCCGTCGCGGATGGCGTCGAAGGTGATCTGCGCCACGTCGCCGGCCGAGACCTTGCCCGACTCGACCGCTTTCACGGTCATCGCCTGCGCCGCCTTCTGGCTGGCCGTTGGCCCGCCGGTCATTTTCACGTCTTCCGGCCGGTTGCGGTGCGACTGGCTGATGCCGGTCGGTACAAAATACGGGCACAGCACCGACGCCCCGATCGGCGCTTCCACCAGCTGCAAGTCCTGGTACAAGGTTTCGGACAAGGACACCACCGCATGCTTGGACACGTTGTACACACCCATGGTCGGCGCATTCAGCAAGCCCGCCATCGAGGCCGTGTTAACGATATGCCCCTCGTACTGCGGGTCCTGCCTGGCGCATTCCAGCATCAATTTGGTGAAAATGCGCACGCCGTGGATCACGCCCCACAGATTGACGCCCAGCACCCATTCCCAGTCGGCTTCAGAATTCTCCCAGATCAAGCCGCCGGACCCCACGCCCGCGTTGTTGAACACCAGATGCACCGCGCCGTAGCGCGCCATGGTGGCGTCCGCCAGCGCCTGGACCTGCTCGCCCTTGCGCACGTCGCAGAGCATGGCCAGCACCTGCGCGCCCTCGCCCTCAAGCTCGGCTTGCGTGGCGTCCAGCGCGTCCTGCTGCACGTCGGCCAACACCAGCTTCATGCCCAGGCTGGCGGCGCGTTTCGCGAATTCGCGGCCGAGACCGCTCGCGCCGCCGGTGATCACGGCGACTTTGTCTTGGAAATTTTTCATGTCAGATGAGCTTTACCAGTTGTTTGCCGAAGTTGCGGCCCTTGAGCAAGCCGATGAAGGCGTCCGGCGCTGATGCCAGGTCCGGCGCCACGGTTTCGCGGTACTTGAGCTTGCCGCTCGCGACCAGCGCGCCCAGTTCACTCAAGCCTTGCGGCCACAGGTCCAGGTGTTCGCTGACGATGAAGCCGCGAATCGTCAGGCGGCTGGTGAGCATGAAGCGCATGTTGCGGATCGACACATCCTCGCCGTTGTAGCCGGCGATCATGCCGCACAGCGCCACCCGCCCGAAAGCGTTCATGCGCGGCAAGGCGCAATCGAAGCCGGCCCCGCCCACGTTCTCGAAAATGGCGTCGATGCCGTCCGGCGTGGCAGCGGCCAGGTCCTCGACCAGCTTGCCGGCCTTGTAGTCGATGCAAGCGTCGAAGCCCAGTTCGTTGACGACATAGGCGCATTTATCCGGTCCGCCGGCGATGCCGACCACGCGGCAGCCTTGCATCTTGGCCAGTTGTCCGACCACGCTGCCGACCGCGCCGCTGGCCGCCGATACCAGGATGGTGTCGCCCGCCTTCGGCTTCATGATGTGGTTCAGGCCGTACCAGGCCGTCATGCCGGGCATGCCCGCCACGCCCAGGAAGGCCGACAGGGGAATGTGGCTGGTATCGACCTTGCGCAAGGTGGCGCCGTCGGCCACGCCCATGTCGGCCCAGCCGAGCATGCCGACCACCATGTCGCCAGCCGCAAATTTGGGGTGCTTCGATTCGAGCACCTCGCCCGCTGTGCCGCCGATCATGGTTTCGCCGATGGCCTGGGTGGCCGCGTAGCTCTTCGCCTCGCTCATGCGCCCACGCATATACGGGTCGAGCGACAGATAATGGTTGCGCACCAGCACCTGGCCCTCGCCCAGTGCGGGCAGTTGCGCCGTTTCGAGACTGAAATTGTCGGGCTGGACTTCGCCGCGCGGACGCGACGCCAGGACCACGCGCTGGTAGGTAGCGGCCGTCATACCGCCGATACTCCGCCGTCCACCGCCAGGGTCTGGCCGGTGATGTGCTTGCCCGCGTCGGACGCGAACAGCAAGGTTGCCCCTTTCAAGTCTTCATCGTCGCCGATGCGGCCCAGCGGCGCATCCTTGGCCAGCGCTTCCTCGCCAATGGTTTCCAGCACGCCCTTGGTCATCTTGGACGGGAAAAATCCCGGCGCGATGGCGTTCACGGTGATGCCGTACGCGCCCCACTCGCCCGCCAGCGCGCGGGTGAAGTTGACCAGCGCGCCTTTCGAGGTGTTGTAAGCGATGGTTTTCATGGTGCCCGGCGGGTTGCCCGCCAGGCCGGCGATGGAGGCGATATTGACGATGCGGCCGTACTTGCGCGGGATCATCGATGCCTTGCCGACCGCCTGGGTCATCAGGAAGATGCTGCGGATGTTCAGGTTCATGACCTTGTCCCACGCCTCGACCGGATATTCTTCGGCCGGCGCGCCCCAACTGGCGCCGGCGTTGTTGATCAAAATGTCGATGTGGCCGAGGCGCTTCATCGCTTCATCGACCAGCGGCTGGATATGCGCTTCCTGCGCCAGGTCGGCCGCGATGGCGCTGGCCTCGATGCCGCGCTCTTTCAGGTGGGCAACCGCTTCGTCCAGGTCAGCCTGCTTGCGCGAGGAAATGACGATCCTGGCGCCCTGCTCGCCCAGCGCTTCGGCCATTTGCAGGCCCAGTCCGCGCGAGCCGCCGGTAATCAGTGCCGTCTTGCCGGCGAGGGAAAATAATTCTTGCGTAGTACGCATCGGGAATCCTTGTTATTCAGATGTGGTAGTCCATGCATTGGCGCTCGTCACGAATGGCGCCAAAGAATGGTTTGAGTGCGTGGTGGGTCGGATGTTCGCCGTACGCCTTCAACGCTTCCTTGTCGGCGAACTCCGCATACAGCACCACGTCGTACGTCGCTTCCAGGCCCGGCTGGGCCAGCGACACTTCAAAAGCGAACATGCCCGGCACGATGTTTTTGCAGGCTTCCAGCTGCTCCTTCATCTTGCGCGCGTTGGTGGCGCGGTCGGCGCCTTCGGCAACTGCTTTCAGCTTCCACATGACGATGTGCTTGATCATTGTTCAGTCGGTCCTCAGAACCACGCATCGCGCATGTCGAGCGTGGTGGTGTCGATGCTGGCCAGCAGGTCGAGCTGTTGCTGGACCTTGGGCAGTTCCCAGTGGAAGAAGTAGCGGCAGGCTTGCAGTTTGCCGTTGTAAAAGTTGCTGTCATCCAGAGACGGCGATCCCGCCAGTGCATGCGTGGCCACCAGCGCCTGTTCCAGCCAGATCCAGGCGACGACCGTGTGGCCGACCGCTTCCAGGTACAGGCTGGCGTTGGCCAGGGTCTTGTTCATGTCGCCCACGGCGTACAGCGCCTTGGTGACAGTGACGATGCGCTGCCATTCTTCTTCGAGCAGGTCGGCATTGGCGTGCAGGTCGACCGACACATCGGCCGCGCGCACTTTGGCAATCGTAGCGGCAATTTCGCCGCCGATGGCCTTGAACAGCGCGCCCTCCTGGATCGACGCCTTGCGCCCCAGCAGGTCGAGCCCGTGGATGCCGTGCGTGCCTTCGTGGATGGCGTTGAGGCGGTTATCGCGGTAAAACTGTTCGACGTTGTACTCGCGCGTGTAGCCGTAGCCGCCATGCACCTGGATCGCCAGGCTGTTCGCTTCCACGCACCACTGCGACGACCACGACTTGGTGATCGGGGTGAGGAAGTCGAGCAGGCGCCCGGCGTGCGCCCGTGCGTCCGGGTCGGGCGCGCTGCGTTGTTCGTCGACCAGGCGCGCCGAATACAGCACCAGCGCCATGGCGCCTTCGGCATACGCTTTCTGGGCCAGCAGCATGCGCCGCACATCGGTGTGCTCGATGATCGGTAACTGCGGCTTGACCGGGTCTTTTTCGGCCGGATGGCGGCCTTGCGGACGGCTGCGCGCGTAATCGAGGGCGTGCAGGTAGCCGGTCACGCCCAGCACGGCGGCGCCCAGGCCCACGCCGATGCGCGCTTCGTTCATCATGTGGAACATATTGGCCAGGCCCTGGTGCGGCTGCCCCACCAGGTAGCCGACCGCGCCGGCCTTGCCGAGCGGCTTGAAGCGCCCTTCGCCGAAGTTGAGCAGGCAGTTGGTGGTGCCGCGATTGCCCATCTTGTGGTTCAGGCCGGCCAGCACGACGTCGTTGCGCTCGCCCGGCTCGCCATCGTCGCCGACCAGGAACTTGGGCACGATGAACAGGGAAATCCCCTTCACGCCGGGAATCAGGCGACCGTCCGGGCCGGGAATCTTGGCCAGCACCAGGTGGACGATATTGCCGGCCAGGTCGTGTTCGCCGGCGGAGATCCACATCTTGTTGCCGGAAAGGCGATACTGGCGCTCGCCATCCACGCCGTCCACCGGGTCCGGCTCGGCGCGGGTGGTGATGTCGGACAGGCTGGACCCCGCTTGCGGCTCCGACAGGCACATGGTGCCGAAGAACTTGCCGGCGTACAGAGGCCGCACGAAGCGTTCGATCTGCTGCGGCGTGGCGGTTTTCAGCAAGGTGTTGGCGTTGCCGATGGTGAGGAAAATATAGGCCGAGGTGGCCACATTGGCCGCCGTGAAGTAGGCGGTCACGGCTTTTTCCAGTACGCATGGCAACTGCATGCCGTCGAATTCGTAGTCTTGCCCGGCCGCCATCAGGCCGGCGGCGGAAAAGGCGTCGAGCGCGATTTTTACTTCGGGAATGATGGTCACGGTGTGCCCATCGAAATGCGGCTCGTGCTGATCGTTCTTCTTGTTATGCGGCGCGAACAGGTCGGTGGCGATCTGTTCGGCGGTATCGATGGCCGCGTTGAAGGTTTCGCGGCTGTGGTCGGAAAAGCGCGGACGCGCGGTCAGCGCCTCGACATCGAGCCATTCGTACAGCAGGAAGTCGAGGTCGCGGCGCGACAGTATATTGGATGGCATCTAGCGTCCCCCGGGAAGACAAAGTAAGCGGGGCTGCGCCGGAGCGGCGCGCCCCGGCGTGGATCAGACGACTTCGAACAGGCCGGCAGCGCCCTGGCCGCCACCGATGCACATGGTGGCAACGACGTACTTGACGCCGCGGCGCTTGCCTTCGATCAGCGCGTGGCCGACCAGGCGTGCGCCCGAGACGCCGTACGGGTGGCCGACGGCGATCGCGCCGCCGTTGACGTTGAGGCGGTCCATCGGGATGCCGAGGCGGTCGGCGCAATACAGCACCTGGACCGCGAACGCTTCGTTCAGTTCCCACAGGCCGATGTCGGCGACCGACAGGCCGACCTTTTTCAACAGTTTAGGAATCGCAAACACCGGGCCGATGCCCATTTCGTCCGGCTCGCAACCGGCCACCGCGAAGCCGCGGAAAATGCCGAGCGGTTGCAAGCCGCGCGCCTGCGCCACATTGCTGCTCATCAGGATGGCGACCGAGGCGCCGTCCGAAAACTGGCTGGCGTTGCCGGCCGAAATGACGCCGCCCGGCACCGCGCTGCGGATCTTGGAGACGGCTTCGAGCGTGGTGTCGGCGCGGATGCCTTCGTCCGCGCTGATGGTCACTTCGCGCGTGACCAGCATGCCCGAAGCTTTGTCGGCCACGCCCATGGTGGTGGTCATCGGCACGATTTCGGCGTTGAACAAGCCGGCGGCCTGGGCGTTGGCGGCGCGCTGCTGGCTCTGCACGCCGTATTCATCCTGGCGGTCGCGCCCGATGTTGTAGCGCTTGGCCACGGTTTCGGCCGTTTGCAGCATGGGCCAGTAGATCTCTGGCTTGTGTTCCTTGAGCCATGGATCGGCCAGCATGTGCTGGTTCATTTCCTGCTGCACGCAGGAAATTGATTCGACCCCGCCGGCGGCGTAAATATCGCCCTCGCCGGCAATGATGCGCTGCGCCGCGAGCGCGATGGTTTGCAGGCCCGACGAGCAAAAACGGTTGACCGTCATGCCGGCCGTGGACACCGGGCAGCCGCCGCGCAAGGCGATCTGGCGCGCGATGTTGGCGCCGGTGGCGCCTTCCGGATTGGCACAGCCGATGATGACATCCTCGACCTCGCCCGGCTCGATGCCGGCGCGGGCGATGGCGGCCTGCAGCACGTGGCCGCCGAGCGTGGCGCCGTGCGTCATGTTGAAGGCGCCCTTCCACGATTTGGCCAGGCCGGTGCGGGCGGTCGATACGATGACGGCATCTATCATTTGTGTCTCCTGAGTTGGATTAATATGCGCAATGCGCTGTGTTGATCGCTACGAGAATAGCACATTTTAGTACGGTCGTTCGCAAAATTATGCGCGCCTGCCGCGCCTTCGTCCACCACTTTGAAAAAGAGGCCCATGAGCATTGCCGGACAAGTGACATCGCTGCTCGCGCCGCTGGCCGACGCGGCCCAGGCGGCGCGCATGAGCGCCTATATGCGCGACCAGTTCGCGTTCCACGGCATCCCCACGCCGGCCCGGCGCGCCGCGCTCAAGCCGCTCGTGACCAGCCTCAAAGGGGCGGACGCGGGCGTGCTGCTCGACGCCGCAGCCGCCCTGTGGCGCGCGCCGCAGCGCGAATGCCAGTACGCGGCGATCGACCTGCTGGCCGCGCACGTCAAGCGCTTCGATGACGCGCATATCGACGCGCTGTTCGCGCTGGCGCGCCAGGCGGCGTGGTGGGATACGGTCGATGCGCTGGCGGTGCTCGTCGGCACGGTGGTGCGCGCCGACAAATTTCTGCGCCAGCCGCGCATGGACGCGGCCGTGCGCCACGCCGATCTGTGGACGCGCCGCATCGCCATGCTGCACCAGTTGGGCTGGCGCGCCGACACCGATCGCGCGCGGCTGTTCGGCTACGCAGGGCAACTGGCGCACGAAGAGGATTTTTTCATCCGCAAAGCGATCGGCTGGGGCTTGCGCGACTACGCCCACCATGACCCCGAGGCCGTGCGCGCTTTTCTCTTGGAAAACGACGCCAGCTTGTCGCCCCTGACCCGGCGCGAGGCGGCCAAACATTTGAATATGCAATAGTAAAATTATGTTAATCTTGGCTTTCAGAAAACTATTTCCTTAAGCCATGAGCCAGCAGCGCCGTCTTGCCATGCCGCTTGCCACGCTGACGGCGGTCGGCATGCTGGCCTCCGACCTGTACCTGCCTGCGCTGCCCAGCATGCAGGCCCAGCTGCACGCCACGATGAGCGCCGGCCAAGGCACGATGGCGGTTTTCATGGTGGCGTTGGCTTTGTCGCAATTCGCCTGGGGCTGGCTGGCCGACCACTATGGCGACTTCGGTGCCATCATGGCCGGCACCGGCTTGCTGGCTGTCGGCAGCGTGCTGTGCGGCCTGGCGCCGGACATGGCCAGCCTGCTGGTGGGGCGCCTGATCCAGGGCCTGGGCGCCGGCGCGGCCACCGTGGCGGTGCCGGCGCTGATCCGGCGGCGCTTTTCCGAAGCCGACAGCGCGGGCGCGATGGCGCTGGTGGCCACGGTCGAGTCGACCGTACCGGCCATCGGGCCGGTGCTGGGCGCGGCCATTGTGCTGCACCTGGACTGGCGCGTCTCTTTCTACCTGATAGCGGCCGTGGCGCTTGCCCTGCTGCCGCTGGTGTCGCGCATTATCGGGCGCGGCGCGGCGGCCGGCGCCGCCGGCATGATGCCGGACGCGCCGGCGGCATGGCTGAACCGGGGCTTCGTGCGGCATGCGCTCAGCTACGCGGCCATGTTCGGCGCGCTGCTGATGGTGGTCGCCAGTGCGCCGCATCTGGTGACGGCCTGGATCGGCACCAGCGTGGGTGGATTTGCGGTACTGCAACTGTGCGGGGTCGGCGCCTTCATGCTGGCGGCCACGCTTGGGGCCAGGCTGGCCGGACGCGACGGCGTCGGGCGCGCCATGCTGGCCGGGGCCAGCCTGCAAGCGCTGGCGGCGGCCATGATGCTGGCGCAGGCGCTCGCCGACCTGCGTTCGCTGACGGCGCTGATCGCCGTATGGGTCGTGTTTTGCGGCGGGCTGGGTCTGCGCGGGCCCTCGCTGATGGCGCGCGCGCTGTCGCTGGCCGGGGGCAATCCCGGCAAGGGGGCCGGCGTGGTGATGACGGCGGCGTTCGGGGTGACGGCGCTGGCGACCATGGCGGTCGCGCCGTATCTGGCAGGCGGCTTGCTGCCGGTCGCGTTGGGCGTGTCCGCGCTGGTCTCGTTCAGTATCGTGCTGGTGCCGGGCGCGCGCCGCCTGCCTCGGCAACAGCATTCGGCCGGGTCCAGCTGACAGGCGGTCCGGACAGGGCCGCCCACGACTTTCCTTGTTGCCTTTTTACGTCAGTCGCCGCGCGCTGCCCGGCACAGTGCTATCTTTACATCGCTTCCTTACTTGCCGCTCGGGATATGTGGCAATATTGATAAAATAGCGCATGTGGACTCGTGATGACCACCCTGACCCAAGTTGAGAAACCATGCGAACCGGACAGCCTCGCGCCAACACCGCCGCTGCCCTCGCATTACGACATCCGCAAACGCCTTGGCGAAGGCGGCTTCGGTGTCGTCTACGAAGCTTGGGACAGCAAGCTGCGGCGCAGCGTCGCCATCAAATTTACCAAGCACAGCGCACCGGGAGCGTCCGATAGCAGCCTGATGCGCGAAGCGCGGATTGCCGCCTCCCTGCACCATGCCGCCTTTGTCAAAGTGCACGCGATCGAGGAAACCGGCGACGCCCCGGGCATCGTGATGGAGCTGGTGCGTGGCCGAACGCTCAAGGAAGTCATCCAGGACGCTCTGCCGGGCATCGCTTGCGCTTGCGACTGGCTTACGCAACTGGTCGATGCGATGTGCGAAGCGCACGCCAGCGGCTTGATTCATGGCGACCTCAAGCCGTCGAACCTGATGATCGAGCCGGGCGGCAGGCTGCGCATCCTCGATTTTGGCCTGGCGCAACTCCAGGACCCGCTGATCACCACCTCGCTGCATCAGGACGGCCTGCAAGGCACCATCGCCTACATGGCCCCGGAGCGCCTGCTCGGCGCGCGGCCCGACGCGCAGGGAGACATCTACGCGCTTGGCGTCATCTTCTACGAATTGCTGTGCGGCGCGCGCCCCTTCGACAACTTGAAGGGCATGGCGCTGGCGGCCGCGCAGATCCAGTCGGACCCGCGCAGCTGGCGCTTTACGCCAGGCCTGGCCACGCCGCTGCGCGAGCTGATCTGCGACATGACGGCGCGGCAGCCGGCCCAGCGCTTGCCGGACATGGCGCAGGTGCGCTTGCGGCTGGGGCAACTGTCGAACGCGGCGCCGGCCCCGCTGGCCGCCCCGGATGCGGCGCCGCCACCCCAGGCGCGTACGCGGCCTGGCCTGGCATGGGCCTATGCGGGCGGCGCGGTGCTGGCCGTCGCCGTGCTGGCCGGCGCCGCCTGGCGCTACGCGGCGCCGGCGCTGGTGGCTGTCGAGGCCGCCCTGACGCCCTATTCCGAGGCGGGCGAACTCAAACTCGGCCTGGCTGAACTGAAATTGCATGACCGCCCGGGCAGCCTGCAAAGCGGCAGTGCGCGCTTCCATCGCGTTCTCGCGCATCGTGCCGACAACGCCGCCGCCGCCGCCGGACTGTCGCTCGGCTACAGCCTGCGCTACATGGCCGATACGCAGGACGAAAACTGGTTGCAAAAGGCCGCCGCCAGCGCGCAACAAGCCCTGAAACTGGACGACCAGCTGGCGCTGAGCCATACCGCCATGAGCTGGGCGTTCCTGAACCAGCGCCGCCACGACCAGGCGCTGCGCGAAATCGAGGCCGCCCTGCGCCTCGACAATGGCGATTTTTTCGCATGGTACGGCAAGGTCCAGATCCTGCGCCACGCGCGCCGCTTCGACGAGGCCTTCAAGGCGCTGGCGCAGGCACGCCAGCGTTTCCCCACCGAGCGCGCCTTCGAGGACGAACTGGGCACGCTGCATTACGCCCGGGGCGAGTATGCCGACGCCGAGCGGGCCTTCCGCCGCAGCATCGTGCTCGAGCCGGACGCGGTCGCCTCCTATGCCGGGCTGAACGCCTCACTACTGCGCCAGCAGCGCATCGAGGAGGCCTTCGCCGTGCTGCAGCAAGGCTTGCAGGTCCGGCCCAGCGCCAAACTGTACGGCAACCTGGGCAACGCCATGTTTCTCGTCGGCGACTACGTGGCCGCCGCCGCCGCCTTCGAGCATGCCGTCTCGCCCACGCGCGGCGCCCCCGGCGATTACCTCAACTGGGCCAACCTGGCCGACGCCTTGCTGTGGATTCCCGGGCGCGAAGCGGAGGCGCGCAATGCCTACGCCAGGGCGCGCGACTTGCTGGCGCCGCAGTTGCAGCGCGCGCCCGGCAACGCCACGCTGGTCTACCGCATGGGGATGTATTGCGCCCGCACCGGGGACAAGGGGCAGGCGATGGACTTGATGACGCGCGCGCTCGGACTGGCGCCGGAGAGCGCCGACGTGCGCTTTTACGCCGGCCTTGCGTATGAACTCATCGGCCAGCGCCGCCTGGCGCTGCAAGCCATTGTCAAAGCCAGAGAGCTCGGTTATCCGGTCAAGTTCATCGAGGCCGAACCCGACCTGATCGCGTTGCGGCGCGATCCCGCCTATCACGCCGATTAAAGCCGGTCGGTTCCGGGCAGGCGCAAGCCCGCCTCTATTTGTAGTGCTGAAAAGGAAGTGTATGTCGACATATACGTTTACGGTTAACTTCAAGAGCGGCATCAAGATCGCCACCTACACCACGAATTGCCCCACCCTGTCTGCGGGCCTTTACAACCCCCAGCCCGACGACAAGCTCCAATTCATCTTCAATGACGATGCGTCCGACATACAAGGCGGCAAATTGAATTCGTCGAAAATGGATGTTCCGGAGATATCCTCACCATTCTCGGGCGCGGTCGACGGCAGCATTTCGATTGTGAACAATAGCGTGGTGTCCTTCGATGTCACCCAGGGCAGCTGGTGTTTCTACATTAGCTTTTACGCCAAGAACAATGCCGGAAAGTGGGAATTCCACCTCCTGCCCGATCCCGAACTGCAAGTCGGATCGATTCCCAACTAGAAGTGAGAACGCCGCCCCATTACCGGCGCGCGGCGCGCCACCGTCCCCCCGCTCAATTTCTTTCGGCAAACACGTCATTGTATTTACACAAAACACCTGCGTTCTCGACATCGAAAAAGTCAGCCTCATGTAAGTTCCAAGCAAGCATCGCGTAAGTTTGGGAGTCCACACTCGGATCCAGCTGGACAAACACGGCTATTCCGATGAAGCAATAACTATATTAAACACGGAGACATCTATGGCAATTACACCTGGCAACGCGATCGACGGGCGCAAGGGGAATCCCGCCGACACGGGGATGACCAAGGAAGAGCGCAAGGTCATCTTTGCCTCCTCCCTGGGCACGGTATTCGAATGGTATGACTTCTACCTGTACGGCTCGCTCGCTCCCATCATCGCCAAACAATTTTTCGTCGGCGACCCCACCACCACCTTCATTTTCGCGCTGCTCGCCTTCGCCGCCGGCTTCATCGTGCGTCCGTTCGGGGCGCTGGTGTTCGGCCGCCTCGGCGACATGATCGGCCGCAAGTACACCTTCCTGGTCACCATCCTGCTGATGGGCGCCTCGACCTTCATCGTCGGCCTGTTACCGAGTTACGCCTCGATCGGCATTGCCGCGCCAATCATCCTGGTCACCTTGCGCATCCTGCAGGGCCTGGCGCTGGGCGGTGAATACGGCGGCGCGGCAACCTACGTGGCCGAACACGCGCCGCACGGCAAGCGCGGCTTTTTCACCTCGTGGATCCAGACCACCGCCACGATGGGCCTGTTCCTGTCGCTGGTGGTGATCCTGGGCACCCGTACCGCCCTCGGCGAACCCGAGTTCGCGGCCTGGGGCTGGCGCATCCCGTTCCTCGTGTCCGTGCTGCTGCTCGGCGTGTCGGTCTGGATCCGCCTGTCGATGAACGAGTCGCCCGCATTCGCCAAGATGAAGGCCGAAGGCAAGACCTCCAAGGCCCCGCTGTCGGAAGCCTTCCTCCAGCCAAAGAACGCCAAGATCGTGTTCCTCGCCCTGGTCGGCCTGACCATGGGCCAGGCCGTGGTCTGGTACACCGGCCAGTTCTACGCCCTGTTCTTCCTGACCCAGACGCTCAAGGTCGACGGCGCGGTGGCCAACATCCTGATCGCCATTTCGCTGCTGCTGGCCACGCCTTTCTTCATCGTGTTCGGTACGCTGTCGGACAAGATCGGCCGCAAGTGGATCATCCTGGGCGGCTGCGCGATTGCGGCGGTTACCTACTTCCCGATCTTCAAGGGCATCACCCACTACGCCAACCCGGCGCTGGAAACTGCGCTGCAAAGTTCGCCAGTGGTGGTCGTGGCCGATCCGGCATCGTGCCACTTCCAGTTCAAGCTGACCGGCACCGAAAAATTCCCGTCCTCGTGCGATATCGCTACCGGCATCCTGACGGCGGCATCGGTGAGCTACACGCGTGATGACGCCCCGGCCGGTTCGCTGGCCAAGGTACGCATCGGCGACAAGGAATTTACCTCCTTCACCGCGGGAATGACGGCCGGCGACCTGGACTTCGACGCCGACAGCAAAGCCAAGGAAAAAGTGCTGAAAGCCGATGTCGCCGCGGCGATCAAGGCGGCCGGCTATCCAGCCAAAGCCGACTCGGACCAGATCAACAAGCCGATGGTCGTGCTGCTGCTGTTTATCCTGGTGCTGTATGTGACGGCCGTGTACGGCCCGATCGCGGCCATGCTGGTCGAAATGTTCCCGACCCGCATCCGCTACACCTCGATGTCGCTGCCTTACCATATCGGTAACGGCTGGTTCGGCGGCTTGCTGCCAACTACCGCGTTCGCACTCGTTGCGTACAAGGGCGATATTTACTACGGCCTGTGGTATCCGATTATCGTGGCGCTGGTCACGGTGGTCATCGGTGGCCTGTTTGTCCGCGAAACCAAGGACAACGACATTTACGCCGCCGATTAAGCCATCCGGCTTCACTTATGAAAATGCCGCTCCCGTGAGCGGCATTTTTTTTGTCTCAGGGCGGCGCCGCAGGGCGCCTGCCATCGAACAGGGTCCACACGCCTTCGTGATGGAACATCCAGACCAGCTTCGAGTCGATGCCGATAATGAAGGTGTCACTATCGAACATCGCCACCCCATGGCGCCCGGGATAAGCAAGGATGAAGCCGGACAGCTCGTCACGCTGCACGGCGAACGCCCCCACGCCTTCCCGGTACGATTCGTCGCTCACCACGTACAGCGTTTCGGGCAAAAAGGCGGCGCTGTCGGCCACGGCCTGGAACGCCGGGTCATGCGGACGGCGCCAGCGCCCGGGCGGCACCAACTGCTCGATCAGGGCCGAGAACGAGGCGAAGTCCCATCCGAAGGCCGCATTTACGCGCCCCAGCAAAACAGTCAATGTCGTCATCGATGCACTGCCATGCCTAAGTACCCGCGCAGAAATAAGTGTGAGTTTTGGCGAACATAGCCGGATGCGATTGCCGTGCGCCCGACGCGACGCAGTGCGAGCACTGCGAGCGGAGGGCAACGCCGCAGCGCGCCGGCTATGGAAGACAAAAATCACAGTTATTTATGGGCGGGTACTTAGGTCGCGCCAAGGTAGTTATTCTTCACGCGCACATAATGTTCGGCCGAGTATTTGAGGAAGGCCAGCTCCTCCGGCGTCAGGGCGCGCACTTTCCGTACCGGGCGGCCGACATACAAATAGCCGCTTTCCAGCACTTTGCCCGGCGGCACCAGGCTGCCCGCGCCGACCATCACCCGGGACGAAATGAGGGCGTCGTCCATCACGATCGCGCCCATGCCGACCAGACATTCGTCTTGTATGGTACAGCCGTGCAGAATGGCGTTATGCCCGATGGTGACGTAGTCGCCGACGACCAGCGGCGAGCCCAGCGGCTTGCCGGGATTCTTGTGCGAGACATGGCACATCACGAAATCCTGGATATTCGAGCAGCGCCCGACCACGATGTGATTGACGTCGCCGCGCACTACCGCATTGCACCAGATGGACGAATCTTCGCCCAGGGTGACGTCGCCGATGACCTGCGCCGACGCGTGGATATAGGCTTGCGCGCCAATGCGCGGGTGCGCGCCGAGATAGGAAGTGAGCGCCATTCAAGCCGCCTTCTGGATCAGCATGGCCATGCGTTGCAGGTCGATATTGCCGCCCGAAACGATCACGCCGACCCGCTTGTTCTTGAAGTCCATGCGCGGATCGAGCGCCACCGCCGCGCCCAGGCAACCGGAGGGCTCCACGGTGATTTTCATGTGGCCGGCAAAAAACGTCATCGCCGCGACCAGTTCGGCGTCCGGCACCGTCAGGATATCGTCCACCCGCGCGCGGATCACGGCAAAGGTATGCTGGCCCAGGTGCTGGGTCTGGGCGCCATCGGCGATGGTGTCGGGCGTGGCGATGTGGACGATCTGGCCGCTGCGAAAACTGCGCTGGCCATCGTCGCCCGCCTCGGGCTCGACGCCCAGCACGCGGCAATCGGGGTTCATCGCCCTGGCGGCGGTGGCGCAACCGGACAGCAGGCCGCCGCCGCCCAACGGCACCAGCAGCACGTCGAGCGGGCCGGCGTCTTCGATCAGTTCCTTGGCGGCGGTGCCCTGCCCGGCCATCACGTGCGCGTGGTCGTACGGCGGAATCAGGGTCAGGCCGTGCTCGGCCGCCAGCGCGTTGCCGATCGCTTCGCGGTCTTCGGTGTAGCGGTCGTAGGTGACGACTTCGGCGCCGTAGCCGCGCGTGGCGGCCACCTTGATGGCGGGCGCGTCGCGCGGCATGACGATCACCGCCTTGATGCCCAGCAGTTTGGCCGCCAGCGCGATGCCCTGCGCGTGGTTGCCGGACGAATAGGTCACCACGCCACAGGCGCGCTGCTCGGGCGAAAATTGCGCCAGCGCGTTGTAGGCGCCGCGGATCTTGAAAGCGCCGGTGCGCTGCAGGTTTTCGCACTTGAAGAAAATCTGCGCGCCGGTGCGCTCGTTGGCGCTGCTCGAGGTCAATACCGGCGTGCGGTGGACCGCACCGGCGATGCGCTCGTGCGCGCGCGCCACGTCGTCGAAGGAAATGGGAAGCTGGATCATGGCGATGGATCTTTCTGTGGAAGATAGGAATACACGGTGGGCCGGGCAACGCCGAGCATGGCCGCCACGACCGCCTGGGCGTTCTTGAGGTCCATCAGGCCGGCGTCGGCCAGTTGCTGCACGGCCTCGCGCCGCTGGGCAGGCGTGAGCGCGCGCGGGGTTTTGTTGAGGCCGGCGGCAAAGCGTTCGAGGGTGGCGCGCAACTCGTCCAGGCGCGGCGACGCCAGCGATTCGCGCACAGGGACCACGTCGGCCTGGGTTTGCGCCAGCTGCGACAGGCTGGCGACGACGCTGGCGAGCATCGACACATCGACGTTCAGGCACAGTGCGGCAACATAGTCGCCGGCGCTGTTGCGCAAACCGATCGATGTGCTTTTCGCCGGGCGGCCATCGGGAAATTGGTTGGCGTAGTTTTGCAAGATATCGGGAAACCCAGGATCGGTGATCCGGGCCATGCCGATTTCGGTGGTCGGATCGCCCACTTCGCGCCCGGACAAGCTGTTCGAGATTGCCACGATGGAGGACGCCGGACGAGTCAGGTCGTGCAGCACCACCTCCACCATGGGCGCCAGGGTGCGGCCAAGGGCCTCGACAATCTTTTTGCCTTCGCGCAGGAGCAGTTCGTTTTCGGTGAGGGTCATGACTGACATTATGTCACCGTCAAACAAAATGTCAATTGACTTTGCCATACCGCAAGGTATTGACGGAAGAGTCGCAATGCCCGTATAGTGACGGCCATACCCAAGGGTATGGAGCAATCACGCCGCCTTCCATCATAGGATGAAACCATGACAATTTCTTCAGGACATATCGCCGCCGCCACCTTGTTCGTGCTCGGCATTTTGCACATCTTGTTTGGCGTGGCGAAATTCCGGCAAGCCTTGGGCGCGGCCTGGGGCGAAGGCCTCTTCAACCGGTTCGGGGCCAATGACGAGCGCCGACTTGCCTTCTGGTTCATCGCGTTCGGCCCGCCGCTGGTCTTGTGCGGCCACCTTGCCTGGCGCGCCGCCGGCGCCGCCGATACGGCCAGCCTGGGGCTGGTCGGGATCTACGGCTTCGCGACCGGGGCCGTGGGGATCGTCGCCTTTCCCCGCTCACCGCTATGGGGATTGGTCGCCGTCTCGGCCGTGCTCATTGCCATTGGCGAGGGTTGGATCGTCTAGCAACCTGGCGGACGCTACCCTTTGCGCGGCGGCGTCAGCAACTGCACCACGATGCCAATCTCGGCCTCGCTCATCTCCGGCGCGCCAATGGCGGCGTGTCCGATAAAGGCGCAGTAATTCCAGCGCGCAATCACGGGCGCCTGGTCCGCCGGCCAGCCGATATCGGTCAGCAGGTGGGCCACATAGTCGACCCGCTTGCGGTCGACCCGTTCCTGCACCTGCCTGACCTGCTCGTTGGTCATGGACCATGCGCGGATCGCCCGGCCCAGCGTAAACAGATGCGGCGGGCCACCCGTGAACAGCTTGCCCAGCTTGCTGCCGACATCCACATCCTCTTGGTCGACAATATCCATCACCTGTTGGGTGTGCACCTGCTCCCACTCTTCCATGAGCGCGGATTGATAATCTTCCAGATTCTTGAAATGCCAGTAAAAACTGCCCTTGGTCACGCCCATCTTTTGCGCGATCGTCATGATGCGCAAACCTTCCGGGCCGTCGTCGGCCAGCGCCTGCAAGCCGGCACCGAGCCAGCTTTGTCGGTTCTTTTTATCGTCCATGCCGTCATCATACCGAATGGTCTTGGCAACTCCAATGCTTGATGCAAAGCTCGCCATACCTTACAGTATGGCGAGAGGCAATAATGAGTACCGGACAAGGCGCTTGAGCGACCGTTTGCTGGCCATGGCCGTGCCGTTTTCCGCCCGCAGTTCCCACGGACATTCTGCCGTCAGGTGGCATACAGACGGTCGACAATCGCTTTCATGCCGTCATCGGGGATGAACTGGTCGGAAACAGTCAGGATGGCATACAGGTTGCGCCTGAGCTCATCGGCTGGAAGCGCGCCGTCCCTGAGCGCCGTTTGCAACAAGTGGAGCGCCATATCGGCCAGCAGTATCCGCTGCTTGTCCGCCCACCCCGCTTCCCCGCGCGTGGAAGGGTGGCTGCGGTAGGCGGACTCGGTCAAGTCGTGCGCCGTGTGTCCCAACGCGGCAATTTCCTTTTTCATCGCCTCATCCATCGCTCTCAACCCTCTTCGAAATTTGATGATACATTGCAATTTAAGCAGGATACCCTGCTTCTGAACACCTTACATGGATGATAACCGCATGAGCACGATTCAGATTCGCCAGGCCGTACTTGCCGACCTCGACGCATTGTCAGCTTTATTCGATGGCTACCGCCAGTTCTACCAGCGCGACAGCGACGTGGCGGCTGCGAAGCAGTTTTTGTCGGACCGCTTTCATCACGGCGAGTCGGTCGTGTTTATCGCCCATGAGGGATCCGAGCCAGTCGGCTTTGCGCAGTTGTATCCGAGCTTTTCGAGTGTTTCTCTCGGGCGGATTTTTATCCTGAACGACTTGTTTGTCAGCGAATCGGGGCGCCGCAAGGGCGTGGGAGCCCAACTCATTTCCGCTTCCGTTGACTTTGCGAAGACGGTCGGAGCGATCCGTCTTGCGCTGTCAACGGCGAGCACCAACGCAAACGCGCAAGCACTGTATGAGGCGACAGGCTGGGAGCGTGATGACGACGTGTTTTATGTTTACACCATCCCAAATAAGAACGGCTGACCCGGCCGCTTTATCGGAAGACACGGGAGGCAGGCAAAAAGTGAGCTACGCGATTCAATCTATTGTGGCGCTGCGGGGCGTTTATCCGGTTGAACTTCATGGCGGCTTGGCGCTGGTGCAGCTCAATGACGACGCGCAGATAATAGCCGTAAAACAAAATTTTGAGCATCGCCCCAAAACGGCCGTTGCAGGCCCTCAGGCATCAACAGCCCGTTTCCCGGTATTGGCTGAATACCTGTCCCATGAAATCGACGACCGCTTTGACGCGCGCACTGGTGCGCAGGCCGCTGTGCATCGATAGCCAGATATCCTGATCCAGCTCGGGAATATGCGCAATCGCGGCCACCAGATCGTGCTGGTCATTGGCGAGAAAGGTGGCAAGCACGCCCAGTCCGGCGCCATGTTCTACGCCATCGAGAATGCCCAGCCCGTAACTGCATCGCATCCATGGCACCGGGCCGCCAGGCAGAGCGCGCAACCAGCGGTCGGACTGGAACTCCGCGCGCGGCTCGTCGAAACCGACGAACGGCATGCTTGCCCATTGCTGGTTCGCAAAGGCAGCCGCATGGCGCGTGGCGACATCGCGGCTGCAATACAGCCCGAACGACAAGGTGCCGATATGGCGGGTGACGAGGTCGAGCTGTTCGGGCCGGTAAGGGCGAATCGCAATATCAGCTTCGCGCCGCGCCAGGCTGTAGGGCCGGTGGGAGGTGACGATTTCCACTTCGACGTTGGGATACGCCTCATGAAACGGCGCGAATCGGGTCGTCAAGAAATAAGATAGCCACTCGTCGGTATTGATCCGTACCACACCGGAAGCGGCATGGGCGTTCTGGCGATCGCGCGTGCGCTCGACTTCCAGCGCGATCTCGCCCATTTGGTCGGCCAAAGCGAAAACATCGGCGCCAAAGGCGGTCGGAATGCAACCGCCCTGGAAACGTTCGACGAGTTTTTGCCCGACTGCTTCTTCCAGGGCGTCAAGGCGGCGCGACAGCGTAGCCGGACTGAGCCCCGCTTTCCGGGCGGCTCCCCGCAAGGTGCCTTCCTGCGCGATCAGAGACAACAAACGCAGGTCATCCCAATTGAGCTGTTTCATATTTGAAGCATGATGGCGCGATTTTACCTCTATGTGTACATTTATGCAGTATGCGATCATGCTGCCGAAACGTCAACCGGGTATCCGGACGATGTCCGTAACGACAAGCAGACAAAGGATTTACATGCGCACATTCCGTGATCGCGTCAGACACGCGCTTCTCTTCGAGGCCGTGGCCCTGGCCATCTTCATTCCTGGATCGGCACTCGCCTTCGACCAGCCGATCGAGCACATGGGCGTGATCGGCTTTGCATCGGCGACCATCGCCACGCTCTGGAATTTCGTCTTCAACATGGGATTCGACCGCGCCATGTTGCGCCTGCGCGGCAGCGTGCATAAAACCATCGCCATCCGGGTCGCGCACACCTTCCTGTTCGAGGCGGGACTGGTCGCCATGCTGATCCCGATGATCGCCTGGTACCTGGGCATTGGCCTGTGGGCAGCGTTCCTGATGGATCTGGCCATCGTGACCTTCTATCTGGTCTATGGATTCCTGTTCAACATTGCGTACGACCGCCTGTTTCCCATCACCGCCGCGGCGGCGCCTTGCGCAGCTTGAAGGCCGCAAGCGCGGCATCAGCGGACGAGGCGGACTCAAATTCGCCGGCCTTTTGCGTCAATTCTTCGAGGGAACTCGCCAGGACAGTGTTAACCACTGCTGGAGCCTGGCAGCCGACGACTGCTTCCGCCGCTGCAGACATTCGGACCGGTCCGAAAGCAAGCGGAAGATGTTGTCAGGCGCGCTCGGTTCCGATCCTCTTCCAGTACAACAACGTTCCCGTCAGCCCGCCGTGGGGTTTGAGCGCGAAATCGGGAATTTCCCCGGTCAGCGTAAAACCATGTTTTTCGTAGAGCCCGGCCGCGCCGCCCTCGCTGGCGGTGTCGAGCACCAGCAGGGTCTTGCCGCGCTCCACGGCCGCCGCTTCGGCAGACCGCAGCAGGGCCGCGGCGATGCCGCGTCCACGCCAGCGCGGCAAGGTCATCATCTTGGCGATTTCCGCGCGGTGCGGCTGGTTGGGCGGGCAGTCCAGCAGCAGGCTTACGGTCGCCACCAGTCGATCGTCCTCGAAAGCGCCGAAGACGATGCGCTGGCCGTGCGCCGCCGCTTGCAGCGTGCTGGTCCAGAACGCGCGGGCGTGTGCATTGTCAAGCGGATGCATGAAGCCGACCGAGCCACCATCGGCGACGATTTCGACCAGCAAGGCGGCGAGATCGTCGATCAATGCGGGCGCGGGCAGCAATGGACGAATATCAACGGTGGACATGTGTTCAGCTCCGGGAAAGAACGACAAGGTAACGGCAAGTGTCTTCGCCGTCATTGGCAATCGTCACCTCGGACGGAGGGCCGAAGCCGAGGCAGTCGCCGGTCTCCAGCCGGTGCTGCTCGCCCCCCTCGAACACAGTCAGAGGGCCAGCCTGGACCCAGATCGCCTGGCGGATGTGCACGTACGACGAGGCCGGCAGCACCACGCGCTGGCCGGGCGGCATGTCGACCTGCACGATTTCGACCGGGTGATCGGGGCGTGCGTAGACTTGCCTGCGCAGGTAGCCGCTGTCCGGGTCGCGCCATAGGGGTTGCTGCGCCGCACGCATGACGCGGCTGGCATCGTCATGGCCTTCGGCGCGCAGCAGCAGGCCGGCAAGGGTCAGGTCGAAGGCGCCGGCCAGCCGCACCAGGATCACCGCCGTCGGGCTGGTTTCTTCGCGTTCAATCTTGCTGATGGCGGACTTGGCCACGCCGGAGCGGCTGGCCAAGTCCGCCAGCGACCAGCCGCGCGCATCGCGCTCAAGGCGGATCCGGCGGGCAATTGCAGCGCTCGTTTCGTCTCTTAATGCATCCATTCGTCTACTCTAATGGATTTTTGGACGAAAAAGAAGCGGTTTGAGGGGAAAAAATGGCAGCGCCGGAGGTGCCGGGGCTGCATTTTGATGTTCCCGGGGGTTATTACTTATAGCTCAATTGTGTTTTTATGGTTAATATTAAAGTTCTACTATAACCAAGAAGAGGTGATCTCGTGCTCAATATCGACAGTACCGGCTACATTGTCAATGGACGCGTGAAGCGTACACCACGCCCCGTCATCGAGCACGGAGCTTTAACCAAGGTAAACGGCATCATCGTGCACCAGACTGGCGGCTCGACCGGCGCCTCAAGCTTGAGTAGCTACACCTTGCCAAACGCGAACGGCGCGCATTTTTTGATCGACAAGGACGGAACGATTTATCAGTGCGCGTCGTTGAAAAAGCAGACCTGGCACGTTGGTAAGCTTAAAGCGCGCTGTGTCGCCGAGCACCGTTGCAGCCCGAAAGAGTTCAAGTACAATCCAACGGCCGAAAATAAAAGGGAAATGAAGAAGGAGGTGCCGCAGCGCTACCCCTCCAACGAGGACAGCGTCGGGATTGAGATTGTTGGCGTCGCCACCAAGGATGTCTATGAAGCGGTCAATGCGGAACAGAATGCGTCGCTTAAATGGCTGGTCGCCGAGCTGAGTTCGACCTTGGGCGTACCGATGACGGAGGTATTCCGGCACCCGGATGTATCGCGCAAGAACGAGACTGAAGCCTCAACCGCATCATGGTAATCGCTCCCCTCCTCCTCGCCTTAGCGGCAAGCGCGTCTGTAGCGACGGCCGACGGTTCAGGTACCGAACCGAAGATGCGCAATGCGCATCTTGCGCCGATCACCACAGTCACCATCGAGAACAATGGTGCGACGTCCCCGGCGTCCAAAGAGCCTGCGGAGCAGTGCGCAGATTTCAAACTCAGCGCGCAGGAAGTCCGGAAGTACATCGGCAAGGCCGCCGAAGTCGCCGAACATGATTACTTGCATATGCTCGACTGGTCGCCCTGCCACGCGAGCGGCAAGGTCACCTTTAAGGGCGGCGTCACGGGTACCTGGGAGATCCAGCAGTATCGCGCTGGATCGCTGAAGCTGAGCAATGGCCGAACCGTCTACCTGTATTGCCCGAAATGCAAGGCGAAAGCATTCCCGGCTGTGGAGAAATGACGCCAGGTTTCTCCCTCAGTGACGTACGCGATGCGGGCAGACTCGCGGCAACTCCTTAATCGAGAGATGGCCGCCCGCATCGATAAACCGCTCTCGCAACTAGCCCCCTGGACACCATGAACCTCCCCCGAAACACGACCTCGACCAAAGCACGCGCTGTGCCCATGCCCAACAACACCGTGCTAGCGCCGCTTTACGCGAACGCGAACCTGTTGGACGCCTTTGCCATTGAACTGCCTGTGGGGGCCAGCGATGATCTGGAGGTGCTGGCACGCTTCGCGTTAGAGCACCAGGCGTGGTGGATTCGTGCGCTCCTGCGGGTCCGCGATGTGGCGATGACGACAGTCGGCGTCGCATCCTCGCGCGCCGTCGGTCTTGCCGGCGCGGCGCGTGGACCGGTGATCGGCTTCTTGCCGCTGCTGTCAAAGAGCGCGACGGAGGTCATCCTGGGCGCGGATGACCGGCATCTCGACTTCCGCGTCACCATCCAGCTTCGCGCCGATGCAGCACATGGTCGCGAGCTGCTCGCGGGCACGGTGGTGCATTGCCATAACAGACTGGGACGTATCTATCTTGCGACGATTGCGCCGTTTCATCGCGTGATTATGCGGGCGAATCTGGAAAGGGCAGTAAGAGAAATGAGGACTTGAGCATGCATTGGCGCTACGAATGAAAAGAACCCCTAAGCTTGTCTATTGCGTTGCGATTTGCCTGTCTTTCACATCGTGTGGAATCAAAGAGGAAAATCTTCCGATCGACAAGCGTACTGCGGTGTTTTGTCATGTTCCTTTTGATGTCGCAACATCTATCGGAATGAAGATATCGAATTTTTCTCATTCGTGTACATATATCGGGCAACTTGGTGTTCAGGATAGAAGATATCTGGAAATATTGGAATTGATCAAAAAAGCCAAGCCTGGGCCATTCATCGATGACGGTATCAGAGTCAAAATCACCGTTCCAGATGCCGACATCATCCATATTGATGACGACGGCGGCGTGATCATGGGGGCGACGCGGGTCAAAATGGATCAGGATGGCTTTGCGCGAGTCAAAAAAATGGTCACGGAAATGGCCAAGGAGAGCGGGCTTTCAGTGGACTAGCCTGAATTTTGCACAAAAAAGGGCAAGAATGCCGTAAGTGATTGATAGAATGGGAGTTATCTAGAAACCTACCCTATCAGCACGAACACACCTTGCCCGACATGAATTCTACCCCAGAGCAGC
>NZ_WHJI01000005.1:0-257144 GCF_011682155.1 Massilia sp. CCM 8734
GCGATCGAGTCTTGCAGAACGCTTTCTCGCGGCATCCAAATCGCTTCAAGAACACGCATCCACGGCCACCGGCACTGCCGACCGAAGCCGGCATCAATATGCCAAAAGCGACAATCCTGGGAGATGTTCAGACTGAAAAATGCTCCCTAAACTAATTGCAAAACCGGTCTCAAATAGTTTGACACGCTCCGCCGGTTCGCGCCCTCGATCTCGATGGCGACCGGCATGCCATGCCCTTCTGTCAGTAGGCTGCGCTTGACGCCACCTTTGCCTCGGTCGGTTGGATTGCGGCCGATTTTTTCCCCACCCAAGGGGGCCTTCGTCATCGCGCCATCACGTGCCAGCCATTCCCAATCGATGCCCTTGAGCCGGTCGTATTCCAAGAGTCCTTGGCGCCAAAATTCGGCAAACACGCCGGCATCCGCCCATTCCCGAAAGCGCTGATAGCCTGGCGTGCATGAACAAATCCCCGTTGCATTGAGCGCGTTCCACTGCATGCCGGTGCGCAGCACGAGAAAGATCATGTCGAGCACCAACCGGTTATTCAGCCTGGGCCGGTGGCAGCCCAAAGGATGTGGCTTCGGCGGTGGCAAGAGCTTCTCCATGGCATTCCACATCTCGTCAGAAATCCGCCAACCGTCGTCCCTGTTTTCATACTGCCTAGCCATTTTTCTCACCTCAGGAAAAAATGCTTAGACCAGAATCAGCACGGAACATTCACCAATAAGAATAGACTCTAAGTAAGTGTGCAGAAATTATTGTGATTTATAGGGAACAGAAGCGGATGCCTTGCAAGGCGCACGCCGCGACGCAGTGCGAGCACTGCTAGCGGTGGGCAACACAGCAAGGCGCCGCTTATGGAAGCTGTAAATTACAAAAATTTATGCGCACTCACTTAGCTAGTCACTGCGCACCACGGTGCCTTGTGCGATAGCGCAGATTTTCTCCACCCCGTCTTGCACCGCATAGATCTCCGCCGAGCAAACGGCCTGGCGCTTTCCGACGCTCTTTGCTTGGGCGCGAGCGATCAGATGCGTTCCCGTGGCGGGTCTGACGTAGTTGATCTTGTACTCGGATGTCAGGGCATTGCCGCCGAGCGCTACGCCACCAGCGAAGGTAATGGAGTTGTCGGCGAGGTAGCTGACTACCCCGCCATGCACGAAACCGTGCTGCTGTTTCAGATTGTCAGTGATGTCGATGCGGATTTCCGCTTCAGTCGGCCCGGTGCTGACGAGCTTGGCCGCCAGGAATTGGCTGAACGGCTGGGCTTCAAAGATTTCGCGTGCAATTTCGTGAATGTCGGGCATGTCAACCTCTTAAAGAGAATGGTAAGAACCGTGGAAATCGGGGGGCATGCGTTGGCGTACGAGCGGAATTTCAAGCGCAACAAGCCGAACTGCTGCCGCTCGAATGCCGCTGCCGACATGCGCAGGTATTGGACATATTCATTAGTCTTATCTGCCCCGACCATCGTGATCAGCTCGGGTTTGGCGGCCTCGATCCGCTGGACCCATTCCTGACAGGTGCGGGCATAATCGAGCGCGTCATTGCGAACGTTGACCAGGCTAAGCACGCGGTCGGAAGCTGCCAGGATTTCCCTTTGCTGCGGCAGCATGGAACCAGGGAAGATTTTCTCCGTGATGAATGGCGGGAATTCGGATTCTTCCATCCGGTCGAACACGATGGTTTGCAGCGACAAGCAGCCGCCATACACTTGCTTCCCCCGTTTTTTGATCTGGATACTTCCCACATCAAAACGCTTCGTTTTAATGTTTTTGCAATATTAGCAAATAATATCCCATGTAAGTGATCATGTTTTGTGTGCATCCTCTAAAATATTTCGTGACTATGCACCGCGCATAGCGCGGTCAATGAAGGGCAAAAACATCGCAGTGGTAAACCCCGTCAGGGGGACCTACGAAAACAAATCCAACTGTCCCGTCGCCTTGCCGAATTGCTGGGCCTTCAACGGCGGCACCACCAGCGGCCGCTTGAAACGCGATGTATCAAGCTCGGCAAAGCGCCCGCTGCTCAGGTTCATGCCCAGCCGCTGCACCGCCTTGACGAAATGCTGTCGAATAAGGTCGGCCAACACGGCCTCGCCCGACATGCGCTTGCTGAAGTCGCTGCCGTACTCCTTGCCGCCGCGCATATCGCGCACGCGGTTCATCACGCGCCGGGCGCGCTCGGGGAAATGTATCTCCAGCCATTGCTGGAACAGGGGATTGACTTCCCATGGCAAGCGCAGCACGACGTAATGCGCGCTGACGGCGCCAGCGTCGCGCGCCGCCTCCACCGACACCGGTAGCATTTGGCTGGCCGTTGTAGACATACGTCGTGATCTGCTTGGGGTTTGCGACAGCCGTCTCTAGTATCCCGAGTTAGAAATTCGTTGATGATTAAATGTGGTGAAATCGTAACGAGACAAGGAACAAAGCGCAGACAGGCCGAGGCCTGGCGAGCATTTGTGACGCAGTATCGGTGCGATTGTCGCCATATTATTCAACGAATTTTTAACTCGGGACACTAGGTCCACATCGGGATGCCAGCGCGTGCTGACTCTCCGGCTGCTGGCCGCGATGGCCTCGGTGCTGATGGGCGGACAGGCGGCGGGCGCGGTGAGGCCCGAGCACGCGGGATGCTCTCGATGGCTTCGCCTTCGATCGTCAGTTCAACGGTCAATTCGTTCATGAACACCCTGATCGCTACGAGTGTTGGTTTTCCCTTTAAAGACAAGGGTTTAAACATACACGTGAACAAACTAAGTACCCGCGCAGAAATAAGTGTGAGTTTTTCGCGAACATAGCCGGATGCGATTGCCGTGCGCCCTCCGCTCGCAGTGCGAGCACTGCGAGCGGAGGGCAACGCCGCAGCGCGCCGGCTATGGAAGACAAAAATCACACTTATTTATGGGCGGGTATTTAAGTCGCCATAACAAACGGCTGCATTTACTGCTTTGCGCGGCCGACCCACAGCTACCTTGGCCTGTCGCCGGGGCTGGACTTCGAAAGCCGCCTGTTCGCCAAGGTCAACGCGCCCGAGCTGCTGCGGCGCGAGCTGGCCAGGCCCTCCTACGTGCCGGAGCCGATCGCGCTCGGCGTCAACACCGACGCCTACCAGCCGTGCGAGCGCGCCCTGGGCATCACAAGGCGCGTGCTGGAAGTGCTGCACGACTGCGAGCATCCGGTCGCGCTGATCAGCAAGTCCTCGCTGATAGAACGCGACATCGACCTGATCGGGGCCATGGCGGCCAGGAACCAGGCGATTGCGGCGGTCACGATCACCACGCTCGACCCTGCCATCTCGCGCACGCTCGAGCCGCGCGCGGCGGCGCCGGCGCGGCGTTTGCGCACGACCGCTTTTGTACTGGCCCAGTCTTGGAACTGGCAAACGTAGACAAGCGAATGGTGGGTAATCGGCAGGCTGGGCCGACGCTACAGTGAAGCACTCACCGAGGCTTTTTTATTCGCTCGTCATGCATGCCGATGCAAAGCCGACCACGGTGTTCAGGTGCTTGCATGCCCTGTCATGGTCGCTCCGCGCGCGCAGCGCGTAAGTCCTGTTCAGGCCGTCTTCAGTGACTTCGCACGACGGCGTGCCAAACCCACGACGCCCAGCCCAAGTGCCATCAGCGCATAGATCTCGTGTTCGGGAACGGCGATGACGGTGACGGCGCCGGGCCCGCCAATGGTCGTGCTGTACTTGCCATACTCGAAGCCTTCATAACCGGTAATCACCAGTACGTAAGGGGTGTCGGCGGCCAGCCTGGTCATGAAGCCCGATGTGGTCGTACCAAGAAGATCGTCGTTGCCGATCAGGGCGTTCGTCAGCGACGAGTTGGGATCGAAGCTCGGGCTGTAAATGAAAAGCAACGAGTCGAAAGCTGCCGTCGTCAAGAACGAGTACTCGCCCGCCGCGGAAACCGTGAATCGGAATTGGTTGAAGCTGACATCCGTGCCGACTGCCGACAAGCCGGAAAGGTCCGCGACCGGACGATCAAAAATGGCGGCGCCAGTCGTGTCGCCGGTGATGGTGTGGATGGAATCAGCCTGGGCAGTCGATGCAAAGGCACAAAAGGCGAGGGCGAGCAGTGTCGATTTCAGAAACATGGTCATTCCTTTTTGATAATTGCTAAGTCATTGGGTGGTAGGGCGAAAGCGCAAGCAAGGCCGCAGCGCTCGTAAAGAGCGCGGGTCCTGCCGGCACGTTGCTATTTGGTTTGCGCTGGCAGGATGATCATCCTCCGGCCTCGCCCGTCGACCGATATGTTCGCCGCCGTGCTGGATGTGGCAACCCGGCCGTTTTGCACGGTGAACGACGAAATCTTCGAACGTTGTTGGCCGTCAAACTGACCATCGACCTGCACCGCCAGATTGCTCGTGCCCGCTCCTGGCGTGTACTTGACAAGCAGCGTCATCACCTGGCCGGCGGCGAAAGTGCCGCCGATGACGGGTGACTTGGTTCCAACCACGGTCAGGCCATCCACGCCGTAGACACGGACATTGACCTGCTGCGCAGCTGACTCGAAGGCGATCTTCAGCGTGGCTTGTTGAGCTTGCACAGTTCCAACGATTTCTACAGGCGCATGTGGCTTGCCCTCGGCGGCCGCGGCCGTGAATGAGGTGATCAGTCCGACGGCGAGCGCCGCCGCCAGCGTTGAAATTTTCACTTGCATGATGGCATCCTTAGGGAGACGGGAACGCTTTAGCGGACCGCTTTGGTTTTTTGATTGACAATCGTGGCCTTGCCCGCGATATCACCGCTTGCGATGCGAACCGAGGCCGTGTATTGGCCGCTCGATTTGTTAACGAAGCCTTGCACCGTGAGGACGTACACCTTGTTTGCCTTGGCAAGGAACGAGAACTGCTCGGTTCCGGTGTAATTGTTGTCGGCAACGGCGATCTGCTTGCCGTCTTCGAGCAGCGTGAGCCCGATGTCGCGGATCGAGTCCCCGATGACCTGGATCGAACCTGCGGCAGGGCTGGTGAACCTGATGTAGCGGTTCGCTCCAAGCCTGTTGATGTTGTCCACATCGGCCAGGAACGTCAGGGTCTCGCTGGGGCCGTCCACCGTCATCTGCCGGAACAGCGGCAGGTTCGCCGCATTGCCGCCGTCGTTGGTCTCGCCGGTCCCGAACGCGTCTTGAATGGGGGCGATACCCGACGCTGAGGTCAGTCTGTCGATTGCCGCAATCGTGGAGGCCGAGGTGCCGGGGACTGCTTTCAAGGCCTTGGTGAACGAAAAAATGGAAGTCACAGCCTGGGTACTCTTCTGCCCCCCCGTCATGATGTCGTAGATGGGTCCCAGTCCAAGCGCTACGTTGTCAAACGACTCGTTTGCCGGGTCGAAAAGGTCATACAGCACGGATTGCACCGACGCTTCGGAGAACCAACCCGGATTCGGATCGTCGGAGTCGTTGGTTTCCATGTCGATGACGAGCGTCGTCCGGGCTTGGCCGACTCCTCCGGTATCTTTGTATTTCGCGTCCGGAAAAAGGATCATCGCGCTCAGCGCATTTCCCCACCCTTCGCCAAAGGCAAGCCGTGGATCGACGATGTCGCCAGAGCCGTGACTGCCGCCGATGCTGTCCGAGCGACCCATCTTGTCTTCAAAGTAATGACCCCATTCATGCACCATGACATGGGCATCGTATTCGTCGGTATCCACATCCGCCTTGCCGAGGATGAAGATGGCGCCCACGCCCTTGTTGTAGTGCGAAGTGTTGATCTGGCCCAAAGCACTATCGCCAGGTTCCGGGCGATTGTTGACGCTCCAGTTAATTGGCAGCAAAGGAAAATTCACCAGGGGCCGCACCGCCATGAAAGCGCGTGCCGTCGCGTAGAGCGTGTCGAGGCTGGCAAACGGTGCAGCCGCACGCGCGCCCGTGTAGGATGGCACTCCTCCAAAGCCGCTGCCTGCGTTCAGGTCCTTGACGGTGACCGCCGCAGTGGTTGTAATTGCGGCAGACTCCAGTGCGTACAAGGCGTTGCCGTTGGTGTTGTCCTGAACCCGCAATGGCGGATTGGCCGTCTCGGCGAACGCCCGGACCCTGACCCGCGTGACCAGATCGGGAACCGGGAAGCTGTAGCTACCGTCTTCCCCTGAGGTGGTGACCGCGAGTTCCGTGTTCGCGCCGCCCTCTTTGCTGTATTCAACCAGCACCACCCGCACGTTGCGAATGGGCTTTTGCACAGCCGCGCTGTAGTTAAGCCCGTTCTCCAGCGTCGACGGTACCCGGTCATATGTCAGCTTTCCGTACAACACCTTTCCCTTGGTGTCGGCTTTGGCTTCGTTCACAGCCAAACCTAAAACGCCGAACAAAGAGAGTGCCCCGACGCCAACGAGCCGAGCCAGGCGGCTCGTCTCAAGCTGGCGAAGGCCATATCCCAATGTGCCCCGAACATGCATGAAGATCTCTCCTATAGGTCAATCGCCAACAAAACCATGGCAATCCCTGTTGCCATGGTCACGTTTCGTTGCCCAGGGTTGTACGGGCCGCAGCAAGCTCGGGGCTCATACCGCTGTGCGGCGAATTTGCCTGTTAACAATACCCCATCGTTGACAAATATTTAATATTTTTTTGATACTTGTCAGATGCTGAGGCCGTCTCTTGCTACTCGTTGGTCAAAAACAACAAGCAGCGAATGATTGGAGCAATGGTGCCGTTTTCAGGACTGAATTCATCGCGCCGGAGATAGTTGTTGCGAGGTCTTCTCGCGACGAGGGGGGCGGAAATGGCGGGGGTAATCCAGGCAATTCGCATGTGCGCAAGCATGCGTGGCTTGCGCATCAACTGGAACGCGGCAACGGTAGAGCGTAAGGAATCCGTGAGAATCGTGGTGTATCGCGACGAGGAACCTGGTCGCAACGGTATTGTCCGGCTTGCTTACAGAGATCCTGATCTGTTGATTGCACTTTCGCTCAGCAGCGCACCTTAAGTCGCTGAGGCATTTTTTCCTGATTCTTCACCGCGTTTACGAATCACTTATCTCAGACAGATAGCGTTCGATGTCGAACACATGCGCGTCTTCCATGCCCAGTTCGCGCAGCGCGTGCGCCAGCTCGATCAGGTAGTCGCGGTTGGCGCCGCTCGGGCCGTGCGAGCGCGCGATTTGACGGGCGATATCGCGCTCGCTGGCTTCGCCGAGGAAGGCTGCATTGTCTTCGGTGGCGATGTACACCAGGCCCAGCTCGCTGCTGCCGTCGTCGAAGCGGATCTCGATCGCCAGGCGCAGGTAGCCGTTCTTTTCGCGGTGGTCCAGGTGGGTGAACACTTCGGGCGTGATCAGGTACGCCATGCCGGCGGTGACTGCCCCCTGCTGGGCCACCAGCGTGGCGACGCGGCCCGGCGCCGTTTCCGTGCCACGGTGATCGTGGGAACCTTGCCAGAAGCGCCGGGTCCAATTGCGAATGGTGGCCGGGCGGCGCTCGATGTACGGAAAGTCCGCCTTGAAGATCAGCGAGCCGTAGCCGAACAGCCACACGCGATGGTGGCCGTCGAATTGATCCATGCGCTGGTTGATGGCGATGGTGTTAAAGGACATGGGCAGGTTCCGTTGGAAGCGAGCATCAATTATAGGGGCGGTTCGCCATCGCTGCAGTGGTGGGCCCGGGCGCCGCCGCCGGCACTGCGGGCTCGCTCGCGGCCGGCGACCCGCACCCGTCCGCTGTCTACGGCGCCGGCTGCGCGTTCACCAGCGGAATATTCCAGTCGTGCGACTCGACGAACTTGAACAGGAAGGCGATAAAACTGTCGGCCGCCGGCGAGAGCGAGCGTTTGTCGCGCGTGTACACAAAAAAACGCCGCGTCAGTTCCGGCTCGTGCAGCTGGCGCATGTGCAACTGGTGCAGGCGCACCAGCGGCTCCGCATACGGCAGGCACACGGTCACGCCCAGGCCGGCGCTGACCATGGCCAGCGCGGTGGTCATGAAGGTGACTTCGTTGACGGGATTGAGCGGTACATCGCGCAGCGAATGATGCATGTCGCTCAGCAGGCGCTCGGTGAACTGCCCTTGCAGCGAAATGAAAGGGTGCGCCGCCAGGTCCGACCACGTCACCCGTTCGCGCTGCTCCAGCGCATGCTGCTGCGGAAACACCAGCACGAAGGGCATCTCGAACAGCACCGTCGCCTCGATCTGCGCGGTCGGATCGCGCTCCGGGCCGATGCCGCAGTCGACCTCGCCGCTGAACACGCGCGCCGTCACGTTCTCGACCGCGCAATCGACCAGGCGGACCTGGATTTCCGGATACATCTTGCGGTAAGCGGCGATGACTTGCGGCAGCAGGGTACACGACATCAATTGCGGCGCCGCAATCCGCACCACCCCCTTTTTCAGCCGCGTCTGGCTGGCGATATCGCGCAGTGCGCCGTCGAGGTCGTCGATCATCTTGGAA
Source organism: Massilia sp. CCM 8734 (assembly GCF_011682155.1). Lineage (NCBI taxonomy): Bacteria > Pseudomonadati > Pseudomonadota > Betaproteobacteria > Burkholderiales > Oxalobacteraceae > Massilia > Massilia sp. CCM 8734. The sequence continues at coordinate 8,396 of NZ_WHJI01000005.1, forward strand.
AACAGGGGCGTCAGCTCGCGTCCGACCTCGGTCAGGGCAATCCGGCGCGTGCTGCGGTCGACCACGCGCACGCCGAGGGTCAGTTCCAGCTCTTTGATCAGGCCCGACAGCGCCGCCTGGGTCACGTGCAAATACTCGGCCGCCAGGGTGAAACTGCCCGTCTTGGCAAGCGCGACAAGAGCGCGCATCTGGCGCAAGGTGGGATTCATAGGTTTATCTGATAAGTCGCGTTGAAAATATTGTTTGAATGATAGTTCGTTTTGCACTCTAATAGAAGAATCAACAGGGGAGCGAGCATGAAAATCACCAGGATTCACCACGTAGCCTACCGCTGCAAGGATGCCAAAGAGACAGTCGAGTGGTACGTGAAGTACCTCAACATGGACTTCGTGCTGGCCATTGCCGAAGACCAGGTGCCGTCGACCGGCGCGCCCGACCCGTACATGCACGTTTTCCTCGATGCCGGCATGGGTAATGTGCTGGCCTTTTTCGAGCTGCCGAGCCAGGCGCCGATGGGCCGCGACGAGAACACCCCGGCCTGGGTCCAGCACCTGGCCCTGGAAGTCGGCTCGATGGACGAGTTGCTCGCTGCCAAGGCGCGCCTCGAAGCGGACGGCATCGAGGTCATCGGGCCGACCAACCACACCATCTTCAAGTCGATCTATTTCTTCGATCCGAACGGACACCGCCTGGAACTGGCCGTCAACACGGCCACGCCCGAGATGCAGCAACAGCTCGACGCCGTCAAATGGGATATGCTCAACGAGTGGTCGCAGACCCGCAAGGCGCCGAAACACGCTGCCTGGATGCACGAAAAACCCGCAGCGGACCACCACTAAAGGCACACATGAAACTTGCAACACTAAAAACAGGCGGGCGTGATGGCGCGCTGGTCGTCGTCAGCCGCGACCTGTCGCGCTACCAGAAGGTTCCCAAGATCGCCGCTACCTTGCAGTTCGCGCTCGACAACTGGGACGATGTGCTCGAACGCTTGCAGGGTGTCTATGTCTCCCTGAACGAGAACGCGACCTGGGACGCCCAGCCCTTCGACCAGGCCCTGTGCCATTCGCCGTTGCCGCGCGCCTACCAGTGGGCCGACGGTTCGGCCTATATCAACCACGTCGAACTGGTTCGAAAATCGCGCAACGCCGAGGTTCCGGCATCGTTCTACACCGATCCGCTGATGTACCAGGGCGGTTCGGATTCCTTCATCGGCCCGCGCGACCCGATTTATGCGCTGTCCGAGGAGTGGGGCATCGACCTCGAAGCGGAAGTGGCCGTCATCACGGGCGACGTGCCGATGGGGGCGAGCATCGAGCGCAGCGCCGCGGCCGTGCGCCTGGCGATGCTGGTCAACGACGTATCGCTGCGTAACCTGATTCCAAACGAGTTGCTCAAGGGCTTCGGTTTCTTCCAGTCGAAAGCGGCCAGCGCGTTTTCGCCGGTATGCGTCACGCCCGACGAACTGGGCGACGCCTGGCAAGACAGCAAATTGCGCCTGCCGCTGAACGTGCACATCAACGACAAGCCTTTCGGCAAGCCGAACGCGGGCGACGACATGACCTTCAACTTCGCGCAACTGGTGGCACATGCGGCAAAGACGCGCGAACTGGCGGCTGGTACCATCATCGGCTCGGGCACGGTATCGAACAAGCAGGGCAACCTGCACGGGTCGAGCATCGACAACGGCGGGGTCGGCTACTGCTGCCTGGCCGAAGTGCGCATGTACGAAACCATCGAGCATGGCGCACCCAAAACGTCGTTCCTCAAATTCGGCGATAGCGTGCGTATCGACATGTTCGATGCCGCCGGGGCCAGCATCTTCGGCGCCATCGACCAGACCGTGACCGTCTACCAGGAGCGCCATCCATGAAGCTGTACACCTATTTCCGCAGTTCGGCGGCGTACCGGGTGCGCATCGCGCTGAACCTGAAAGGGGTCGGTTACCAGGCCATTCCCGTGCATCTGCTGCGCAATGGCGGCGAGCAACTGGCGCCCGAGTATCTGGCCGTCAATCCGAGCGGGCTGGTACCAAGCTTGCAGGACAAGGGCGCCACGCTGACGCAGTCGATTGCGATCCTGGAATACCTGGAAGAGGTCCATCCGCAAGTGCCCTTGCTGCCGCGCGACGCGCTGGGCCGGGCGCGCGTGCGCTCGCTGGCGCTGATGGTGGCCTGCGACATCCATCCGCTGACCAATCTGCGCGTGCTGCGCCATCTGGTGCATCAGGTCGGCTTGTCGGAAGAAGCCAAGACCGAGTGGTATGTGCATTGGTTGCGCGAGGGGATGGCCGCGCTCGAGGCGCATCTGGCCAATTCGCGCGACACCGGGCGTTTTTGCCATGGCGATACGCCGACCATGGCCGACTGCTGCCTGGTGCCGCAAGTGTTCAACGCGCGCCGTTTCCATGTGGATCTGGCGCCGTATCCCACCATTGCCCGCATCGATGCCATGTGCGCGGCCTTGCCGGCTTTCGCCGAGGCGCATCCGGCCCGCCAGCCCGACGCCGAGTAAGGCGTGCTCAACGGGTGGCGAAGGCCACCACGCCGACCAGGGTGGCGATCAGCAGCGCCACCCCGATCAGGCCGGCCAGGATTACATACACGGGATTGAGCGCGGTCACGTCGCGGTCGAAATCCGATTTGCGGCGCAGGCCGACGAACGACCAGGCGATCGCCGCCAGGGTCGCGAAAAAAGACCGTTCGGTGGCCTGGACAGGATTCTTATCAAGCATGTTATTCCCCTTTCGATACCGCGCGCGAGGCAAGCGCCCCGATTCCGTCGAGCATAGCCGCTGCGCCATGCGTGCAACAGGAGCAGATCGGCGCGCGAGACCATATCAAAACCCGGGAACCAAGCCGGCGCCGCTGCGGTCCTATGCACAGGTGAGCCGATTGCGCTCGCCATGCGGGAGAACAAGTATGATCAAGCGTGCTCGATTGACTGCGCCAAGGCAGCGCCATGCCTAAGCGCATCATGCCGGGCCGGCGCGCTCGAAGCAATGGGGCGCAGTGCGGCGTGATGCGGGGGAGGGGGTGTAGCGGCGCACGTAGCTGGCGCTAAAGGGTACTTACCGAGCCAGGCGCGCGTGTATCGGCGTCGGCGCGGGTGTTGCCGTGGCGAGGCGCACGGCTCCGCCCACGGCAAGCGTCAACCTGGCTTATTTTGCTTTTGCGGCAGCGTCGGTTGGCGACGAAATTTCTTGCAAGGCCTGGCCGATGCCGGTCGTTTGCTTGGTTGCCATGTCGCCCAGCGACACAATGCCAACGAGCGAGTGCGATTGCTGGTCCACGACCGGTACCCGACGGATTTGCACGTCGCCCATCTGGGTCAGTACTTCGTCGACCGACTGGGTCGCGTAGCAGGTGCGCACTTCGGTGCTCATCGAATCGCCCACGCGGCTCGCTTCAGGCGCTTTGCCGGCGGCGGTGGAGCGCACGGTGATGTCGCGGTCGGTGATCATGCCGACCAGCTTGCCACCGTCGACGACCGGCACGGAGCCGATATTGAATTCTTTCATGATCTGTGCAGCGCGGTGCACGCTGTCTTCCGGCGAAACTTGTTGAACATCGCGGGTCATGACATCTTGAATGGTTTGCATATGAGTCTCCAAAGCTGAACAGGTTAGTTGTTACTAAGTACCCGCGCAGAAATAAGTGTGAGTTTTTGGCGAACATAGCCGGATGCGATTGCCGTGCGCCCGACGCGACGCAGTGCGAGCACTGCGAGCGGAGGGCAACGCCGCAGCGCGCTGGCTATGGAAGACAAAAATCACAGTTATTTATGGGCGGGTACTTTCATCCCAATCGGGTTGGCAGCATCATGCACTGTTTTCCAAAAAAGGGCCGCGTGGTTGAAATTGCATCTTTCGGCGCGGCGCCGGGACCGCTGTCGGCTACAATCCTTCTTTTTACCGGCAGGTTCCAATGTCCGTCCAACCCATTCCTCCCGCCATCCTCGACGCCGTCTCGCGTGCCGACCTGTCCTGGCAGCCCGTCCTGCGCCAGGGGCTCGAAGCGGTCATGCGCGCTGAGCCGCTGTACCTGCCGACCCTGGCCGCCGACACCTACCTGCCGACCGAACAGCGCCTGTTCGCCGCCTTTGCCCTGCCGCTCGACCAGGTGCGCTATGTGCTGGTCGGCGAGGGGCCGTATCCGCGCGCCGAGAGTGCGACCGGCGTCTGCTTCATGGATGGCGCTGTCGGCAAACTGTGGTGCGAGAGCGGGCTGTCCAAGCCGGTCAACAAGGCGACCTCGCTGCGCAATTTCATGAAACTGCTGCTGGTGGCCGATGGCCAGTTGAACGCCGACGACACCGGGGGCGCGGCGCTGGCGCCGGTGGCCGCTGCGGCGGCGGCCACCGATAGCGGCAGCATCCAGACCCTGGCCGAGTTGCAGCACAATCTGACCCGCCAGGGCTTTCTGCTGCTCAACGCCTCGCTGGTGTTCCGCTCGCACGTGCCGCCGGTCGTCGATGCGCGCGCCTGGCTGCCGTTCCTGCAAACCGTCATGGCCGCGCTGGCGGGCCGCGCACCCAAGCCAACCCTGGTTTTGTGGGGAAAAATTGCGGAGCAACTACAGAAATTGCCAGAAACTAAGAGTTTTCTGCAATTGAGCTCGGAGCATCCGTATAATTTGTCATTCATCCAGCACGCTGGCATGCAGGAGCTGTTCGGGCCGATGCAGTTGCTGCGCGCCGACGCCCAGTGACCCGCAGCGCTTGCCCCAAGCCTGCCTGTAAGGAATGCATGACATGAACAATCTTCTGCTCGCGATGGGCTTGTTGACTTTTGGCAGCGCCGGCCTGGCAAGCGCGGCCCAGGATGCACCGGCGCCGACCGAGCAGGCCACGCCAGCCGGGCAAGCCACTCCCACGGCCCGCGCCGCCCGCAAAGCCCGGGTGCACACGCGCCTGCGCATCATTGACGACGCCAGGGTGGACGTGCGCTTCTACCGCAACAGCACGTGCCCGGACGGTGATGGCGTGATCGCGACCAACAATACCAGCAGGCAGGCTGCCACGTTCCGCAGTAACGCCGCGGTGTCGATCGGCATACCCGAAACGCCAAGCCTGGAAGCCATGAAGGCGCGCATGGGGCCGTTGTTGAGTAAGGTGGCCTACAGGGAATTTGTGTTGACGCCAGGCCAGCCAGTCGCCCTCCAGGCCGGTTATATGTTCGTTACGCGCGCCGACGATTTCACCTGCCCTTTTCCAAGCTATACCTTCGTTCCCGACCAGGGCATCGACTATGAGATGTCAACCGGGGTGGCAGATGGCCGCTGCTGGGTGGCGCTGGGCCGGATCGACATGTCGGAGGGGAGGGCGAAAGTGGTACCCATGACGCTCAACAAGAGCGCCAACTGCGCAGCGGCCAAGTAAGCGCGGCTGAACCAGGAGAGGCGCAACCGCCGCCAGCCCGGCGCGCCATGCCGCGCAAGCACAGGCGGCCAAAAAGGGCGTCCCCAAGACAAGACGCCCCATCTTTGGTATACTTGACTAATTCGATCAACTAATCAGGTCTTTGATGGCAGTCCGCATCAAACTGTGTTGATTGAAACGAGGCAATATTTTACCACTGTGACCGGGGTTGTGATGCGTCTGACCACAAAAGGCCGTTTTGCTGTAACTGCGATGATCGATCTTGCCCTGCGACAGGGCAAGGGTCCCGTCACGCTGTCGGGCATCAGCCAGCGCCAGGCCATTTCGCTCTCGTATCTGGAGCAATTGTTCGGCAAGCTGCGCCGTCACGAGATCGTCGAGTCGATCCGCGGTCCAGGCGGCGGCTACAGCCTGGCCCGCCGCGCCGACAAAGTGACGGTCGCCGACATCATCATCGCCGTCGACGAGCCGCTCGACGCGACCCAGTGCGGCGGCAAAGAAAATTGCCACGGCGCCGATGCGGCCACCGGCACCCGCTGCATGACCCACGAGCTGTGGGCCACGCTCAACGAAAAGATGGTCGACTATCTCGATTCGGTCTCGCTGCAAGACCTGGTCGACCAGCAAAAGCAAAAGAATTCTGAACAAAACGTCGTGCACGTACACCGGCCGCACGCCGCCGTCGGACAAAATTGAAGCATATTGGAGTGATTTGATGAACGCGCCTTTGGACAAAAACCTCGAGCAGACTTTCGTGACTGCCCCGCATTTCCCGATCTACATGGACTATTCGGCGACCACGCCGATCGATCCGCGCGTCGCGGACAAAATGATTCCTTACCTGCGCGAGCAGTTCGGCAATCCGGCGTCGCGCAGCCACATGTACGGCTGGACCGCGGAAGCGGCGGTTGAGGAAGCGCGCGTGCACGTCGCCGCGCTGGTCGGCGCCGATCCGCGCGAGATCATCTGGACTTCCGGCGCGACCGAAAGCAACAACCTGGCGATCAAGGGCGCGGCCCAGTTCTACAAGACCCGCGGCAAGCACATCATCACCGTCAAGACCGAGCATAAAGCCGTGCTCGACACCGTGCGCGAACTCGAACGCGTCGGTTTCGACGCCACCTACCTCGAGCCGCAAGACAATGGCCTGATCACGGTCGCCCAGCTCGAAGCGGCGATCCGCCCGGACACGATCCTGGTGTCGGTCATGCTGGTCAACAACGAAATCGGCGTGATCCAGCCGATCGAAGAACTGGCCGCGCTGTGCCGCTCGAAAGGCATCATTTTCCACTGCGACGCCGCGCAAGCGACCGGCAAGGTGCAGATCGACCTGGCCAACAGCAAGGTTGACCTGATGACCTTTACTGCGCACAAGACTTACGGCCCGAAAGGGATCGGCGCCCTGTACGTGCGGCGCAAGCCGCGCGTGCGGCTCGAAGCGCAGATGCACGGCGGCGGTCACGAGCGCGGCTTGCGTTCGGGCACCCTGGCGACCCACCAGATCGTCGGCATGGGCGAAGCGTTCCGCATCGCAAAAGAAGAGATGGACAGCGAACTGACGCGCGTGACCGCCCTGCGCGACCGCCTCGCCAAGGGCCTGCAAGAGATCGAAGAAGTCTATATCAATGGCGACATGGAACACCGCGTGCCGCACAACCTGAACGTGAGCTTCAATTACGTCGAAGGCGAATCGCTGATCATGGCGATCAAGGATATCGCCGTGTCGTCCGGCTCGGCCTGCACCTCGGCCAGCCTGGAACCATCGTATGTGCTGCGCGCGCTGGGCCGCAGCGACGAGCTCGCGCACAGCTCGATCCGCTTTACCATCGGCCGTTTTTCGACCGAAGCCGACATCGACTTCGCAGTGGACCTGCTCAAGTCGAAAGTCCACAAGCTGCGCGAACTGTCGCCGCTGTGGGACATGTTCAAAGAAGGCATCGACATCAGTTCGATCCAATGGGCAGCCCACTAACCGTATTGAATATTGAAGGAGTTTTACCATGGCATACTCGGACAAAGTGTTGGACCACTACGAAAATCCACGTAACGTCGGCGCCTTCGACAAGGGCGACGAAACGATCGGCACCGGCATGGTTGGCGCGCCGGCTTGCGGCGACGTGATGAAATTGCAGATCAAGGTCGGCGCCGATGGCCTGATCGAAGACGCCAAATTCAAGACCTACGGCTGCGGCTCGGCGATTGCCTCGTCGTCGCTGGTGACCGAATGGGTCAAGGGCAAGACCCTGGACCAGGCGCTGTCGATCAAGAACACCCAGATCGCCGAAGAACTGGCACTGCCGCCGGTCAAGATTCACTGCTCGATCCTGGCGGAAGACGCGATCAAGGCGGCCGTGTTGGACTACAAGACCAAGCATCCTGCTGTCGCTTAAGCGCCGTCACACGCGGAGGGAAACATGGCAATCACACTGACCGAAAAAGCAGCCAAGCACATCAACCGCTATATTGAACGTCGCGGCAAGGGTGTTGGATTGCGTTTTGGCGTGCGCACCACGGGCTGCTCGGGCCTGGCCTACAAGCTCGAATATGTCGATGAAGCGGCGGCCGAAGACAATGTCTTCGAGTCGCATGGCGTGAAGGTCTTTGTCGACCCGAAAAGCCTGCCGTACATCGACGGTACCGAGCTCGACTTCACGCGCGAGGGCTTGAACGAAGGCTTCCGCTTCAACAATCCGCACGTCAAGGACGAGTGCGGTTGCGGCGAAAGCTTCCGCATCTGACCGCGGTCAGGTAGTCGCACCCATGCAGAATCACTTCGATCTCTTCAACCTGCCGCCCCGTTTCTCGCTCGACACGGGCGCCCTCGATTGCGCCTACCGCGACGTCCAGGGCCAGGTCCACCCCGACCGCTTCGTCAACGCCACCGACGCCGAAAAACGGGTCGCCATGCAATGGGCCACGCGCGCCAACGAGGCTTACCAGACCCTGAAAAATCCGCAGAAGCGCGCGCAGTATCTGTGCGAGCAAAACGGCGTCGACCTGCAAACGGAGTCGAACACGGCCATGCCGATGGCGTTCCTGATGCAGCAGATGGAATGGCGCGAGGCGCTCGGCGACGCGCGAGCAGGCAAGGACCTCAGCGCGCTGGAAGAACTCGACGAGCAGGTCAAGCAGGAGCGCACCTCGCGCCTGGTCCAGATCGGCGGGCAGCTTGACACGGGCGATTACGAGCAAGCGGCGCAGGGGGTGAGGGCGCTGATGTTTTTGGAAAAATTCGGTGAAGAGCTCAGCTTCGCCTTTGACGCGTTGGAGCAGTAAGCACGCCTTGGACGCTTGCGCCAGACGTGCCCGCGTCGTTCCCGCGCAGGCGGGAACCCAAGTTGGTACTGTAGCCGCAGGCTGATTGACGGACTTAGGTTCCCGCCTGCGCGGGAACGACGCCGGCCTTAGCACATAACAAGAAATCGGTAATCACATGGCACTTTTGCAAATCTCAGAACCCGGCATGTCGACCGCGCCGCACCAGCATCGGCTGGCCATCGGCATCGACCTGGGCACCACCAATTCGCTGGTCGCCACCGTGCGCAGCGGCAATCCCGAAGTGTTGAGTGACGAAGAAGGCCGACCGCTGCTGCCGTCCATCGTGCGCTACCTGCCGAACGGCCACGCCAACATCGGCTACAAGGCCCAGGCCCACCAGACCACCGATCCCAAGAACACCATCGTCTCGGTCAAGCGCTTCATGGGGCGCGGCCTGGCCGATATCGCCTACGCCGAAAACCTGCCTTACGATTTCCAGGATTCGCCCGGCATGGTGCAGATCAAGACCGTGGCCGGCATCAAAAGCCCGGTTGAAATCTCGGCCCAGATCCTTGCCACCTTGCGCCAGCGCGCCGAAGACTCGCTCGGCGACGAACTCGTCGGCGCGGTCATCACCGTGCCCGCCTATTTCGACGACGCCCAGCGCCAGGCCACCAAGGACGCGGCCCAACTGGCCGGCCTGAACGTGCTGCGCCTCTTGAGCGAGCCGACCGCAGCGGCAATCGCCTACGGCCTCGATCACGGCTCCGAAGGCGTGTTCGCCGTCTACGACCTTGGCGGCGGCACCTTCGATATTTCGATCCTCAAGCTGTCCAAGGGCGTGTTCGAAGTGCTGTCCACGGGCGGCGATTCGGCCCTGGGCGGCGACGATTTCGATCACCGCCTGTTCTGCTGGATCTGCGAGCAAGCCAGACTGGCCCCCTTGTCGGACGAGGACACGGCCGTCCTGATGGTCAAGGCGCGCCAGGCCAAGGAACTGTTGTCGACCAACGTCGACACCACCATCGACGCCATCCTCAACTCCGGCGAGATCGTGCAGGTGAAAATCAGCGCCGAAGTCTTTGCCGACATCACCAAGCACCTGGTCAACAAGACCATGACCGCGATCAAAAAAGCCATGCGCGACGCTTCCGTGTCGGTCGACGATGTCGACGGCGTGGTGATGGTCGGCGGCGCCACCCGCATGCCGCACGTGCGGCGCGCGGTTACCGAATTTTTCAAGACCATCCCGCACGCGAACATCGATCCCGATAAAGTGGTGGCGTTGGGCGCCGCGATCCAGGCCAACCTGCTGGCCGGTAACCGCGCCGCCGGCGACGATTGGCTGCTGCTCGACGTGATTCCGCTCTCGCTCGGCATCGAAACCATGGGCGGCCTGGTCGAAAAAATCATCCCGCGCAATTCGACCATTCCGTGCGCCCGCGCGCAGGAATTCACCACCTTCAAGGATGGCCAGACCGCGCTGGCGGTGCACGTGCTGCAGGGCGAGCGCGAACTGGTGTCCGATTGCCGTTCGCTGGCGCGCTTCGAGCTGCGCGGCATTCCCCCCATGGTGGCCGGCGCCGCGCGCATCCGCATCACCTACCAGGTCGATGCCGATGGCCTGCTGTCGGTGGCGGCGCGCGAAACGCGTTCCGGCGTGGAAGCGTCGATCACGGTCAAGCCATCGTACGGCCTGGCCGACGATGAAGTGGCGCGCATGCTGCAGGATTCGTACACCTCGGCGCAAGGCGACATGGTGCTGCGCGCGCTGCGCGAAGAACAGGTCGAGGCCGAGCGTATCCTGCTGGCCACGCAGTCGGCCCTCGATGGCGACGCCGCGCTGCTCTCCGCCGACGAACGCGGCTCGGTAGGCACGCTGATGGCCAGCGTGCGCGCCGCACTGGCCGCATCGAACATCGACGACGGCGAGCCGGCGGAAAAACAAGTTGCCCTGCACGCCGCGGTCGATGCGCTGGCCCACGGCACCGAAGAATTCGCGTCGCGCCGCATGGACCAGAGCGTGCGCAGCGCGCTGGCCGGCAAAACGCTCGACGAAGTCTGAACACCCCGGACCCGGCACTGCCGGGTCCCACGAACACACTACCAGGACAATCACCGTGCCCCAAATCGTATTCCTTCCCCATCCCGTCTTCTGCCCTGAAGGCGCCGTCATCGAGGCGCCCGCCGGCAAGTCGGTGTGCGACATCATGCTCGAAAACGATATCGAAATCGAGCACGCCTGCGACCGCGTCTGCGCCTGCACCACCTGCCACGTGCTGGTGCGCGAGGGCTATGCCTCGCTCAACGAGCCCGAAGAAAAAGAAGAAGACCTGCTCGACCGCGCGTGGGGCCTAGAGAGCGTCTCGCGCCTGTCGTGCCAGGCGATCGTGGGAACCGAAGACCTGGTGGTCGAGATTCCGAAGTACACGATCAATCATGCGGCTGAAAAGAACCATTGATCGGGAGAGCACCATGAAATGGAGCGACATTACGGCCATCGCCGAAGCGCTGTGCGACAAATTCCCCGAGGTCGATCCGGCCGCGGTGCGTTTCGTCGACCTGCACAACTGGGTGCTTGAACTCGACGGCTTCGACGACGACCGCACGCGCGGCGGCGAGAAGGTACTCGAAGCGATACAAGCGGCGTGGATCGATGAAGCGCGCTGACAGCACGGCCGAGAAGGCAAAGCCGGCTGAAACGCTGGCGCCCGAGATCCGTCCGGGCCAGTCGATCGCGCTGCTGCAGGAACTGCACATCCTCACGCGCGACGGCAAACTCAATCAGGACAGCCGCCGCAAACTCAAGCAGGTGTACCACCTGTATCAGTTCATCGAGCCGCTGCTCAAGGAGATTCAGGAAGATCACGCCGCCATTTCGCTGGTCGACCATGGCGCCGGCAAGTCCTACCTTGGCTTCATCCTGTACGACCTGTTTTTCAAAGGCCTGGATGACGGCTCGCGCATTTACGGCATCGAGACGCGCGAAGAGTTGGTGCAAAAGTCGACCGCGCTGGCGCACAAGCTGGGCTTTCCCGGCATGTCGTTCCTGAATTTGTCGGTGGCCGAATCGACCCGCTCCGACAAGCTGCCGGAGCAAATCGACATCGTCACCGCACTGCACGCTTGCAACACGGCGACCGACGACGCGATCGACTTCGCCCTGAAAAAGCGCGCCAAATTCATGGTGCTGGTGCCGTGCTGCCAGGCCGAAGTGGCCACCGTCCTCAAGAAAAACAAGGGCAAGGACCTGGGCAAGAGCGCCCTGACCGAAATCTGGCGCCACCCGCTGCATACGCGCGAATTCGGCAGCCAGGTCACCAACGTGCTGCGCTGCCTGCAGCTCGAAGCGCACGGCTACCAGGTCAACGTGACGGAGTTGGTGGGCTGGGAGCACTCGATGAAAAATGAGCTGATCATCGCCAGCTACAAGAACCTGCCGCGCAAGCGTCCCACCGAACGCTTGCGGGAAGTCCTCGCCACGCTCGGCCTGGAAGAAATGGGCGAGCGTTTCTACACGCAGCATTTAGCCGAAGCCGAATCGACGACATGAGCCACGCCACACCCTGGATCGACCTGCGCAGCGACACCGTCACCCAACCGGGCGACGCCATGCGCGACGCCATGCACGCTGCGCCCGTGGGCGACGACGTGTACGGCGACGACCCCACCGTCAATCGCTTGCAGGATACCGCCGCCGGGATGTTCGGCTTCGAGGCCGGCCTGTACGCGCCGTCCGGCACGCAGAGCAACCTGATCGCGCTGCTGCTGCATTGCGCGCGCGGCGACGAATACCTGGTCGGCCAGGAAGCGCACACCTATAAGTACGAAGGTGGCGGCGCAGCGGTCCTGGGCAGCATCCAGCCGCAGCCGATCGCCAACCAGCCGGACGGCAGCATCGCACTAAGCGACATCGACGCCTACATCAAGCCCGACGACATGCACTTTGCGCGCACCCGCGTGCTGGCGCTGGAAAACACCATCGGCGGGCGCGTGCTCGGCGCCGACTACATGGCGGCGGCCACCTCGCTCGCGCATGCGCGCGGCCTGGCCACCCACCTTGATGGCGCGCGCATCTGCAACGCCGCCGTCAAGCAGGGCATCAGCCTGCGCGAGGCCTGCGCCGGGTTCGACAGCGTGTCGGTGTGCCTGTCGAAGGGCCTCGGGGCGCCGGTCGGTTCGGTCTTGCTGGGGAACAGAGCGTTTATCGAACAGGGCAAGCGCTGGCGCAAGATGCTCGGCGGCGGCATGCGCCAGGCCGGCTTGATCGCAGCCGCTGGTCTTTATGCGCTGGAGCACAACGTGCAGCGCCTGGCCGATGACCATGCGAATGCGGCCAGGCTGTCGCGCGCACTGGCGCAGATCACCCAGCTCAAGGTGGCCACGCCGCAGACCAATATTTTCTACATCGAGGTGCCGCCAGCGGCTTGCGAGGCCCTGCGCGCCACGCTCGCGCGCGAGCATATCCGCGCCACCGTCGGCCAGCATACGCGGCTGGTCACGCACCTCAACATCACGGCCGCCGACGTCGAGCGCGTCGTCGCCGTATTCACCACATTTTTTAAAGACTGGCACCAAGCTTCATGACCGATTCCACCATCCGCCTCGCCAAGCGCGTTTCCGAAATGATGCCGTGCTCGCGCGCGGAAGCCGACAAGTACATCGCCGCAGGATGGATCAGCGTTGACGGCGTGGTCGTCGAAGAAGCCGGCGCGCGCGTGGCCGACGAGCAGGACGTCGTCATCCACGCCGACGCCACCCTGGTCGAACTGGCGCCGGTGACTATCCTGTTCCACAAGCCGGCCGGCTACAGCGCCGGGGCGGACTCGGACGCCGAAGCGGCCCTGAACCTGCTCACGCAAGAAAACCTGCTGGTGGCCGAACATGGCAAGCAGCGCTTCCTGAAGCGCCACTTGAGCGGACTGACATTGACATCCCCGCTGGAGACCAAGGCCAGCGGCCTCGTTGTGTTCACCCAGGACTTCCGCGTGGCGCGCAAACTCGTCGATGAAGGCGCGCGCGTCGAGCAGGAGTTCGTGGTGGAAGTCAAAGGCGACATCCGTGAAGGCGGCCTGGCGCTGCTCAATCACGGCCTCACCTTCAACGGCAAGGAAATCCCGCCGATGAAGGTCAGCTGGCAGAACGAAACGCGCCTGCGCTTCGCGCTCAAGAACGTCAAGCCCGGCCAGCTGATGCACATGTGCCGCCTGGTGGGCCTGAGCATTGTCAGCATCAAGCGCCTGCGCATCGGCCGCGTGCCGATGGCCAGCCTGCCGTCGGGGCAGTGGCGCTACCTGCACGACTACGAGCGCTTCTGAGGCCTGCTCCGTAACAACACAACGAAATCAAATCGCTGGTGTCAACGTTGATTCAAAACTGATACAGTATTCGTAGTGCCAGCGATTTAAGACTGAATCACCTCTGTCACCGAACACACCATGTGTTCAAGCAATTTCCGTGACCTCGCTTGCGCGCCTCGTGCCGGCCTGGCGCTGATGCTTGATCCGGTAGCTTTCGCGCGTGATCGGCACGATGTGCGCGCGGTGCAGCAGGCGGTCCGGCAGCGCTGTAGTCAAGGTGGTTTCCTGCGCAAACGTCGTATCCCACTGCCCGAACGGCAGATTGCTGGTCACGATCAGACTGCTGCGCTCGCAGCGGCGATCACTTGGACGAACCGGTCGGCTTGCTCGCGATTCATCGGCAGGTAGCCGATCGTAAGAATCGCTTGGGATTCTGTGATAACGCGAGGAATTTAAATGGATAGTACAAAAACTTCGGTCACCTTTTTGGATGGCTGCGTTGTCGAAAAAGATATCTACCTGTTTTCCTGCAGATTGGATTCGCAGCCCATCGATGAATACGATCTCGGCATCATAGAGTGGTACGTGCAGGGAAAATGGATCTACCAAAAGCGCGATTGGCAAGTCAGTTCGGTTTGCGTCATGCGCCCCACGCCGACTGAAGCAAGACGGGCCTCCATCGCGCTTGAAGAAGGAAGCGGTATCGTCGGCCTGTATTGGCCAGGCGCCAAGGCCACCGACGATGGGGTGCTGCCGGGCGCGGAGGATGGACATGGCATTGCGTCATTAACGGACGTGAAACAGATCGGCACTGCATTGTATGTGTGCGGCTTTGGCGGCAAGGTCTTCCGCCGCAGCTCGGGGAAATGGGCAATTCTCGATCAAGGATTGAAAGCGTTCGATCTTGGCGACTACATGAAGCAGGGATTGCCGATCAAGCAAGCCCTGGTCGCCGCCAGCAATACGCAACGCAATATGAATGCAATCGATGGTTTGTCGGAACAGGAGATTTACTGTGTGGGGCGAGCGGGCCTGATTTTTCGATTCGATGGCGCGACGTGGATTGAGGTCGAATCGCCGACCAATGCAAATCTACATTGCGTTCACTGTGCCGCTGATGGCTGGACTTACGCGGCCGGCGAGCCAGGCGTTCTGCTGCGCGGCAATGACAAGGGATTCCAGGCGTTGCAGACCGGCGTGAACGACGATTTTTACGCGCTTACCTCCTTCAACGGGCTGGTCTACGTCGGTGGCCTCAAGGGGTTGTATCGGCTCGAACCCGATGGCCTGCACGCGATTGACACGAAACAGGGGAGTTTTTCGTGCGTCGCGCTCGATTCCGCAGATGGACAACTACTTGTTGTCGCGGAGCGTTGGCTGCTGGTGTTCGACGGCGTCAACTGGAAACGAATCGACGACCCCGATAACGTGTAGCTGGCAGTGGCGCTACCTGCGCGACTACGAGCGCTCCTGAGGGCCGACACGTATCAGGAAATCAGGTCGCTGGCGGCGATGGCCGCCGCCGTCACACCGGGCCTGAGCGCGTACACGACGCTGTTCTCGGGCAGCACGATGTCGGCGTCGAGCAAGGCGGCAAACAGCGGCTGTTGCGGCAGGATCGTGACGACGTCCACCTCGTTCGCGTTCCACGCGCGCAGGCGCGCCAGGAAGCCGGCATTGTCCTCACCGTCGCGGCGCACCATCGCCTGCATGCCGTCGCCCCGCAAGATGACGCGCTGCCCACGCGCAGCGGCATGCAGCAGGGCCAGCCCGGCCATATTCGTGCGCACGCCACTGGCGAAGTAGGCGATCATGGCGGGGCAGACGGTTTTGACGGCCGTGTCCGACGTTTCCACGTCGTTGTATTCGAAGCCATCCCCCGAATACACATCCAGCCAATGCAAGCGGTGCTGCTCCAGGTCGAACACCATGGGCATGAATACGCCTTTCTGGCCTTGCAGGTCGAACCTCAACGCCACCGTGCGTGGGTCGAAGTGCGCGCCCTGCACGTCGTCGCGGAACATCAGGCCGGCGAACGCATGTTCCAGGGCCTCGAAGGGCAAGCCGGAATAATTGTTGATCTCCATGACCGCATAGCGCACGCCATGACGGCGCGCCAGCTCGCAATCGAGGTCGATGAACTCGGTCGCGCCATCGGGAAAGGGCGCGTTGCGCAGATCGCCGGCACTGATGGCAATGGTTTCGCCATCGCGTCCCCGCCAGGTGAGCTCGCAGTATGAGCATTCACCGACAAGCTTCCAATCTTCATCGTAGAATCCGACCCCCAGATCGAGGTCGGAGTTGGCATAAGCGTCGCCGTCCTGCGGTTCGCACCAGTGCAGGAACAGGCGCGCTTTCTTGCCTTGGGGGACTGCCAGCGTGGACCCGCGCGGCAACTGAACAGCCGAGCGGCTTGCCGTGCGCTCGTTGAACGGCGCCATGATGTCGGTCAAGGCAACATCGATCAGGAAGTCGCCGAAATGCGGCTTGGCCGAGAAACGCGCCAGCAGCGCGCGCTCGATCAGGGCCAGCGATTGGTCGATCACTGCTTTTGGCAAGGCCGGTCGATGGTCGGGCGCGACCACGCCTGTCACGATGTTGCTTGCCGGCCAAAAGATCCGGGTGCTGCCGACGTGGGCGCGGGTGGGTAGCAGGGCGCACAAGGTGAGCAGGACCGGCGTTGAAAACTGCGCCACGCAGGTCGCGAAGGCGGCCAGCAGTTGTGCGCTCGCAGCACTGTCGCCGTCGGCCACGCGCAAGGCGTGGTCGAAGCGCCGCGCCAGTTCGCCCGGCCGCTGCCGCAGCAGCGCGATCATGGCGCTGGCATCCTTGCGCATGACCGCTTTTTCCAGCTTCGTGTAGTAGGTTTCAAACGCTGGCGCGGGCGTACCATCCACCCCCTTTTTTCGGATTACGCTGAAGGCGAATGCCACCTGCGGATAGCGCTTCCGATATTCATCGGGATGGAGGAACTGGCCAACCCATACCCAGTAAGACTGATGACGCAGCATGTCTTCGACCAGCGATTGAACTGGCAAACGGTCCAGCAAACCGAGCAGCTCGCGGCGCAGAGGGCGGCTCAGTCTGGCCACCTTGAAGCGCTTGACGTGTACCTCGAGCATGCACGTTGACTGCTCATGTCCGAATCCCCCCGGTCCATAGTAGGCGGCAAAGCGCTTGATGCCTCTCACTTGCGACGTTGGGACCTGCTTGTATCTGATCTGCTTGTGCAAGGCGGGATCGGCCCCGGAGTAAGCGGCAATCAGGCGGATCACGTCGGTGGCGGTGTTGATATGGGCTGCCGCAGCCGCCATTACCGCACCAGGCTCGCAGCGCTGCAGCAAGGTGCCGAACAGCAGGGCGATATTTTCCCGCACTGGAATCCGTCCGGGAATCGACGCCAGCACGTCCAGTCCGTAGTCGCTCACCAGCGTTGTAAAGTCGCCCGTATCGAGCGGCGACATTACCTGCTTGCGTTCGCACATCGACAGCACCAGCGCCCGCACTCCAGCGTCAAGGTCATCACCGAGGCGGAGCAGTTTCAGGCGTACACGCTCGGCCGGCAGCGGCAGCGCCTGGTCAGGCGTGAAGAAAGGGGAGGTCCGGTCGACATGGTGCTCGCAGACGGGGCAGGCGCTGTAATTGCTTCCGTCGAAACAGGCATCGCACACGACGTGCTGGCATGGCTTGAGCACATGCGTCGTGTTGCGCTGGCCGCAGTGCAGGCAGGGCTGTTCCTCGGCCTGCATGAAATGGGTCAGGACCTTGCGTATCCACAGCGCGCCGGTGTCGCTTGGTACGTCATCGGGAAAGTGCCGGAACAGTGGCGTGTGCTGGCGATCTGCGCCCACTTGCGTGGACAGGATGGCCCATAGCCAAGTCTGAACGCCAGTGAGCGCCTGCGCCGTCAATGTCCGCAGGCGCGTGCGCAGGCGCAGCGAGGCAACGTAACCGAGTACGGCCAGGTTGAGGTCGAAGGCTTGCAGGAAGGTTTCGGGCAGATGCCCGGTGCCGGCGGGGATAAACAGTGTCGAGCGGCGCCGCAAGAAAATCGCGTGGGTTTCGGAAAAAACGGGAAGCATGCTGGTCCAAATAGAAAAACGGATTCAGGCGCGAACCATGATCCGTTTTAAGGTGAGAAGGAAATCGATCAGACTGGTCTTATGATAGAAGGAAGCCCAACCTAAGCCTTCTCAAGCAAGATATTAACCGATTGATAATGAAGAGCCAAGTGGATTATGCTCGACGCTTCTTTTTGCTATTCGAGCGCACATTGCGCGAGAAATACGCCGGGTCCTTCTTTGCGACCCAATCGATAAACGCCCGGATATCCTCGTGCTCCCGCAAGGCCTCCCAGGTATGGAAGGACTTGAACAATTCATGCTCGGTGAAGGTCGAATGGATTTTCTGGTGGCAGATCTTGTGAATATCGAACTGCTCGCGCCCCTTGTAGGTCTTGGGGATCAGGTGATGGCGGTCGACATTGCGTGTGCCGAGGGGCCGGCCGCACAGGGGACACAAGGCCTCGCTCATGTCGCCCCCGTGATCACGCCTGGGCCGGCTTGGCCGCCTTGTCGGCCTTGACCGGCTTGGGCAGCGAAATGAGGCGGGTGCCGGCCAGCCTGTCGTGCAGGAACTGGCGGTCCTTGTCGAGAAACACGGTCATGCCCCACGCCACGATATTGATCGCCAGCGCGATCGCCACCTGGCTCTTGCCGGTCAGGTGAAAGCGCCAGCAGATAAGCAGCGCCGGCAGCACCCAGCCCCAGCCCAGCAGGTAGCGCACCACGGCAGCCTTGAGCGGCACTGTCGCATAGCCGACCTTGACCAGTTTGATGCGCCAGGTTTTCATGGCCAGCGTATGGCCGCTGCCGGTCCAGGAATAGATGAAATAGGCGCCCGGCACGAGGAACAGCACGACCGTGCGGCCATGCTCGATCACGCCCTGGCTCATTTTCTGCGTGATCAGCAGGAAAACGAGCAGGCCGAACATGACCACGGCGGTCAGCAGGAACAGCTCGTACACCATGCAGATCAGACGACGTTTCAGGGTGGGCGTGGCAACCGGGGTCTTACTATTTTGCATTGGAAAGGGGATTGGCCGGCGCAGGGGCGGTCGGCGCTGTGGTAGGTGGGGCGGTGATGGCCGGCACAGCCAGCGGCGTCCCCGCCGACGGGCTCGCGATGCAGCGCGGCACGGCCGCCGGGGCGTTGCGGATGGTGCCAGGCGGACAGCCAGCCGGTGGCGGCTTGCTCGGCGCGAGCGGCTTGAGCTGCGTCGCCGGCGGCAAGTTGGTTACCTGCTTTTTGGCGGCGGCGGCGTCAAGCGCCAGCTTCTTCTTTTCTTCTTCGGGCAACTGCTGGTATTTTTCCCATTCGGCCGATTTCTGGCTCTTGTCGATCTTTTTGCTCAGCGTGTAGTTTTCGCGGGCCACGCGCCGTTCGTCTGGCGTGAGCCGGGTCCAGGCGCGCATGCGCTCCTGCATGCGCACTTGCTCATCGGGCTTCATGGACGAATAGCGGTTGGCGATATCAAGCCATTTTTGCTTGCGCACCGACTCCATGCGGTCCCACTCGCCCTTGAGCGGGTCGAGCGCGACTTGCTGGGGCGGCGACAGGTCTTTCCACATGGGCTTGCCCGCCACCGGTGCGGGCTTGGCGGCAATCGCCGGCGCCGGCGTGGAAATGGGCGCCACGACCGGCTTTGCCGGCTGCCCCGGCGGCACGGCGGCCGGTGCCGGCAAGGGCGCGCCGGCGGGTGCCGGTGCGGCCAGTTGGGCTGCGGCGATGCCGCTTGTTGTCAACAATGCAAGCGCAAGCGCCAGCAAGGGCCGGGACGAAGTCGCGCGCGTCATCCTTATTGGGCGCGCTGGGCGAGGTAGGCGTTGAAGCCCTGGTCCAGGTAGGCAGTCAGCGGCAACTCGTCGGACAGCACAGCCGCGTCGAGCTCGGCGATTTCTTCGAGGCGCTGCTGTTCTTCGTACTGATAAATGCCGGCCAGGCCAGCGACCAGCGCCATCAGTGGAATGGCCACGCTCATGCGGCCGAGCGAGGAAAACGAGAACAGGGCGCCGATATTGCCGGCCAGCTGGGTTTGCGCGACCTTGACCGGGGCGTGCGGCTTCTTGCGGGCCATGGCGGCCTTGCGCGCGGCCGCCAGGCGGTCGGTCGTCTCAGCGGGCAGCGCGTCGAGATGGTCGTTCAGGGCGTGGCGTACTTTGTACGCAAAGTTCAGATCGTCGGTGTTCATAATTTTATTCCCTTGGCTTTCAGCGATTCGGCGAGGGTATGAGTCGCTCGCGAGCAGTGCGTTTTGACACTTCCCTCGGAACATCCCATCGCTTCGGCTGTTTCAGCCACGTCCATGTCCTGCCAGTAACGCATGAGGAAGGCTTCCCGTTGACGCGCCGGCAGTTTTTGTACTTCGGCGTCGATCAGGCTCAAGGTCTGCTGGCGCTCGACCTGATCCGCGCTCGACTCCGCTGAGGCCGAACCTTGTTCCGCCTCAAACGATTCAAGTATATCAAATTCTTCGTCTTCTCCCTCGCGCCGGCCCATGCCCGAGAAGAGGCTGACCCAGGTATTGCGCACTTTTTCGCGGCGGAAGTAATCGAGGATGGTGTTTTGCAAAATGCGCTGGAACAGCATCGGCAGCTCGGCGGCCGGCTTGTCTCCGTATTTTTCGGCGAGCTTGATCATCGCGTCCTGCACGATATCGAGCGCAGCTTCATCCTTGCGCACGGCGTACACGGCTTGCTTGAAGGCGCGCCGTTCGACATTCTCAAGAAAATCGGATAACTCTTTGTCTGTGGCCATGCGAACGAGGGTGGGAAGGGACGCGCCGCAGGGACATAGCCTGTGGCATTGGAGAAAACTGACGCATGCTAGCAAAGAATGGACCTGTTTGCATGGTATTTACCATTGCAGCCCTGCCCGGCGATGCGAAAGCGGCAACGCCGGACCGATTTAACTTGACCGCAATGGTGCAACGCAGTAAGGTATATGACGCTTTGCAACCCCGAAGCTGTATGGTCAAGTCGAAAACGCCACACAAGGCCAAGCTCGACCTGACGCGCTTTCATATGTAGGCAGTTTGCTCTAACCCGCGCCACAAGCGCGAGAGGTTCGCAGTAATCGCTACAGAAACTCACGCCAAACGAGTTGCGTTTAGCGTCGGTTCGTAACGTATCTATGGGTACGTGAAAGATCGCCGTGACCGCAGAAAGAAGGGAAGCCTGAGCACTGTCGCGCCACGCGAATTTCGTTAGGAAAGAGCATCCGATCACCTCCCAATGGGTCTTGAAAGGAATGTATCATGAACAACGAATCATCGGCCACCATCACGGGGTCCGAAATACTTGTCCGTTGTCTGGCGGAAGAAGGCGTTAAACACGTTTTCGGTTATCCAGGCGGCGCCGTACTGTATATCTACGACGCCATCTTCAAGCAAGACAAATTCCAACACGTCCTGGTACGCCACGAACAGGCCGCCGTGCATGCGGCAGATGCCTATTCGCGCAGCTCGAACACCGTCGGCGTGGCCCTGGTCACTTCCGGTCCCGGTGTCACCAACGCCGTCACGGGCCTGGCCACGGCGTACATGGATTCGATTCCGATGGTCGTCATTTCCGGCCAGGTGCCGAGCACCGCGATCGGCCAGGATGCATTCCAGGAATGCGACACCGTCGGCATCACGCGTCCCTGCGTCAAGCACAACTTCCTCGTCAAGGATGTGAAAGACCTGGCCGCCACGATCAAGAAAGCGTTTTTCATTGCGCGCACCGGCCGTCCCGGTCCGGTCCTGGTCGACATCCCCAAAGACATCAGCATGCACAAATGCGCCTACGACTATCCGAAGGATATCGAAATGCGCTCGTACAAGCCGATCGACAAGGGCCATTCGGGCCAGATCCGCAAGGCGGTGCAATTGCTGCTGCAGGCCGAACGTCCGATGATCTACACCGGCGGCGGCGTGATCCTGGCCAATGCCTCGCCCGAGCTGAACAAGCTGGTCGACAAGCTCGGTTTCCCGGTCACCAACACCCTGATGGGCTTGGGCGCCTACCGCGCCTCAAGCGACAAGTTCCTCGGCATGCCCGGCATGCACGGCACGTACGAGGCGAACATGGCGATGCAGCACTGCGACGTCTTGATCGCCATCGGCGCGCGCTTCGACGACCGCGTGATCGGCAACCCGAAACACTTCGCCTCCAACCCGCGCAAGATCATCCACGTGGACATCGATCCATCGTCGATTTCCAAGCGCGTCAAGGTCGATATTCCCATCGTCGGCAACGTCAAGGACGTGCTGATCGAATTTTTGGCGCAGCTCGACGCCGCCGACGCCAAGGTCAACGCCGCGCCGCTCAAGGACTGGTGGAAGCAGATCGGCGAATGGCGCGGGCGCGAGTGCCTCAAATACGCCGATTCCGACCTGGTCATCAAGCCGCAGTCGGTGGTGCAAAAGGTGTGGGAAATCACCAAGGGCGACGCCTTCATTACCTCCGACGTCGGCCAGCACCAGATGTGGGCGGCCCAGTACTACCCGTTCGACAAGCCACGTCGCTGGATCAATTCCGGCGGCTTGGGCACGATGGGTGTGGGCTTGCCGTACGCCATGGGCGTGCAGATGGCCAATCCGGACGCGACAGTTGCCTGCATCACCGGCGAAGGCTCGATCCAGATGTGCATCCAGGAACTGGCTACCTGCAAGCAATATCACCTGACGCCGAAAATCATTTTGCTCAACAACCGCTTCCTCGGCATGGTGCGCCAGTGGCAACAGATCGATTACGGTTCGCGCTATTCCGAGTCCTACATGGATTCGCTGCCGGACTTCTCGATGCTGGCCGAATCGTTCGGCCACGTCGGCATGAAGATCGACAAGCCGGGCGATGTCGATGGCGCGCTGAAAGAAGCGTTTGGCATGAAAGACCGTCTCGTGTTCATGAACTTCATCACTGACCAGTCCGAAAACGTCTGGCCGATGGTCAAGGCCGGCAAGGGCTTGTCCGAAATGCTGCTCGGCTCGGAGGACTTGTAATGCGCCATATCATTTCTGTCCTGCTCGAAAACGAAGCCGGTGCGCTCTCGCGCGTGGTCGGGCTGTTTTCCGCCCGCGGCTACAACATTGAAACCCTGACCGTCGCCCCGACCGAAGACGCCACCCTGTCGCGCATGACCATCGTCACCAGCGGCTCGGACGATGTGATCGAACAGATCACCAAGCACCTGAACCGCCTGATCGAGGTGGTCAAGGTGGTCGACCTGACCGAAGGCGCGCACATCGAGCGCGAGCTCATGCTGATCAAGGTGCGCGCGGTCGGCAAGGAACGCGAAGAGATGAAGCGCACGGCGGACATCTTCCGCGGCCGCATCATCGACGTCACGGAAAAGACTTACACGATCGAGCTGACCGGCAACAAAGGCAAGCTCGACGCGTTCATCGATTCCATCGACCGCGCCTCCATCCTCGAAACGGTGCGTACCGGTGGATCGGGTATCGGCCGCGGCGAACGCATCCTCAAAGTTTAATCCGTGCCCACGGTCCTGATCCAGGGCGCGCACGTCCCACACCAAAAATTATAGGAAAATTATCATGAACGTTTTTTACGACAAAGATTGCGACCTCTCCCTCGTTAAAGGCAAGAACGTTGCCATCATCGGCTACGGCTCGCAGGGCCACGCGCACGCACAGAACCTGAACGATTCGGGCGTCAACGTCACCGTCGGTCTGCGCAAGGGCGGCGCTTCCTGGACCAAGGTCGAGCAAGCCGGCCTGAAAGTTGCCGAAGTCAACGACGCGATCAAAGCCGCCGACATCATCATGATCTTGCTGCCTGATGAAAACATCGCCCAGGTGTACACCGAGAACGTGGCGCCGCACGCCAAGCAGGGCGCGGTGCTGGCCTTCGCGCACGGTTTTAATGTGCACTACGGCCAGGTCGTGCCACGCGCCGACCTCGACGTGATCATGATCGCGCCAAAGGCCCCGGGCCACACCGTGCGCGGAACCTACGCAGCCGGTGGCGGCGTGCCGCACCTGATCGCCGTCTACCAGGACAAGTCCGGCTCGGCGCGCGATATCGCCCTGTCGTACGCCATGGCCAACGGCGGCGGCCGTGCCGGCATCATCGAAACCAACTTCCGCGAAGAAACCGAGACCGATCTGTTCGGTGAGCAAGCGGTTCTGTGCGGCGGCGCGGTCGAGCTGATCAAGGCCGGTTTCGAAACCCTGACCGAAGCGGGCTACGCGCCGGAAATGGCGTACTTCGAGTGCCTGCACGAGCTGAAATTGATTGTCGACCTGATCTACGAAGGCGGCATTGCCAACATGAACTACTCGATCTCCAACAACGCCGAGTACGGCGAGTACGTGACGGGTCCGAAAGTGGTGACGTCGGCGACCAAGGATGCGATGCGTCAGTGCCTGAAAGATATTCAGACGGGTGAGTACGCAAAAAGCTTCATCCTGGAAAACAAGGCCGGCGCCCCGACCCTGATTTCGCGCCGTCGTTTGACGTCCGAGCACCCGATCGAAGAAGTTGGCGCAAAACTGCGCGCGATGATGCCGTGGATTGCCAAGAACAAGCTGGTCGATCAGTCGAAGAACTAAGTGTCGCCCGCATCGCTCCCGCCGCGCGGGAGCGATGTATCCCAAATGTAAGCAACCTTCCCAAATTTGCAAATTTTGATTACAACGGTACGTGGTTCGTCCGATTCCGGTTATCGTCCGGGTTAACCAAGCTGATGAGGTACCGCTACCTCGCATGCTTGCCATTCACCTGGAGAAAATCATGTCCCTCAAAAAAATTGCACTCATTGCCGCCGTCGCCTTTGCCTTGCCAGCGTTCGCCCAGAACACGCTCGCGACCGCAGGCGCGCTGGTGATCGTTCCCGCCTACGGTGAAGTCACGCATCCGAACGACCAGGTCGTCGCCACCTTCTTTATTGAAGAGCAGGACAAGGACAAAGCCGCCGCCGCCTCGCGCGTCAACCAGAAGATGAAGCAGGGCACCGACATCGTGCGCCGCGAAGATCCGAAAGCGATCCTCAAAACGGTCAACTACTACACTTACCCGATCTATCCGGAAGTGGTGCCCCGTCCTGACGGCCAGCCGCAGCCGCGCCCGCTCGTGCCGACCGGCTGGAGGGTTGGCCAGTATCTGGAAGTAAAAACCACCAACCTCGCCAACCTGCCGAAAATGACGGCCGCCGTGCAAAAGGTCCTGGCCCTGAACGGCCTGAACTTCGGCCTGGCGCCCGCTACCATCCGTAAGCTCGACGACGAGCGCCTGATCGCCACCTACAGGAACCTGAACGAGCGCGTTGCCGCGATCGCCAGCGCGATGGGCCGCAAGATGAGCGAAGCGGTGATCGATACGCTGGACTACGAAGGTTCGGGCAACTACGCCCAGCAAGACAGCGCCCCGATGATGTTGCGCTCCGCCAAGGCTGAAAGCACCGAAGTGGCCGAGCCAAGCTTCGAACCGGGCGAAACCACCTTGCAGATGCGTCTTGTAGGAAAGGTGAAATTCAAGTAAAAGTATCTGATCGCTAAGTTGACGGTGCTCCCACTATAATGAGTGGGAAACCAGCCAATTTCATGGCGGCCGCTCCACCTTCGGACGCGGCTAAGTAAGTGTGCAGAAATTACAAGAATTTATGCGCACTTACTTGGATGCAGCGATCCCATTACTTGAAACGGAAACATATGCCGACCTTCCCACGCCGCAGAAAGCCCTCAGTCCCGAAAGCGAAGGGCGGCAAACTGTCCCGCTTCAGCAAGATCGGCCGCCGGGTCGATGCCGAAGGCAACCCGATGCGGCGCCGGGGAATTTACCTGTTACCGAATGCCTTTACCACGGCCGCGCTGTTCTGCGGCTTTTACGCCATCGTCATGGCCATGAACCAGCGCTTCGAACACGCCGGCTGGGCCATTTTCATCGCCATGATCCTCGATGGCCTCGACGGGCGCATCGCCCGCCTGACCAACACCCAATCCGAATTCGGCGCCCAGTACGACAGCCTGGCCGACATGGTCTCGTTTGGCGCCGCGCCGGCGCTGGTGATCTACGAATGGTCGCTGCGCGGCCTCGGCAAATTCGGCTGGCTGGCCGCCTTCGTCTACTGCGCCGGCGCCGCCTTGCGCCTGGCGCGCTTCAACACCAATATCGAAGTGGTCGACAAGCGCTTCTTCCAGGGCTTGCCCAGCCCGGCCGCCGCCGCCATGGTGGCCGGCTTCGTGCTGATGATGACCGACCTCGGGTTTTCCGGTTCCCAACTGCCGTGGATCTCGTGGGGCATCGCGCTGTTCGCCGGCCTGACCATGGTGACCAATGTACCGTTCTACAGCTTCAAGGACGTCAACTTCCGCAAGTCGGTGCCCTTCATCGTCGTGTTCCTGATCGCGCTGGCGCTGGCGCTGGTCTCGATCGACCCGCCAAAAGTGCTGATGCCGCTGTTTGTTATCTATGGTTTGTCCGGTTATGTGGTGTACGCATGGCGCCTTGCCAAGGGCAAGCCGGTGAGCATCGTGCAAACCGACGACGAACCTGTCGACCAGAGCGAACGCCGCTGACCATCGATCCGATGGCGGCCGGCGCAAGCTCGCCTTTTTACCCTGCCCAATGGAGCCGCCATGACGAATTCGAATCGCCTGATCATTTTTGACACCACCCTGCGCGACGGCGAGCAATCGCCCGGCGCATCGATGACCAAGGATGAAAAGGTCCGCATTGCGCGCCAGTTGGAGCGCATGCGCGTCGACGTCATCGAAGCCGGCTTCGCCGCCGCCTCGCCGGGCGACTTCGAGGCCATCCGCGCCATCGCCAGTGCGGTGCGCGAGTCGACCATCTGCTCGCTCTCGCGCGCCAACGACCGCGACATCGCGCGCGCCGCAGAAGCGCTGGCGCCGGCCGAACGCAAACGCATCCACACCTTCATCGCCACCTCGCCCCTGCACATGCAGATGAAGCTGCGCATGGAGCCGGAACAGGTGCTCGAACAGGCCAAGATTGCGATTCGCTGCGCGCGCCAGTACACCGACGACATTGAATTTTCGCCCGAAGACGGCAGCCGCTCCGACGAAGATTTTTTGTGCCGCGTGCTCGAAGCGGTGATCGCCGAAGGCGCCACCACCATCAACTTCCCCGACACGGTCGGCTATGCCGTGCCCGAGGTATTCGGCGCCACCATCCGTCGCCTGCGCGAGCGCATTCCCAACTCCGACAAGGCCATCTGGTCGGTCCACTGCCACAACGACCTCGGGCTGGCGGTGGCCAACTCGCTGGCCGGCGTGATGATCGGCGGCGCGCGCCAGATCGAATGCACCATCAACGGCCTGGGCGAACGCGCCGGCAACACCGCGCTGGAAGAAGTGGTCATGGCGCTGCGTACCCGCAGCGACCACTTTGGCCTGGAACTGGGCATCGACACGACCCAGATCGTGGCGGCGTCGAAAATGGTGTCGCAGATTACGGGCTTTGCGGTGCAGCCGAACAAAGCGGTGGTGGGCGCGAACGCCTTTGCGCACGCATCGGGCATCCACCAGGACGGCATTCTGAAAGCGCGCGAAACGTACGAGATCATGCGCGCCGAAGACGTGGGCTGGGCCGCCAACAAGATCGTGCTGGGCAAATTGTCGGGCCGCAACGCCTTCAAGGAACGCTTGCGCGAACTGGGCATCGTGCTCGAATCCGAGGCTGAAGTGAATGCCGCTTTTGCCCGCTTCAAGGAACTGGCCGACCGCAAGTCCGAGATTTTCGACGAAGACATCATGGCCCTGGTGTCGGATGAAGAACACGCGCAGCAAGATGAACACTACCGCTTCGTGTCGCTCTCGCAGCGCTCCGAAACCGGCGAAATCCCGCGCGCCAAAGTGGTGTTTGCAATCGGCGGCAAGGAGTTCGCCTGCGAAGGCGAGGGCGATGGCCCGGTCGACGCCACCGTCAACGCCATCGAAAAAGAAGCAGCCAGCGGCGCCGAACTGGTGCTGTTTTCGATCAACGCGATCAGCAACGGCACCCAGTCGCAGGGCGAGGTCACGATGCGCCTGTCGCGCTCGGGGCGGATCGTCAACGGTGTCGGCTCGGACCCGGACATCATCGTCGCTTCGGCCAAGGCCTATCTGTCAGGGCTGAACAAGCTGCACTCGAAGATCGAGCGGGTCAATGCGCAGGAGTAGCCGCCTGCGCTTCTCCTCGCTCATGTTCGCCGGTTTGTGCGTCGCCGCCGGCGCCGCGCAAGGCAGTTCCTGCACGTTCCAGAAAATCTACTGGGCCCGCACCAGCGCCACCGGCCAGATCGTGGTGGGCGCGAGTTTTGGCACGGTACGCAGCGCCGACCGTGGCAAGACCTGGGAGGCGATCAGCGGCGCTCCCGTGCTTGCCGCTGGCGTCACGGCGCAATCCTTCGTGCACACCGGCGCCGACGGCGTGCAATTAGCCACGCGCGCCACCGGCCAGCGCCGCCATCTGGTGCGCAAGGCCGGCGCTGGCGGGCCCTGGACCAGGGTGGACCTCGATTTCGGCGGATCGCCCGCACCGTACAACGTGGTGCTGGTCGGTGCGCAAGGACATACCCTGTACTTCATCGGTGGCGACGATTCGCAGGAGTGGGGAGTACAAGCAGCCGCCTTGTACCGCGCCAGCGGTGGCAAGGCCGACAAGCTCGTGGATCTGGACCAGGCCGTGAGCAACGAGTCGCCCCCTTTCTTCGTCGGCGATGACGGCAGCATGGCTTACGCGAGCAGGAACAAACTGTGGGTCAGCTTCGCCGCAGGCGCCAACTGGACCATGATCGACGGCCAGTCCCTGACCACCGTGCCGTGGACGGAGTGCTACAAAGCGACTTGATGACGGCGCATCCGCGCGCTTATCGCTATCTCCCCCCACCGGCAATCGGCGTCAAGGCGCAACCGCGCTTTCAACTGGCCACCTCCGACACCCAAGGCGCGCTGCTCGAACTGTCGCTCGGCCACGGCGTGGCGCTGGCGCATCCGGGCTGACGCGCGCTTTCACCATGCCTGCTTGGTGGCGGCCTGCTCGCTTTCTTCGCAGTTGGTCTTCTTGTGCTGGATGCCTTTGCTGCCGATATCCAGACCGTCCGGCGCGTGGTTCGATTCGACCGTGATGCAGTAGGTGCCCTTGGCTCCCACCACGCGGTAGCGCCGCCGCGCGTACGGGCCGGGGTCGATGATCTCGGTGACCTTGGGCGCCTCGTACCAGCGGTTGGGGGCGGCGTCGGCGGCCGCCTGCAAGCCCTGCGCCAGGCGCGTTGCGCCATTGCTGACCGGCGCGCTGATCGGTTGCCCCGGATGGGCCTTGCGCAAGTCCTGGTCGATCTGGCCGATGCTGCGCCGGGCTTGCCGCATGATCTCGGCCGCACTCGGCGCCGGCGCGGCTGGCGCATCATCCGGCACGACAAGTTCGGGCGGCGTCTCGGCCACTCGCTCGGGCGTTACTGGCGCTGGCGTGGCGGCGACAGCGCGCGGCGCCGGCGCATTCGCAGTCGCGCTGGCGGCTTTTCTGGGGGCCGGCAGCGGCGGGACGGTCGGCGCTGGCGCCGTTGGCGCTGTGATCGTGACCCATTGAATGCTCCGGCCCGTATCGTTATCGACGGGCGGGATGCGGCGTGCATATTGCCAGCCCAACACCAGCAAGGCGTGCGCAAGCAATGTCAGTGCGATGGCGGCGTAACGGCGGCGGGTGGAAGGGGGCGTGAAGGCGGGGACCATGGGTCCGAGTATATCTTTAGTTTCATCCGCGTAAAGAAATTGGCTTGGCCACTTCTGATGGTTTAGTGAAAGTGGCGTCTGGCGGTACGCATGGTGCCGCCAGGCGCGCCGCCTGCCGCCTGGGCGTGGTTAAATAGGGCGGATGTTCTGTTCTTTCAACACGGCATGGGAGTGGCTAGCGGGTGGATAAGTCGATGGCGTGCTCATGCGGTTGAGAATTTTCCTGCTACCGATGTTGTTGCCGGTGCTGGCGCTGCGCCTCGCGCAAGCGGCCGAGACTGTGCAACTGGCCACCTATTACGACTACATGCCCTGGTTCGTGCCGGGCCAGCCTTCCGCCGGACTCAACGCGCGTCTGGCAAGCCGGCTGAGCGAGATGTCCGGCGGGCGCTACCGCTTCGAATCGGTGTATATTCCACGCCGACGGCTTGACGTGCTGTTGCAGGAAGGGAAGCTGACGATGGTCGTTTCCTGGGTGCATCCGCGCTTTTTCGGCGACCCGGAGCGCACCCGTTATTTCTGGACCGGCCCGCTGATGGACGATGAATCGCTGGTGGTGTCGCCACGCGCGGCGCCGCTGGAATACGACGGGCCGCACTCGCTGCGCGGCAAGCGCTTCGGTGCGCCGGGCGGTCACCGCTTTCCCGACCTGGAGCCGCTCATTGCCACCGGCGACATCACCCGCATCGATGTGCCGCAGATCAAGAATGCGCTGCAAATGATCGGCGCGCACCGGCGCCTGGACTTTACCGTGGTCGACCGTTCCACCCTCGATGCGCTCAAGCACGAGCAGCTCATCGACCTGGCCCTGCTGCATGTGGCCAGCCGGCCGCGCACGGCATCGTACGAGCGCAGCATGCTGGTGCCGCTCGGCCAACCGGCCCTGTATCGCTTTTTGCAAGAGGCGGTCGTGCTGCTCAAGAGCGACAGTCGCTGGCGCGCGCCGCCTCCACGCGCGCCGGGCAAACAGGCCGGCAGGCGCGTCGGGGAATAGCCGGCGTGGCCATAAGGGGGTAATGGTATAGTCGCGGCGCAACTTAACCTTACCGGATGACCGTTGATGACCTCTCGCTATCGCAGGCAATTTCTCGCCATCGCCTTTTGTTCCATCGCACTCGCTGCTCCGGCGGCCCGCGCCGACAGCTTCGCTTACCAGAAGGTGATCGACCTGAGCGCCGCATCCGCAGCCCTGCGGGTGGAGCACCATCATGACTGGAGCGACCCGACGCGCGCTGCGCGCTTGCAGATGATGACAACGGACCAGAATCCCTTCCTTTCCACGAATACGTATTCCAGCTTGCGTGTGCTGGACAGCAAGTCCGGCGCGGAACTGTTCCGCCGCCCGGTGCCCGCGCTGACCTATTTGTGGATCGATCCGGCATCGAAGTACATCGTCGGCCTGTCCAAGCTGCAGATTCACAATCCCTATCACGTCCTTGTGTTCAACAAGTCGGGCGCGCGCCTGTTCGAAACCAGTTTGCTGGGGATGGATTGGCCGGAAACGTTCGAGAGCACGACCAACTGGGTCGCCTGGTACCAGGAACCGACGCCGAAAATCGAACTGGTCGAAGGCCTCAAGACAGTGGTGCTGTCGGTCGAGGACCGGGCCGGGATGATGCGCAGTTTCGAGTTTCCCGTCACGCGGTCCGATGAGACCCTGAGCGCGCCGCCCCTCAATCCCTGACAAAGCCGCGCTGTTCCTCGTGCATCGGGTCCGCTCCGCTGATCATCTTGCGGACAATGCCAGCGCATCCCACATATCGGACAGTAGCGCCGGTGCGGGTGACCAGGCCCCCACCCTTGCCGGAATCCGGCCGGGAGCTGGCTTGATGGTAAGGTTGCGCACGCAAGCTGCCGGGATAGGCGGCCTCTTTTACGTAGGAAGGAATGTATGTTGACGTTCGAACGGCCGGGCATCCACCCCGAATGGGCCGCCATATGGCAAACCAACCGCCAGTTTCACCTCGACCGGCTTGACGATGCCGCATCCCTGTATGGCGATAATCTCGACAATTTTGCCCTGCACGGTGATACCTTGGTCCAGCCGATGCGTCCGGACCCACCCTTCGATCCGCCAAGCGAGCGATGGGAAAGCGGCTTTCTGAGCAGTGTTCTGGACAAGTACATCAGCGTCAAAATCGGTGTATTCGACATCGCGAGCATTGAAGGCAATGCCTGGGATAGCGCAACGGGTGTGCACGTGTTCAGCGCGGCCTACACGGAGCAATTCATCAGCATGAGCTGGCATGCGCAATTTCCGCAGCGGTATATCGGCCGCACCTTGCAAAGACTGCACGCCGAGGCTGTGATGTACACCGCATTGGGCTTGGTGCTGGGATGCCGCGAGCAGGCGTTGACGCTTGCACGAATGCAGCTCGTAGCGCACCGGCGCGGCTACTTCCAGGACGGTTACGACTATCCGGTTTTTCTGTTCATGTTTCGTTTGCTGGCAGATTACCTGCAGGAACCAACGCCGCTTGGAAACAAACAGGGATGGTCCGAACCGATTGTGAACGCCTTGTTCGATGCCTGGCGCACGCCCGACCCGGCCAGCCTGGTCGACCTGTGTATCGCGGTGTGCGATATCCACACGATGCGTTCGCTGCCCTATGGGCGCGGGGAGTTCCTCCGTGAATTTTGCGACATGCAGCGCGTTCCCATCGAGATCCTGCTGATGTTCAAGCTGCGCCAGATGCTGGGCCTGGACAATCCCGTGATCGACCACCCGTTGATGGCCACGGCGCTCGGCGCCTTGCCGCAAGAAGTCGCCTTCGTTCCCGATGAGTTGATCGCACGGGTGCGGGCGCGCATGGTCAGCGAGGGCTTCGACGAAGCGGCCATCGTCGCCCTCATGAGCGACCCTCCAGCCTGATCCGGAAGCTGGCGCGTCAATCCCTGAAAAAGCCGCGCTTTTCCTCGTACATGGGGTCCGGTCCGCTGATCATCTTGCGCACGATGCCGTTGCGGTCGAAGTGTACGTGCATCATCGAGTTCCACACGCCGCTCTCCTTGTAGCGGTAAGACCACACTTCGAGGTCCGACAGCGCCAGGTAGGAGCGCTCGGCCGGGCGGCCGACGGTCGCCAGCACGTCGGCCCTGGTCGCCTGGTCGATCTTGATGCGCCCGAAGCCGACGTCGCCCAACACCTGCTCGAACGCGGCCAGCCGGCCGTCCGGCCCCATGCGCACCATCCAGGTGAACTGGCCGAACGGCCCGGTCGCATATTCCAGTACCTGGCCCGAGGGCAGGGCGTGGATCGCCGTCGGCTCGCCGAACTTGGCGCGCACCACGTCGAGCGTGTCGCCTGGCACAGGCGGGGTGCGCATCATCGCCGCGCAGCCGGCCAGGCTCAGCACCACGCTCAGGATTGCCATTTTTGCTCGTGTTTGCATAAAAACCACCTTGGAATCGCTCAAAACCCCATCATGCACCAGCCGGATGAAATCTTCACGACTTGCGGTTCTGGCCGCGCTGGCGCCGATCAGGCAAAATGACTGGACGTAACACTTAAACGCGTTTTGAGGAATGCATGATGGCGACAGTCGAAGGTCCGGGTATCGACCCGAAGTGGGAAAAATCGTGGAAAATGCACTGGCGTTTTATCGAGGAGATGCGGCGCAATGATGCGTCGGCCTATCGCAGCGAGCTGATGCATTTCGCTTCCCGTGGCACGACCATCGTGCAGCCCCTGTTTCCGCCTGAGCCAACCGATCCGCCGCGGCAAGCGTGGGAGTCCTCTTTTCTCAGCTCGACATTGAGCACGTGCGCCATGGTGACACTGGGCTGGTTCGAGATCAGCAGCATCAAACAAAAACGCTGGGCGTCAAGCACCGGTGTTCATGCATTTGCCGCTAGTTACACGAAGCAAATGATCGATATGGCCAACCATGCGAAGTTTGAACGCCGTCACTCAGGCAGAACCTTGCAATCCCTGAGCCCCGAAAGCGTCCTGTTGACGGCATTGGGGCTGGTGCTCGGCTGCAAGGAGCAGGCGTTCACGCTCGCGCGCATGCAACTGTCTGCGCATCGGCGCGGGTATGTCGGAAATGCGGATCGTTTCCCGGTTTGTCATTTCATGTTTCGCTTGTTGGCAGACTTCCTTGGGGAAGCGGTGCCGCAGGGCAGCGGCGATGCCGTATCCGAACCCATCCTCAGCGCCTTGTTCGACACCTGGCGCACGCCGGACCCGGCCTTGCTGGCGCCGCTGTGCCTGGGCGCTTGCGATATTCATACGTTCCGCTCCCAGCCGCAGAGCCCCAGACAGATCTTTTTCGATTTTGGCGACTTGAAGCGCACGCCGATTGAGATCCTGCTGTTGTTCAAGCTGCGGCTATCGCTCGGCCTTGACAATCCGGTGCTTGAGCATCCAATAATGGCCACCGCGCTGGGCAAGTTGCCCGAAGAAGTGCCATTCGAGCCCGACAGCCTGGTCACGGCGGTACGCGCCCGCATGGTGGCGGAAGGGTACGACGAGCAAGCGATTGCTGCCATGTACGCGTCCTGAGCCGGCGCGTCGCCGTGAAAGCACAGCGGTTTTGCCCGGTTTTTTGCGCCATCGCCACCGTTGGGAAGCTCAAATCTCCCTTGGACACCGTTGCGGCGCAAGCTTTTCTGGCAGCCCGGGCGCTTTTCGCATATACTTGCGGGTCTGGCCGTTTTGGCTGGTTCATCAATCGAAGTTCACGGTGTGTCGGGTTGCGACTCGTGCACCGCATGTGAAAGGTATCATCATGACCGTAGAAAATATCAACAAAGCCGCGATTATCGCGGACAACGCCCGTGCGCAAAACGACACCGGCTCCCCTGAAGTTCAGGTCGCTCTGCTGACCGCACGCATCAACGAACTGAACGGCCACTTCAAAGCCCACGCGAAAGATCACCACTCGCGCCGTGGTCTGATCATGATGGTCAATCGTCGTAAGAGCCTGCTGTCCTACCTGAAAAGCAAAGACGCTACCCGTTATCGCGATCTGATCGCTAAACTCGGTCTGCGCAAGTAATTTTTGCCGATTCAAGTTGATCAAGAAATGCCTGCACAGCTTGCTGTCGCGGGCATTTTTGCATTTTTAGTCCCGAAAAAGTAGTAAAGGCAACAAGCAATGTTGCCTGTGGTGAGGTGGACGACAGCGCCTGAAAATCTGTCGGCAAATAGAAAGGGATTACCCATGTTTAATAAAGTTACGAAAACCTTCCAGTACGGCCAACATCAAGTTACTCTGGAAACCGGCGAAATCGCCCGTCAAGCTTCCGGCGCCGTCATGGTGTCGATCGAAGACACCGTTGTCCTGGCTACCGTGGTTGCGCGCAAAGACGCCAAGCCAGGCCAGGATTTCTTCCCGCTGACGGTCGACTACGTCGAGAAAACGTACGCTGCCGGTAAAATCCCAGGCGGTTTCTTCAAGCGCGAAGGCCGTCCTTCCGAAAAAGAAACCCTGACCAGCCGCCTGATCGACCGTCCGATCCGCCCGCTGTTCCCAGAAGGCTACCTGAACGAAGTTCAGATCATCATCCACGTGCTGTCGGTCAATCCTGAGATCGATCCGGACATCGCCGCCATGATCGGCGCTTCCGCCGCCCTGTGCGTGTCGGGCATCCCGTTCAGCGGCCCGATCGGCGCCGCGCGCGTCGGCTACGCCAACGGCCAGTTCATCCTGAACCCGACCACCACCCAGCTCAAGACGTCCGAGATGGACCTGGTTGTCGCCGGTACCGAAACGGCCGTGCTGATGGTCGAATCGGAAGCCAAGCAACTGTCCGAAGAAATCATGCTCGGCGCCGTGGTCTACGGCCACGACCAGATGAAAGTCGTGATCGATGCGATCCACGACCTGGTGCGCGACGGCGGCAAGCCGGAAGTTGAGTGGACCGCTCCAGCCAAGAACGAAGCGCTGATCGCCCGCGTGAAAGAACTGGCTGAAACGAACATCAACGAAACCTACCAGATCAAGGACAAGGTTGCCCGTACCGCCAAGCTGAAAGCCTCGTTCCAGGAAGTCTACGCCGCCCTGGCCGCCGACGCTGCCGCCACCGGCATCGCCCAGCCGGACAATGTCGACGTCGGCAACGTCCTGTTCGACATCGAAGCCAAAGTCGTGCGTTCGCAGATCCTCAACGGCGAGCCACGCATCGACGGCCGCGATACCCGCACCGTGCGTCCGATCGCGATCCGCACCAGCATCCTGCCACGCACCCACGGTTCGGCCCTGTTCACCCGCGGCGAAACGCAAGCGCTGGTCGTGGCCACCCTCGGCACCGCGCGCGACAGCCAGAAGATCGACGCGCTGATGGGCGAGTACACCGACGACTTCATGATGCACTACAACATGCCTCCGTTCGCCACCGGCGAAACCGGCCGTGTCGGCACACCGAAGCGTCGCGAAATCGGCCACGGCCGCCTGGCCAAGCGCGCGCTGATCGCCGCCTTGCCCAACCCTGAAGACTTCAGCTACTCGGTTCGTCTGGTGTCCGAAATCACCGAATCGAACGGTTCCTCGTCGATGGCGTCCGTCTGCGGCGGCTGCCTGGCGCTGATGGATGCGGGCGTGCCGATGAAAGCACACGTGGCCGGCATCGCCATGGGCCTGATCAAGGAAGGCGGCAAGTTCGCCGTGTTGTCCGACATCCTGGGCGACGAAGATCACCTGGGCGACATGGACTTCAAGGTAGCGGGTACCGCCAATGGCATTACCGCGCTGCAGATGGACATCAAGATCATGGGCATCACCAAGGAAATCATGCAAGTGGCTCTGGCGCAAGCCAAAGAAGGCCGCGATCACATCCTCGGCGAAATGCAGAAGGCCATGCCGCACGTGAAAACCGAACTGTCGGATTTCGCACCGCGCCTGATCACCATCAAGATCAATCCTGAAAAAATCCGTGACGTCATCGGCAAGGGCGGCGCAGTCATTCGCGCGCTGACCGAAGAAACCGGCACCCAGATCGACATCAGCGACGAAGGTATCGTCACCATCGCGTCGGTCGACGCCGCCGCCGGCCAGGAAGCCAAGCGCCGCATCGAAGAACTGACCGCCTCGGTCGAAGTGGGCAAGACCTACGACGGCGTCGTGCTCAAATTGCTCGACTTCGGCGCGATCGTCCAGGTCATGCCAGGCAAGGATGGCCTGCTGCACATCTCGCAGATCGCCAACGAGCGTGTAAACGCGGTCGCCGACTACCTGAAAGAAGGCCAGCAAGTGCGCGTCAAGGTTCTGGAAACCGACGACCGCGGCCGTCTCAAGCTGTCGATGAAAGCTGCCGAAGGCGCGGAAGCGGCTCCTCAGTAATCGTTATCGCATAACGCTTGTTAAAAAACCGCCAGCGCGCAAGCCCTGGCGGTTTTTTTCGGGCTGCCACCATTTGGAAAGGATGATTTTCATGGACGAACTGAACGCCCCATACCACGCCCACATTTACTACGACGCCGCGACACGCGCCCAGGCACTGGCCTTGCGCCAGCGCCTGCTCGACGCGAAGGCGGGTGGCGCGATTCCGGAACTGTATTTTGTCGGCGAACTGGGCGAGCATGCGGTCGGCCCGCATCCGCTGCCGGAGTACGAGATTCACTATAGTGAAGCGATGCTGCCGGCGGTCATTGCGCTGCTCGAAGCGTCCGGCTTGCGCGCTTTGGTGCATCCGCTGACCGACGACGACGTGGCCGATCACACCACCCTGGCGCACTGGATCGGCGAGCCGCTGCCGCTCAAGCTGGAAACGCTCGATCCGCCGGGTGTGAACCAGGGCGTGGCGCGTTTTGGCAAGTCGGCGTTTTAGGAACGTGTGCCGGGGATGCACGCCCGGATCCATCAGCCTGGAACAATCTGTTTTTGAAGGCGGGGCTGCGGCCGGGCTCACCGTTCCAGGGAAAAAACAAAAAGCCCTGTGTCGGTCGGACACAGGGCCTGGAAGAAGTGGAGGATCGCTCCTCCGTAAAACTGACAACAATCGACTGATTGAAGGATTAGCCGCTGCCTAATCTGCCACTACTCGCCTTTTACAGGCCGACCGTGACGGGTGCCTACGCGGGTCTCGTCTGGATTTATAGAGCAGGGAGACTCACTCACACTCTGACTACAAAATAAGCTTACCTCAAGACAGTAAGGGTGTCAAACGGCGCTGAACAGGCAGGCGGCATCTATACGAGCATCAGGAACAGCTTCAAGAATCAGCCGGCGTGCCGCCAATAATGTTGTTCCTGTTGACAGCAGGTCATCGGCGAGAAGAAAACGTTTGAACTCTTTTGGTAAAGAATTTTTGGACAAGACCAAAGGAGGAAAGTACTTGCGATATTTGGTTGGAATGTTCTTCAACGAGAAATCTGGTCCGCTGAGACGCGACGCGATTCTTCGCTTTTCAGGTGCCGATAGTGGGCTGGTGGACAATAGGTGTTTTGCCGCTCCCATCGTGATTTTGTCGAAGATGCCGTCGCATACTTCACAATGGTAGCGCCCGGCAAGTCGCTTCGCGTAAATCCGGCAGATCGGGTAATCAGATGGCATCGGTATGATCGCGTCATACCTGCCAGACTGATCGACCATGGCCTCTACAATGTCGTCGAAATATAGCATCAGCCTCCGAATCGCTTCAAATGTCGTGCGTAGTTCGTCTTTACCTTTGAGGGCGTACAACAGGTGGCAGTTATCACCTCGCGAGCTATGCTTGCGATCGCGCTTCATGCTGTTTGGGGCTTTATGTCGTCGAAAC
The DNA here is from genome assembly GCF_011682155.1 of Massilia sp. CCM 8734. NCBI lineage: Bacteria > Pseudomonadati > Pseudomonadota > Betaproteobacteria > Burkholderiales > Oxalobacteraceae > Massilia > Massilia sp. CCM 8734. The sequence continues at coordinate 46,769 of NZ_WHJI01000005.1, forward strand.
GTCGAATAGACCGTCAGTTGCGGATCGTCTCTTGAAACTCGCTGAATGGATGGGTTGCCTTGACGCCCAGTACTTAGCAACCGGTTGTGAGTGTGATTCAGTGGAGCGTGTCGGCAATTGTGCGCCTGCGGCCATGTGGCGGTTTGCCGCGTCGACTATTTCTGAACGAGCGTCAGAACGAGTGCGGCGATTAACGCCATTTGCAGAATCCCGACGCCACCGACCCAGCGCACCAGTTCAGCTTTGGCCTCAGCGAGGATGGCGTTTGCCTCGACGGCGGTACGGTCTATGTTGTTGTCCAATTTATCGATGGATGAGCGAATGCCAGTCAACTCTTGGGAGAAATCTTCTTTTCTCGCAAATCGCTCCACAATACTGGCATCTTCCGCACTGACTATCTCAGCAAGCATGGCAGCTTGTACCTTCGCCTGAGCTGTGGAGAAACCTGCGTTCTCCAGACGCTCCGCCATTTTCAAGGTGTCGAACCGAATTGCTGCCATCGAATTCTCCAATTTTGCCACTGTGAGCACTTGCCTCAGTCTCACCTAAGTCATCAGATTATTCAAGGCGCCGTAGCCCATCCGCGGCAACCCCGCCTCGTTAACCTTGCCGCTGTCCAAAAACTGCCGGCTCAGCGCATCGACACAGCCGAACATCGCTTCGGAAATAGCCGAACCCGCGCTCAGGCGGCGCACGCCCAGTTGCACCAGTCGCGCCAGCGGCGGCACGCCGTCGCGCACCATCACATTGAGCGGCAGGCGCGTGGCCTTGATGACGGTGGCGATGTCGTCCTCGGCCACCATGGCGGGCACGAACAGGCCGCTGGCCCCGGCCGCTTCGTACAAGGCGGCGCGGCGGATGGTTTCTTGCACGCGTTCGCTGGCCTCGATCCCGCGCAAATACACGTCGGCGCGCGCATTGATGAACAGGTTCACCCCGCGTGCGTCCGCAACTGCCCGGATCGCCCGGATCTTGTCCGCCAGCAGTTCAGGCGTACCGCTGCCATCTTCGATATTGATCCCGACCACACCCGCATCGATCAACTCGCCTGCCAGCGCGGCCGCCTGCGCCGGATCGTCGCTGTAGCCATCTTCTGCATCGACCGTCAGGGGCAGGGAACAGGCGCGCACGATGCCCTTCACGCAGGCCATCAGCAACGCGCGCGGAAGCGTGCTGCCGTCCGCAAACCCGTGCGACCAGGCGACAGCGGCGCTGCTCGTCGCCAGCGCCTTTGCCCCGGTCGCGGCCACAATGCGCGCACTGCCCGCATCCCAGCAATTGGCCAGCATCAGCAGGCCATCGGCGTGCAGTGCGTGAAACAGAACATCATGACGGACTTGCATTGTTTCTCCTTGGTGGACAGTAACTCGGGGGCGCGCCGGAAAGATTGCCGCGCTGTTCAGGTTACTATACCTGCATTTATGAACAGCGTTTTCGCGCGAGGGCATCTGGAGCATGTTGAATATGAAAAACCAAGACCCGTCTGTGACGGCATCGTTCGCCCGCCTCGATCGGATACGCGCGTTGGTCGAGACCGGTGATATCGAAGGCCTCCGCTCTGCCCTGGATGCCCAGCCCGACATCATGGAACTCGAATACGACATTGTGACGAAGGCTACCCTGTTGGCCTACGCGGCGCGCTGCGGACAGACGCAGATCTGCCAATTGCTCGTGCAACGGGGGACCGATGTCAATCAGCGGCGCGGGCGGTCCGACACTGCATTAGATGAGGCCGCCTACCACGGCCATCTCGCCACGGTGACGTGGCTGCTCGCCAATGGCGCGGCGCCGGATGGCGATCCGGGCAGCATTTTGAGTCCGTTGATGCATGCGATCATCCCCGGCCATGCCGACATCGCCAGGCTGCTGGTCGACGCCGGCGCCGATCTGAGCCGTCTGCACACCCGCCTGCACCGCACGCCGCTCGATCTGGCGCTGGTCTGGGGGCATGCGCAGATCGAAGACCTGCTGCGCGCAAGGAATGCGCCTTCGCTGCTGGAAAAGACCGACTGGTCGAAAGAATACGGCGGCCCCATCCTCGCATTTATCGATAACCGCTTCGGCCGCGTCCTGCCGGTTGCCTTGAGCGCGATTGTGCCTGGCGCGGACGTGGTGCAGCGCGTGGCGCTGGTGAACAAAAACAAGAGCAAGATGTTGTTCACCATCGGCCTGTTCCATGTCCACGCGCCGATGATCGAACTGTTCATCGTGCTTCCGCCAGCGTGGAACATGCACGACAAATCGGGCGCGAATCAGTTCCCGTCCGCCCTGTTGCTGTGCCTGGCGGATCGGGTAGTGCAGGGCTTGCACGTGGAAGAAGGCTTGCTGGTGATGGCGGACGATCCTTTCTACAGCGCACTGGCCTGGCCCAAGGATATTGCAGGGTTTCAAGTGTGCGACCATCAATGGGGATCGGACCGGGAGCATGAAAAGGAGATCCCGGAGGACGAAAAAGTCGGGCTGTGGACGCTGACGCCCATTGGGCGCACCAAGCGCGGTTGTACGCCACCCTCATTGGAGAAGAACCGCACGGCGGGATGGGCGCGCTTGACGCTTCATCCAGAGACGGCCTGACCCGCCGCGCCGGCAACACGCTATGGCGCCTCGAACCGGCGCAGATAAGCGGCGATGGGTTCCAGGCCGATGCTGGCGCGGCGCTCGTCAAGCCGGCTTTCATCCTCGACCGGGCTCAGTTCCGGCTTGCCCGCCTTGTTGATGAATAGCTGACTGCCGTAGAGCTGCTTCTTGTAGTCGTTAAGCAGGTCGCGGTCGATGCTCAGCGCCACCGTCGACCATGGCAATTCGTCATCTTGCGCCGCCTTCTTCATCGCCGGCAGCGTTTGCTTGAGCAAGGCTGGCGAGGCATGCTGCACCAGCAGCCACATGGCCTGGTTGCCCTGCGCACCCACCGCCTTGACGCCCGGCCAGCCAATGTCCGCAAGGATGGCTTTGATCTTCGGCTCGTGCTGCGCGTCGAGCGCGATCATCTCGGCCCTGATCGATTCCGAATCGCGTGCGGCGTCCTGGCGCCGCCGCACTTCCTGGTCGCGCTCCACCATCGCCAGCAGTTCTGCCGCGATGTGCGGGTGCGTGCCTTGCTGCTGCTGCTGCTGCTGCGCCACCGGCGCTGGGCCAGCCTGACCCGTCGCTTCGCCCGCGCAGACTGCCGATGTGGCCAGCATCGTACCGATTGCAAACATCCATTGACGCATGCGTTCTCCTTCACAGTGGGAGGCCGGCGCGATCGCGAAACGCTTTTCGCCGTGCCGGCGTCACTATACCGCTTTCACGAAACGCGTTTCGCCGCCGATGCCGGCAAGCCGGCCGTTTGCCCCTCACGCACGCTGGCACAGCCCTTGCAATGGATAAAGCAGGACGCGCGGCAGCATCACCTTTCTTCCCCGCGCATCCAGCACAGATGAAAGGGGCCGCCCGTGAACCGTCGCTTGCTTGAATACAGTCCGGTGTTCGACATCTTCACCCATCCCGCGCCGCGCGCGCAGGAGGACGAAGCCGGCTCGCTCTCGGACGACAGCGCCGACCTGGCGCTGGCCGCCGAACTGCTCGAAGCGGCCGAACCGGCCGACCTGCGCCGCGTGCTAAGTCGCGCCATCGCCGGCGCCGGCGTGCGCGGTGCGCGCGTGGCCCGCTCGCCCATGGGTCCCTTGCTGGTCGCCGAACTGCTGCGCGCGGTGCAACCGATCCTGTCGCCGCAGCGCCGCCTTGCGCGTGGCGCCAGCGCAAAAACGGTGAGCATCAACCTCGGTGCGCGCATGTTCGGCCTCGAACTCGAAGGACTCAGCCCCGAGGACAAGGAATTCATCCTGGCGCGCCAGCTCGTGCGCCTGGCCGACCAGGCCGCGCGCCACGCCGGCCGTGCGGGCGAGGATGGCCACCCATCGCCGCGGTCCGCGCGCGCCGCCGTGCAGGCCGCCGCGCGCCAGGTCGCACCGGGCTTGCTGCCGCATGTGCACGCGCGCCCGGCCACGCAGGGACGCTGGACCCGCCAGGCGGGCCAACTGATTCTTCACGATTGCTGATCCGGACGAATTGTCCATCCGGGCGCTGTGTTGTTTAACTTCGTTGTTTCACCTTGTTGTTTCATTTTTCTAGAGGAGCGCATCATGCATGACATCGACCGCACGACAATGGAATATGGCCAGGAAACCTCCAGCTTCGAGGGCGAACAGTTCGAATTCGGCCAGGGTGAGTGGAGTGGCGAGGCCAGTCTGAACGAACAGCAGGAAGCGGAATTCGCGCAGGAGCTGCTGAACGTGAACAGCGAAGCGGAGCTCGACCAGTTCCTGGGCGACTTCATCCGCAAGGTCGGCTCCACCGCCGGCCGCGTCATCCGCTCGCCGATCGGGCAAGCCGTCGGCGGCGTGCTCAAAGGCGTGGCCAAAAAAGCGCTGCCGCTGGCCGGTGGCGCCATCGGCGGCTACTTCGGTGGCCCGCTGGGCGCCAAGATCGGCAGCGGCCTGGCCTCGGCGGCCGGCGGCGCGCTTGGCCTGGAAGGTGAAATGAGTGGCGAAGACCGCGAGTACGAAGGCGCGCGCCAGTTCGTGCGCCTGGCCGCCGACACGGTGCAGAAGGCGTCGCAGGCGAGCGGCTCGGGCGACCCGCGCGCGATTGCCCAGAATGCGGCCATGGCGGCGGCACGCCAGCATGCGCCCGGCTTGCTCAAACGCGGCGCCTCGGGCGGCTGCGCCAGCTGCGGCGGTGGGGGAGGATTAAGCGGCAGCGGCATGGCGGCGGGTGGCGGCATGTCGGCGGGCGGGGGCCGTGGCGCCAGCGGACGCTGGAGCCGCCAGGGCAACAAGATCGTCATCTACGGCGCCTGACCGTCATGAGCCCGTATGCCGCGTCGCTGCTCGAACAGGAGGCGCGCTCCCTGCAAACCAGGCTGGCGCGGGTCCGACCCTTTGCCCTGATCGAGCCCATGGTGCCGGCCGCCGCGCTGCTGCCGTCGGCCCAGGCGGCGCTCGAGCGCTACCTGGTCACGGGGCGGCGCGAGCTGCAGGCGCTGGTGTCGGCCTTCCAGCACTGGCTGGCCGGCGCGCGCGCGAGCGCAACGGCGGCTGAGGCCCAGCGCCGCTTTACCTTCCTGCGCCTGAAGTTCAACGCCACCCTGACCCAGTTCGATTTGTTCAACGACGTCATCACCCAGCGCAGCGAGCACGAAAACGGGGTGTGGCTGTCGGGCCTGGACGCGGTCGCGGCCGACGCCCTGGCGCTGCCCGGTAACTACTACCGCCTGCCGCCCGTGGTTTGCTACCTGGACCGGGGGCCGGGCGCGGCGATCCGGCGCGCGCGCACCCGCCTGCCGGGCGGCGGCGAGAACCCGGTGGCGGTAGTGCGGGTGCCGCGCGAACGCATGATCGGCAGCGGCATCGCGTCTTCCCTCATCCACGAGGTCGGGCACCAGGGCGCGGCCCTGCTCGACCTGGTCAATTCGCTGCGCCCGCGATTGCAGGCGATGCAGCAAAGCGATGCCCACCAGCGCGAGGTGTGGCAGTGGTGGGAACGCTGGATCTCCGAGATCGTGGCCGACTTCTGGTCGGTGGCGCGGGTCGGCGTGGTCTCGACCCTGGGCCTGATCGGCGTGGTCAGCCTGCCGCGCGTGTTCGTGTTTCGCTTAAGCCCCGACGACCCGCATCCGATTCCGTGGATCCGCGTGATGCTCAGTTGCGCGATGGGGCAGGCACTGTATCCGCATCCGCAATGGGAGCGCCTGGCCACGGTGTGGCACGACTACTACCCGAGCGCGACCCTGGCGCCGGAGACGGTCGATCTCCTGGGGCGGCTGCGGCGCGGCATGCCGGCATTTGTGCAGCTGCTGATCCGGCACCGGCCCGCCGCACTGCGCGGCAAAACCCTGCCCGAGGTGCTCGACGTGGCGTCGCGCCAGCCGGCGGCCCTGTTATCGCTGTACCGGCGCTGGGAGAACGCGCCCGCGCAGATGTACCGCGCCCCGCCATCGCTGGTGTTCGCGGTGCTGGGCCAGGCGCGCGCCGATGGCCTGGTCGGGCCGGAAGACGAAAACGTCCTGCTGGCCAAACTGCTGACCCATTGGGCGCTGCGCAGCACGCTCGATACGAGCTTCCTGTGCGCCTCGCTCGATGCGCGAGCGCCGGCGCCTGCCCGGGTACCTTTGACTTTCCATTGAGGAGAATGACATGAGCAGCAAGAACAATCTGAAGGACGCCCGTACCGGGTCGCTTGAGGTGACCGTGCACGAGGCCCGGACCGGCGCGCCGGTGTCGAATGGCGCCGTCAGCGTGTATCGCCACCCGTCCGGCATCGACAGTTTCGAGGCGGCCCGCTGGACGCCGTCGTACGAAGCCCTGGAAGCGAGCGCCGTCACCGGCAGCGCGGGCGAGGCCACGGTGGCCAACCTGGCGCCGGGCAGCTACGTGGTCGTCTACGAGCACTACCCGCTGACCGAGCCGCGCTGCGTGAAGGTCGATGGCGGCTGCCGCGCCGTGGTCTGCTTCCAGCTGGCGCTGGAACTGCGCGCCGAACTGAGTTACGAAACGGTCGACTGCCAGGCCAACACCTGCAGCGTGGCGCGCGTGGCCGACCGGGTGGTGGCGACGATCCGCTTTTCCGGCAACCAGTCCGACCTCAAGCCGCATGTGCGGTTGCTGCCCACGCCCGGATGGACCGCGCGCGAGGACGATCCGTACGTGCTCTCGCGCGTGGTGCGCCACGCCGGGCCGCAGCAGTTCGAGGCGGTGCTGGCGTTCGAACGCAGGCCCTCGGCGGCCGCGCTGGCGCCGGGCATCAACATGGCGCCACTGGCCGCGCCGGCCATGATCGGCATCCGCCAGGGCTTTGTCGCCGACGAGCGCACGCCGAGCCCGATCTCGGGCAACATCGGCGTGTCAATGACGCGCACCGAGACCGAGCCGACCGACGACTTGCCGCTGTGGACCCTGATCCGCAACAGCACCGATGCGATGTCGTTTACGAACTACCTGAACTTCATGGATGCGCTGTTCTGCACCCCGGCCAACCGTACTGCCGCCTTCGACGCAAAAAGCCAGCTGTTCGAGCAGTTGCGCCAGCGCCGCGCGCTGCCCTTCAACGATTCGGAAGCCTACCGCGTGCTCAAGGTGGCGACCGAAGCGTTCGTGATGGTCAACTGCGGGGTCCTGAGCCAACCGAACATGTTCAATCCGGTCGAAGACCAGGCTTACCTCGACCGGCGCGATATTCCGGCCACGCGCGACCTGGAAACCACCTTCAACGCCGACTACCTCGAAACCACGGTGGACGGCACCAAGGTGCTGCCGTACCTGGCGATCATCCGGCGCAAGCTGCCCGACGTGCCGATCCACCTGCTGCGCGGGATCGAGGGCGAAGCCGATATGTGCTTCGGCATCGTCCAGCAAAAGCTGGCCAATCCCTGCCTGCTGGAGCTGATCTGGTCCTACTGGCACGAAGAGGGCATGCTGGTGCAGACCATGAACGCGATCACCCAGCGCTTCCAGAACGTGCGCGCGCTGGGCCGCGACGACCCGCTGGCGAACCTCGAAATCGACCCGCTGCGCCCCCTGAATAACCTGATCTGGGGTTACACGCAGGATGAACAGCATCGCCTCACCGTGGTGCGGCGCAATTACGAGTACGACCACCACTACGGCGTGCGGCTCGACGGCAAGGCGGTCCAGCATTTCCGCCCGGCCGACACGCGCTCGAAATTCCTCGAAGCCTTTCACTACCTGCTGCGCCTGTGCACCGCCTTCTATCGCCAGGACGACGACACCACCGTCAAGGCCGACGCCTTCCCGGTGCTCAATGGCCTCAAGGAGGTGCACCTGATCCTGTCGCAAGGCGCGCACAACCAGTTCGGTGACCTGCCATCGACGGCGCGCATCGAAATGCTGATGCAGCAGTGGATGCTGGCGCGGCCCGAGTTCCGCGAGTTCCTCCCGACCCGCATCATGGTCGCCTATCCGGAACCGTGGATGGACCGGGTCGACGCCATGAAAAAGCTGCAGGGATGGTCCGATACCAGCGTGATGCACTTCCGCAGCCTGGCCATGTTCGGCGAACAGGTGCTGCTGTCGGTGCGCTACGGCGCCTGGAGCGACATCTACGAGCCGACCCAGGCCTTCAACTGGGCGCGCTTCTGGCGTCCGCAGATCCAGGGCTACATCCACGCCTACCGCGCCGCCACAGGGGTCGACCTGACGGTCGATGCGCGCGATCCGAAGGCGGAAGGCACCTTGCCCTCGATCCTGCTGCGCCGCCGCCTGGAGCAGCAAGCGCGGATGGCGTAGGCCATGCTCGACTTTTCCAGCGCCCTGTATCTCGGCATGCGCCATCCCAGCGCGGACCTGGGCGGCTGGGACGCGCTGACCCTGGGGCGGCCGGCGGCCAGCATGGAGCCGCCGGGGGCCGCGCAACTGGCGCAAGCGCTGGCACTGCTGTGCGGCTGCCAGGCGGCGACCCTGCTGCCATCGACCTTGCACCTGTTCTGCGACCTGTTCGACCTGCTGGCGCGCGAACCGCTGGCGATCCTGGTCGATGGCGCCAGCTATCCGATCGCGCGTGCCGGGGCCGAACGGGCGGCCGCGCGCGGCACGCCGCTGACGGTGTTCGCGCCGGCCGACGTGGACGGCGCGCGCAGGCTGGCGCGCAGCGCACGCAAGCAGGGACGGCGCCCCTTGATCCTGGCCGACGGCTATTCGCCGGGCGCACCCGGACCACCGCCGCTGGCCGCCTACGCGGCGTTGATGCGCGAGGCGGGCGGCTGGCTGGTGCTCGACGACACCCAGGTGGTTGGCCTGTTCGGCGCCGCCGGCGGCGGTTCGCTGCGCCGGCACGGCCTGCAAGGGCCGCACGTGGTGGTCGGCAGTTCGCTCTCGAAAGCGTTCGGCGCGCCGCTGGCGGTGCTGTGCGCCAGCACGGAGCTGGTGCGCCGCTTCGGGCAATCGAGCCAGGCGCGCGTGCATTCGAGCCCGCCGTCGGTGGCGGCGATCCGGGCCGCGCTGGCGGCGCTGCGCATCAACCGCGCGCACGGCGACCAGCTGCGCTCGCGCCTGTGGCGGCGCGTGGCCCAGTGGCGCCTTGGAGCGGCCAGGCATGGCATTGCGCTGCATGCGAGTGCGTTTCCGGTGCAGACGCTGGCGCTGCGGCGCGATATCGATGGCGATACGCTGCACGCCTGCCTGCGCCGCGCCGGCGTCGATGCGGTGCTGCAGCGCGCGGGTGCGCGGGCCACGCTCAGTTTCATCGTCACGGCGCGCCACGCGCCGGACGACATCGAACGCGCACTGGCGCTGCTGGCGGCCTGCCTGCGCGCGCAGGCGCCGACGGCCAGACATACAAGGAGGGAATATGAATACGGAATTTGAAATGGTGGCTTTTGAGATGGAACAAGAGCGTGGTGGCCGCCGTGGTGCGCCGGCGCGCGCACCACGGCCGTCGTCGGGCCGTACCTGGCCGCGCGCGCCACGCTGGCCGGCCTGGGGCGGCTGGCGCTATCCGGTGCTGGCGCCGTGGCCGGAACCGGCTCCTTACGCCATCGAGGATGACGAACCGCAGGACGAACAGCCCACCAGCATCGCGCCGGCCCTGGCCAGGATGGCCGCCGCGCCAAGCTACACATCCTACGGTCCGCTGCGCGACGCGGTGGCGAAGGTGGGCGCGAACCTGGCGGGACTGTACCTGATCGAGTTCGATGGCCCGGCCGGCAAGCGTGCCTACAGCGGCCAGAGCGACAACGTGGGGCGCCGCCTGCGCCAGCATCTGCTGTGCGCCACCATGCTGGGGCTTGACGTGGGCAAGCATCGGGTGTTCGTGGCGCCGTCGCCGTCGGCGGCCGCGCGGCGCAAGACCGAAAAGGACCTGCATGCGCAGATGGGCGTCAAACCGCGCAAACCGGGCGATCCGCCGGGCGTGCTGACCAACCAGCGCAAGGAACTGGAAGCCGAGTTGCTCGGCGAGTTCTGGGGCTGACTTACTTTAACGTATGCAAACGCTTCATCAACCGAAGGAGATCGTCATGCAAGAATCAGGATGTGGTTGCGCCAAATGCCGCCAGGCGGCCGGCGAACTGGAAGTGCTCGAATTCGCAGCGCCCGGACCCTTCGGGGAGCAGGAAGAAATCGCGCTGGCGATGGAATTGATGTCGGTCGCCAGCGAGGAAGAACTCGAGCAGTTCCTCGGCAAGATGTTCAAGGGGATCTGGAAGGGCGTGAAAAAGGTCGGCTCCGTCATCGGCAAGGTCGCCAAGCCGCTCGGCGGGGTGCTCAAGGGCCTGGCCAAGACCGCGCTGCCGTTCGTGGGCAAGGCGCTCGGCTCCTTCATACCGATTCCGGGTGTGGGCACGATGCTTGGCGGCGCGCTCGGGAGTGCCGTCGCCAAGGCACTGGAGATGGAAGCGGCCGGTCTCGATGGCGAGGAGCGCGAGCTGGAAATGGCGCGCCGCTTCGTGCGCATCGCCGGCACCGCCGCGCAGCAGGCCGGCATGGCGGGGCAGGGCATGGACCCGCAGCGCGCCGCGCGCCAGGCGGTCGATGCTGCGCTGCGCTGCCATCTGCCGCGCATGCGCCAGCCGGGAGTGGCCGGCGGCGCCATCGATCGTGCCGACAGCGGCACCTGGCGCCGCCAGGGGCGCGGCCAGATCGTGCTCGACCTATGATCATCGATTGCCATTGCCACGCGGGCGAGGGCGACGGCTTTTCGGGCCCGTGGGACAGCGACGCCGGCCTCGAACGCTACCTGGCGCGGGCGCGCCGGGCCGGCATCGCGCGCACGGTGCTGCTGGCCGCGTTTCACTCCGACTACGCGCAGGCCAACCGCAGCGTGGCGCGCATCGTGGCGGCTGATCCGGGCCGCTTCTACGGCTTCGCGTTCGTGCATGCGCAGCGCGACCGCGGGCGGGTGCGCGCGCTGGTGCGGGTGGCCGTCGAGGAGTACGGTTTCGTGGGCATCAAGCTGCACCGGCACGACGCGCGCATCTCGCGCGAGGTGTGCGAAACGGCGCGCTTCTTTCGCCTGCCGGTGCTGTACGACGTGACCGGCGAGGTGGCGGTGGCCGAACTGCTGGCCAGCCAGTTCCCGGACGTGAACTTCATCCTGCCGCACCTGGGCAGCTTTGCCGACGACTGGAGCGCGCAGTTGGCGCTGGTCGACCATCTGGCGCGCCACCGCAATATCTACGCCGACAGCGCCGGCGTGCGCCGTTTCGATCTGCTGGAAATGGCGGTGCGCCGCGCCGGCGCGCACAAGCTGCTGTTCGGCTCCGACGGCCCGTGGCTGCATCCGGGCGTGGAACTGGCCAAGATCGGCATGCTCGGCCTGGCGCCGGACGACGAGGCGCTGGTGCTGGGGCAAAATTTGCTGCGCCTGATCGGGCGTCAGTGACGCATCAGTGTGCTTCGGCCCAGGCTTTGCGCCTGATCTGCAGCGCGCGGTCGGTCACGCCCAGGCGCAGGGCGGCGCGCTGGTTGTTGTCGCCTTCCTGTTCCAGCACCAGCTGGATCGCGATGTCGGCCGCGGCCTGGCTGATGCGCGCGAGGCCAATGCGCAGGTCGATCGCCGCGCGGATCGCACTTTCGAAGCGCACGTCGGGCCAGATGGCGGGCGCGCCGCGCGCGGGCCGCTCGTCGGGCGCCAGGTCGCCGATGGTGATCGGCCCGGGGCCGCTGTGGCGGCACCACAGGCGCGCCACGGTCTGGCGCAGTTCGCGCACATTGCCGGGGTACTCGCGCAGCAGCAGGTATTCGCGCACGGCGTCGTCGAATTCGCAGGCCGCGCCGGGGCCGGCCAGCAGCGCCAGGAAGTGCTGCGCCAGCGGCAGCACGTCGTCGCTGCGTTCGCGCAGGGGCGGGGTGCGGCAGCGCCAGGCGGCGATGCGGTGGAACAGGTCGGCCCGGAAGCGCCCGTTCGCCACCTCCTCTTCCAGGCTGCGGTTGGTGGCGCACACCAGCCGGAAGCGCGAGCGCTGCCAGGTGTTGCTGCCAACCCGCTTGTAAGTGTGCTCCTGCAGCACGCGCAACAGTTGCGCCTGGAGCGGCAGGGGTAGTTCGCCTACTTCGTCGAGAAACAGCATGCCGCCGTCGGCCAGCGCAAAAGCGCCGTCGCGCGCATTGGCCGCTCCCGTGAAGGCGCCGCGCTCGTGGCCGAACAGTTCGCTGCCGGCCAGCTCGGGCGTGAGCGTGGTGCAGTCGAGCACGACCAGTTCGCCGCGCCCGCCGAGGCGGTGGATCAGTTGGGCGACCTGGTCCTTGCCGGTGCCGGTCTCGCCGGTGATCAGGACCGGCGACTCGGTGAAGGCCGCCACCTCGACCACGCTGTGCACCAGCGCGCGCCAGGCGGGACTGGCGCCGACCAGGGTGGTGCGCACCTCGGGCGAGTCGGCCAGGCGCTGCAGGGCGTCGCGGCGCTCGAGCCGGGCCCGCACGCGCGCGGCGGCGTCGTTGGCGTCGGTCCAGTTGAGCACATCGAAAGCGCCGGCCTCGAGCAACGCCCACATGTCGGCCGTGGCCGGGGCGCGCGCGCCGACGGCGATGGCCAGCACGCTGGCGCCGGCGGCCAGGCTGCGCACCCGCTCCAGCACGGCGGCATCGATGCCGTCGAGCAGGGCCAGGCCGAAGCCGGATGCGCGCGCGCCGCCGGGATCGAGCTGCAAGCCGGCCTGTTCCAGCGCCGCCGCCACCTTGGCGCACAGGGCGGCGCTGACGTGTTCGAAGGCGTGGATCCAGAGCGGGAGGGGCAGTCGGGCTTGCATGCGCGTCGTTCTCCCGGTCAAAGAAGTTGCACAATGTTTGACAAGGCTCAAAGGTTGATTGAGCCCAGCTTGCTACAAACAACTATACGTGCTTCTTTGTGCACAAACTTTGATCTGGCTCAATGCCCATTTTGTTGCGCAGAAGTTCGTAACATGGCATGGAAAATGCCACGGAGCGTCGGACAGCGGCCGCTGCGGACCGCGTGGGCCTTTGCCTCAGAAACTGCAACCGGGCGATGGCAGTGCGCTCGGCTCGGGCCGCAGGCCGGCAACGGCTCCGGTGTCTTCGATGTAAACGGTGGCAACGCAGTGCTCAGCGGCAATCTGCAGGTCGAGGCGGTAGCGTTGTCCGATGGCGGGGATGAGGCTCGTTGCTGCGCTGCACTTTCCGCCAAGGCCGACATCATGGCGTCCGACGACGGTGACGCGCGTGCCAGCGGGAATGGCGGCGTAAGCGGTCTTGTCGCCCTGCAGGGCGTGTTCCCGGCCTTGCCGGCAAATCCACTTCTCGCCTGAGCCGGCGAGGTTCACCGTGGCGGCGGAAAGTTGCGGAGGATGGCGATACGGTGGCAGGATATCGCAAGCGCTCGCTGTGCCAAGCGCCGCGATGAGCACGAGATAGCGCGCCGGCCTCATGGCGCCGTGCCTTTGACCTTCGATTCAAGTTGCTTCATCACGGCATTGGCCGACAACAAGCCGTCCGCATCGGCCTCGAAGGGCAGGATGTAGGCGTAGGAAAATGCGCGCCCGTCAAGCGTCGAAAAGGTGCTGTTGGGACTGCGCCGGTCCTTCAGGGCCGACGGCAAATCGCGGTACAGCGCGAAGTAGGGCTTGCCCTCGCGCTGGGCGATTTCCGCACTGCGGTACAGAACGTAGTGCGCGGCCATGTACACGCCGACGCCAAGAGTGCCGGTGTAGCTCACCTTGATCAGTTGGCCGGGACCCTGTTCTTCTTCGTAACCACCGTGGACACCGCGAAACAAGTTGGCCGTTCGGCTCTCGTAAGCGCTGGCGCAGGCCGACAGGGTGAGGGCGATCATGGCGACACTGCCCAGGCGCTTGAGCGTCATGAATGTGTTGTTGGACATTGCGTGAACCTGCTTACTTGAGCAGAAGTGGAATGATCGCCCCCCAGTCGATCGGCTTGTACCAGCCGATGCCGTTGTGGGTAATGCCGTTGAGCGTGTGGACGCAGGAATAGGCCGGCTTGGTGAACGGGACCGCATGGTTGTCCTTGTCGACGATGAACAGCTCGCAGCTTGTCGAGTTGCCGCGCGTGTACAGTCGCGCATCATAGGTTTCATTCGCCTTGGGCGTGAACGTGGCGGTCACGGAGCAACCGGAATTGCCGCCCCACAGCACGTGCGAGGTGCTCATGGCAAACGTGAATTCCTGGTCCGCAACGATCGGCTTGGAAGGCAACTCGTCCTTCTCTTCCATGGACGTGTTGCTGCTGATAAAAACACCGGCGGTCGAGCGCTCGCATTCGGTACCGGCGTAGGTGATCGCCGAGCCGTTGCGCATGCGCGTGCCCGGGGTATCGTTTTCCATGTACATCGTCAACGTTGCCATCGGCTTGTTGGCTGGGGGTACGTAAGTGCTACAGCCCGAAAGCAGGGCGAGCAGCAGGGAAGCGGAAAGAAGACGTGGGTTTGGCATGATGAGAGAGAAACAGGCGCGTGGAACGCGCTATGGGGCTGGTGTCGATCCGGCCAGCCACATGAGTGAGGTGGCGGGGAGGGATGGAACCCGGCATTATCTCCCAGCAAGATGACCAATTGCAACTATTGGCTTGCGCACGGGCGGCGTTCGGGCCGATCGGTGAAGCGGCGGCGCGCCCTGGCGGGCGGCCGCGCCTGTTCCCCGCTTACTTTTGCTGGACGCTGAATTCGCCGTATTTTTTCAACTGCTCCGCCACGGCGGCATTGTCGCCCACCACCACCACCGATTGCAGTTCCGGAGCAAAGTACTTCTTGCCCATCTCGCGCACCTGTTCGGGCGTGACTTTCTGGATCAGCGGCACGTACTGGCCGAGGAATTCCGGCGGCAGGCCGACCAGCCAGTTGTTGGCCAGGGTGCGGGCCACGGCGGCCTGCATCTGGTTGCTGATCAGGTAGCCGCCGGCCACGTAGCGCTTGTTCATGCTCATTTCCGCTTCCGGCACCAGTTCGGCGCCGATGCGGGTGTACTCGTGCAGATATTCCTTGAGCGCGTCGCCGGTCACTTCGTTGCGCACATCGGCGCCGCCGACGATGCTGCCGCCGTTGCGGAAGATGCGCGCCCCGGCCGAGGCGCCGTAGGTGTAGCCCTTTTCTTCGCGCAGGTTGAGGTTCACGCGGCTGCTGAAACCGCCGCCGAGGATGGTGCTGGTCAGGCGCAGCGGCACGTAGTCGACGGCGCTGGCGGCCATGCCCGGGCTGCCCAGGCGCATGGTCGACTGCACGCTGCCGTCGCGTTGCAGGAGGATGCGCACCGGCTTGGCGGCCAGGGTGGCGCCCGGGGTTTCGGGCAGGGCCGGGCCGTCGGCCTTCCAGTCCCCGAAGGCGGCGGTGGCCAGCTTGATGGCTTCGGCCTCGTCGATGCGGCCGGTGATCACCAGCAGGCTGCGGTCGGGACGGAAGCGCTTGCCGTGCTCGGCGCGCAGCAATTCCGGCGTGACCGCGTTGATCGATTCCACGCTCGGGCTGGTGTTGCCGTACGGGTGATCGGCGAAGACCGCCTTGTTCAAGGCGCGTTCGGCGCGAAAACCGGGGTTGGTTTCGGATACTTTCAAGCCCTCCAGCGCGTTGCCCTTGCCCAGTTCGACTTCTTGCGGGGGGAAGGCCGGCATGCGCGCCACTTCGGCCAGCAGTTGCAGCATCGGGCCGGCGTTCGAGGTCAGGGCGTTGGCCGAGACCACCACGCCGTCGTGGCTGGCGCCGGCGCCGACTTCGCCGCCCAGGCCCTGGGCCGCTTCGGCGATGGCGCGCGAGTCGCGCCTGGTGCTGCCTTCGTTGAGCAGGCCCGCCATCAGGGTGGCGAAGCCGGGCAGCTTGCGCTCGTCGGCGGCCAGGCCGGCGCCGCGCACGGCCAGCACGTAGTCCACGCGCGGCAAGCCCTGGCGCGGCACGACCCACACCTGCAGGCCGTTGGCCAGGGTTTTCTTGATGATCTTGGGGGCCGGGATCGGCTTGTCCTTGCCGTACGGCGGCAGCTTGGTGGCGGCCGGGGCCGGTGCAGCGGCTTGCGCGGCCGTACCGAACAGCAGGGAAATACTCATTGCCAGCATCAGTTTTTTCATGGCGGCTCTCCTTAGTTCTTCACGGGCGTTGGGGCGGCCACGGCGGCGGTCTTGGCGACCGGCTTGCGGTCGATCACGGTGCGGTTGGCGCGGGTCAGGTAGGTTTTCGCGACGCGCTCGATGTCTTCCGAGGTCACGCCATCGATCCAGCCCGGAATCTGGTTGGCCACGTTGGCGTCGCCCCACAGGGTTTGCAGCTTGGCCAGGGTGTCGGCGCGGTCCATGAAGCTTTCGAGCGTGTTGTACCAGTTGGCCAGCATACGCGTCTTGACGCGCTTGAGCGTGGCCGGATCGACCCCGCCGGCGGCCACTTTGGCGATTTCTTCATCGATGCCCTTGAGCACGGCGTCGGCGTTGCTGGTCGGCTTGTACAGGGCGAACACGGTAAACAGGGTCGGGCCGTCGAATTCCCACGGGCTGGTCAGCCCGTACAGGTTTTCCAGGTTGAGCGCCACTTCGCGCCCCTTGACCAAGCCCTGGTACAGCACCGAGGCGTCGCCGCCGGCCAGCAGCTCGCCCAGCACCGCCATCGGCGCGAGATCGCGGCTACCGCGCGCCGGCATTTTCCAGGCGGCGGCAATGGCCGGCACCTGGGCCAGCGCGTCGCTTTGCTCGATGCGTTTTTCGGCCGTGTTCAGCGGCTCGGTAAAGTCGGTGGCGGGCGGGGTCGGGCGTTTCGGGATGGCGGCGAAGTATTTTTTGGCCAGCGCAAAGCCCTGGGCCGGGGTCACGTCGCCGGAAATGGCCAGTACCGCGTTGTTGGGGCCGTAGTAATCGCGGTGGAAATTGCGCACGTCGTCCAGGCTGGCGCCTTCCAGGTCGGCGAAGCTGCCGTAGCCGTCGTGGTTGTTTTCCCACTTCTGGAACGCTTGCTGGTTGATGTCGATCCACATGAAGCCGCCGTACGGCTGGTTCTTGACGTTGACGCGGATTTCTTCCTTGACCACGTCCTGCTGGTTCTTCAGGGTCTTCTCGTTGAAGTCGAGCGTCTTCATGCGGTCCGCTTCGAGCCACAGGATCGACTCGATCGACGATACCGGCGCCGTCTCTATATAGTTGGTGAAGTCGGGCCGGGTCGAGCCGTTGTTGCGCCCGCCGCCGCCGGTGATGGTCTTGTCGAACACGCCCTTCGGCGCGTTTGGCGTGCCCTGGAACATCAGGTGTTCGAACAGGTGGGCGAAGCCGGTGCGGTTTTTCGGTTCGAGCCGCATGCCCACGTGGTACACCACGCTCACGCCGACGGTGGGCGAGGTATGGTCGGGCGAGACGATCACGGTCAGGCCGTTATCGAGCTTCTTGACGTTGACGGGAATGTTCCAGCTGTCGCCAGCGGCCGCGAATGCGGACAGCGACAGGGAAAGTCCGGCGATGAGAACGGGGAGTTGGCGCATGCGCATGGATGACCTCACGATAAAAACCTGGTAAACGAAGCTTGGCTGCAGGGGCGGGGCCCGCTGCATGGCGAAGTATCTTAACGTACGTTGGTTTTTAAGCAAACATATGCATGCGAAAAAAAACCCCGCGCCAGGGGGGGGGCGCGAGGTTTTTCATGCGAGGCGCGTAAAGCTTACGCTGCCAGTGCGGCGGCTGCTGCCTTTTTGTTGCGGCGGCGAGCGGTGAAGCCCAGCAGGCCGAGGCCGGCGAGCATCATGGCGTAGGTTTCTGGCTCAGGTACTGGCGCCAGAGCGATGTTGGCCGAGTAGCGACCCGCTGCGTTCGACAGGATGGTGCCTTTGACCTGGATCGTGTAGGCGCCAGCGCTCAGGCTGGAGGTCGACAGCGACCACTGGTCGGTCGCGCCGGTCGACAGCAGGGTGCCGCCGAACAGCGAGCCGGCGCTGTCGATCAGGTTGAAAGCGGTGATGTCCAGGCCGTTTTTAGCGTTGCCGGTGATCGACAGGACGCCAGCGGCGAATTCGCCAGCCTGGGCCAGGGTGAAGCTGTAGTTGTCGACGAAGGTGTCGCCTTTTTGACCGCCTTTGAAGAAACCGTCGGCTTCAGCGAAGTTGTCGACCAGCTCCAGGGTCGAGTTGTTGATGATCTCGACAGCGGAAGCCTGGCTCGATACCAGGGCGGCGGATGCCAGCGCGATGGCCGACAGGAAAACTTTAGATTTTTTCATCATATTGCACCTATTAAAATTGCCTTTTGTTAAGGCCGGATTGTGGCTTGGATCACGTATGTGTACGCGAGAGGCCAATCTAACATTGGCTTGTGACAGTGGTAAGGATGAGCTCGTTTCTTTACATTTCGTTGCAATTTTCTACAGAGAACGCTTTATTGATATGGAAATACTATTGCACGCGCATCTTCATAGTGAAGAGCTCGCTTGACTTCTGTTGCAGAGCACCATTTCTGTCTATATCATTTGTGTATGTAGTCCTATTCCTACAGGAAGGCGAGAAATTTAGGAGGCGATGCTTTAAGTAAATCATAAGTTATTGTTCAGTTAAGCCAGGTCAACACGACAGGCGCGCATCATGTTGGGATGTGGCGGACTGCTTTGGTGCTCGCTTTGTGCCGCATTGCGCTAACTTGGTGAGCCCATAGCAAAAATCGCGCGTGGGCGCTGGCACGGAACCTGCATCTGTTGCCTCTGTCCGGCTGGCGAAGTCGCCGCCGGCGCGGAGAAGGAGAACACCATGTTGGAAGATGCGAGCACACTGGAACGCCCGCGCGACGATGGATTTGCCGGGGCCAAGCTGTCCGGCGATGTCTTTGGCGCACTGATCAACCTGTCCGGCCGGCGCCGCTTCACCTCGCAGCGCGTGGTGTTGTACGCCGTACTGGCCTCGATGGGCCACGACGGCGCGGCGGCTACCGCGCGCGAGACGCTGGCGCAGTTGCGCGAAACGCATCTGACCCTGGTGGAAGGCAAGGGCGGCTTGCCGGGCGTGTTCTGCGCCCCCTTGCGCGAGGCCTATTTTGGCGTGTTGCAGGGCGACCGCGTGATCCGCGACTTCATCGCGCTGGCCGGATCGACGCTCGACGCCATCGTCGGCGAAGGCCGCGGCGCGCCCGCGCTGCTAGATGAGCTGGTGCGCAGCGCCACCGCCCTGCTGAGCGTGCTCAACGGGCTGACCCTGGTGTATGAAGAACAATCGAAGCGCCACGCCCAGCTGCAAAGACGCCAGTTGCAAGTGATGATGGGCGACATCCAGACCATCGCCAAGCAGGCCCGCATGGTCGCTTTTAACGCCCAGATCGTCGCCGCACGCGCCGGCCAGGCCGGCAAGGAGTTTTCGGTGGTGGCCAGCTCCATGACCCTGATCACGGGTGAAATCGACGATCTGGTGCATGCGGCGCTGAACGGCGCGCTGGCCAGCTGACTAGCGCGCCAGGCGCTGGCCCAGCCATTTGCCCAGGCACAGCAAGGTCAAGGTCGGCGGCAAGCCCCACGGCCCCGGAATGACCGAGGCGTCGCACACATACACGCCTGCCGCGCCGGCTTGCAGAGTGGCGTCGACGCCGTCGCCGATGCGCACGCTGCCGCCCGGATGCGCGGCGAAATGGTGGCTTTTGAAGACGTGCGTGGCGCCGCAGCCGGCCAGGATGGCGCGCGCCATCGCTTCGCCCCGGGCCAGCTTGTCGCGATCGCGCCGGTGCAGGGTCTTGTCGACCCAGCGCGGCCCCACCGCGCCGCCGGCCTGGTCGGCGATCTTGACCATGATCGAGAGCGTGCGCCGGTGCGCGAACAGGCGGTCGAAGCGGCCCGCCTGCGCCGTGAAGGCCTGGTACATCGGCTTGGGCAGGGTCATGTCGGCCAGCGAGATGCCGGCGTCGTCCAGGCGCATGCCGGCCGCCATCGGCACCTCGGCGCCACCGTCGAGGCCGTCCACCGTGCCCATCACCGCCACCACCGGATCGCTGAACAGGCTGCTGGACTGGGCGCGCAAGCCGCTGCCGTGCAGCAGGCGCGGGCTGCCGACGCCGCCGCCGGCCAGGATCACCAGCGGCGCCAGCGCCTGTTCCAGCTTGCCTCCACGCATGTATTCGACCCCGGCCGCCTTGCCGTTCTGCACCAGCACGCGCGTGGCGCGGGCCTGGTCGAGCAGGGTGGCGCCGTGGGCGCAGGCCTGCCCGATGAAGTCGCGCGCGCTCCACTTGGCCCCGAACGGGCAGCCATAGACGCAACGCCAGCAACCCGGGCGGCACAGTTGCGGGCGGATCATCTTGTCGAGCTTGCGCCAGTCCATGCCCAAGGCCAGGGCGCCTTGCATGATGCGGCTTGCCGCCGGGCCGACCAGGGAATCCGGAAGCGGGCCGATCGGCAGTTCGGCGCGCAGCGCCTGCAAGGCCGGCCCCAGGTCGATGCCGAGGGCGGCGAAGCGGGCCAGGGGCGGATCGGCGGCGGTGGCGAAATTGATGCTGGAGCTGCCGCCGGCGTTGATGCCCTGCACCAGCAGTGAGGCGTCGCGGTGGATAAAGGCGCCTTTGCCGGGAACGGCGGCGATGCGCGCCATCTGGGCCAGGGTGCCTTTCAATGGGGCGGCGCTGCCCTGTTCCAGGATCAGCACGCGCAGGCCGCGTGCGGCCAGTTCGCGCGCCACGCTGGCGCCGCCCGGTCCGCTGCCGACGACAATCGCATCGGGCGAGGGGGCGGTGGTGGACGTGGAAGTGGGCGCGGACATGGTGCACGAGTATCGGCCGCAAGCGTGGGCTCGTCAACTGGCAAACCTGCGCGTGACGCCTCATCGCGCATTTTCGCTGGACCAGGTGGCGAAAAATGCAGTTCATCGCAATCGGCTGGAGACAGGCGCGCCATGTGGCTAAAGTCACACCATACCGCCACGTCACTAAACCGAACACGAGGAGCTCATCATGAACATCGCCAAACACATGGAAGCCATTTTTCTTGCCGTCGTCGCCGTGATCGGCGCCAGCACCTTCGCCACGGCCGGCGCGCCGGCGCCAGCCCAGCGCAGCGCGCCGCTGGCCGCCAGCGCTAATGTCGAGTCCGCCATTCCGGTGGTCGTGGTCAGCGCGCGCCGCCTGAGCGCCGCCGAAAAAGCCCGGCTGCCGCAATAAGCTGGCATGCCGTCCGACTTGCTGCTGGCGCAGGCGCCAGGCAAGCCACGATAAGAAAACGCGAAAGACGCACCATGATTGATTTTTTCAAAGCCGGCGCGCTGGCGGCGGCGCTGGCCCTGGCCCCGCTCGCCACGGCCGGCGCCGCCGACGACAGTGCGACCGAAACGCGGACGATCGACGCCAGCGCCCGGCGCGTCCGGCTCGATGGCGCGATCGACCTGCACCTGCGCCAGGGCGCCGTGCCCAGCCTGGTCATCAGCGGCGCCCGGCGCGCCTTGGGCAGCGTCACCACCGAGCAGCACGGCGACACCATCAGCATTGGCGGCGCCGCGCGCGGCGCGCGTGCGCGGGCTGAACTGACCCTGCCGAGCTTGCGCGAAGTGTCGTCCGACAGCTTCGGCTCGACCGAGGTCAGCGGCTTTGCCGGCGACGAGCTCGACCTGTCGCTGGAAGGGGCCGGCTCGATGAAAGTCAACTGCACCTACCGCGTCGTCAGCGCCAGCCTGGGCGGGGTCGGCAGCCTGGACTTGCAGGGTGTGGCCAGCGAGGGCGTCGAACTGGCGCTGCGCGGGGCAGGATATGTCAAGTTGAGCGGACGCGCCAAGTGGCTCAGGGCCAGCCTGGGCGGGCTGGGCGGACTCGATGCGCAGCACTTCCAGGTCGACAGCGTGAATGTCGACCTGAACGGGCTGGGCAACGCCACGGTGATGGCGCGCCAGAGCGCCAACCTGCGCCTGAACGGCATGGGGTCGGTGACGGTGTACGGCAAGCCACCCAGCCGCAACGTCAGCGTCGAAGGCCTCGGCAAGGTCACTTGGAAATGAGCGTCATGCACGCGCGCCCCATGACTCGCACCATGAAAAAATTCTTCTTTGCGATACTGATCGCGGCCGGCCTGCACGGCAGTGCGGTCGCCGGGTTTACCGAAGGCGCCAACGCCTACAATGCGCGCGACTATGCGCATGCGCTGAAAGAAGTCGCGCCGCTGGCGAGGGCCGGGCATGTGGACGCGCAGCATTTGCTCGGGCTCATGTATTACATGGGACGCGGGGTGGCGCGCGATTACAAGCAGGCCATGCTGTGGCACCGCAAGGCGGCCGAGCAGGGCAAGGCCGACGCGCAGTATGTGGTGGGGGCGATGTATTACACAGGCAACGCCGTGCCGCTCGATCACAAGGCGGCGATCGGGTGGTTCCGCAAGGCCGCCGAGCAGGGTCATGCCGAGGCGCAGCATGCGCTGGGCTTGATGTACCGCTATCACGCGGCCGGCATGCCGCAGGATAAGGTGCTGGCGTATATGTTGTGGAACCTGGCGGCGGCCAGCGGCAACGCCAACGCCACCGAACAGCGCGCGGCGATCGCCAGGCGCATGACGCAGGAGCAGATCGACGAGGCGCAGGCCTTGTCGCGCGCGTGGAAGCCGGGCACGCCGTTGCCGACGCAGTCGCGCAGTGGAGCAGGGGCGGGGTAGGCGCTGCTATCCTGTGCGCTGGCGTCGCAGCGCTTGGGCGCTCCCTCCTCGACGGCGCCGGGAATTTCTGCGTCATCCGTTCTTGTATCGACACCCTGCGCAAACAAAGCCACACTTCGTCATATAGATAATGAGTTTTGCAACTGCACTATGAGTGATCCTGTTCCCATTGCGATGTACTGTCCAGGTAACACTGTCCGGTGTGATATGACTTTTGATGTTTAACGACCGGTACTGCTGGATCTGAATATCCTGGGAAAATGAAATCGCATATCTTTTATCGACAAAAGCGGCGTCGGAGTTTCGTGGGAAGAAATTTCTTTTGACGGAAGGCGACATGGAAAAAGTTGAGCTGGTATTGGGTGGAATTTATGAATGCGTGGAATGTCTTAAAAACAAAGACTAAAACAAAAACAGCGGGTCGACACGGGAGATTCGAACAAGAGGGCAGTGCCGCAACGGTAAGTAGTGCCTGACGCAAGGGCAGATGCTGCCGTACACACGCGCCGCCAGGCTGATTAAAGACCATTGACGTGTACGGGCTTGCCATGTCTCCGGGCATGCTGCTGTCCTGGGCGGCGCCGTGCAAAAACACGCATCCCCCACATCCCGTACAATCGCCTTTTGCCCCCAAGCGAGCCCCCATTTCATGCGTGCCATCGAAATCAAACAGCCCGGTCCTGCCGATGTATTGCAACTGTGCGAGCGTCCCGTTCCTGAACTGAAAGCCGGCGAAGTGCTGATCCGCGTGCACGCGGCCGGCATCAACCGTCCCGACGTGCTGCAACGCCTCGGCCACTATCCGGTCCCGCCCGGCGCCTCCGACCTGCCCGGCCTCGAAGTAGCCGGCGAAATCGTCGACGGCGACCTGGCCGGCAGCACCTTCGCCAAAGGCGACATGGTGTGCGCCCTGGTCCAGGGCGGCGGCTACGCCGAATACTGCGCCGCGCCGTTGCAACAGTGCCTGCCGGTGCCGAAGGGCCTGTCCCCGCTCGAAGCGGCGTCCCTGCCCGAAAACTTCTTCACGGTCTGGAGCAATGTGTTCGACCGCGCCCACCTGTCCGGGGGCGAGACCCTGCTGGTGCAGGGCGGCACCTCCGGCATCGGCGTGAGCGCCATCCAGCTCGCCGCCGCGCTCGGCCACCGCGTGTTCGCCACCGCCGGCAGCGCCGACAAGTGCCGCGCCACCGAGTCGCTTGGCGCCGAACGCGGCATCGACTACAAGACCGAGGACTTCGTCGCCGTGCTCAAGTCGCTCACCGACAACAAGGGCGTCGACGTCATCCTCGACATGGTCGGCGGCGACTATATTCCGCGCGAAATCGATTGCCTGGCCGACGATGGCCGCATCGCCCTGATCGCGCTGCTGGGCGGCGCCAAGGCGAATCTCGACCTCGGCCAGGTGCTGCGCCGTCGCCTGACCATCTCCGGCTCGACCCTGCGGCCGCGTCCGGTCGCCTTCAAGGGCGCCATCGCCGCCAAACTGCGCGACAAGGTTTGGCCGCTGATCGGGCAAGGCAAGATCCGCCCCGTGATTTTCCAGACTTTTCCGCTCGCACAGGCCGCCCAGGCGCATGTCCTGATGGAGAGTTCTACCCATATCGGGAAGATCATGTTGCAAGTGCTGTGATCGGTTGGCAACTGACCCCGGCCTTTGTTTGACCGACATCGGATCGGGGGTTAAAATAGCGGGTTAATTAAATCTGGGCTACTATGCGTCGCAAACTGGTCGTAGGAAATTGGAAGATGAACGGCAACCGTGCCGCGAATGCAAGCCTGTTGGCCGGCATCGTCGCGGGCGTCAATGCCGCTGACATTACTAAGGCCTCTTGCGCCGTGTGCGCGCCGGCGCCCTATCTGGCCCAGTGCCAGGATGTCCTGGCCGGTAGCGCGCTCGCCTGGGGTGCGCAAGACGTCTCGGCGCAGCCGGGCGGCGCCTTCACCGGCGAAGTTGCCGCTTCCATGCTGGCCGATTTCGCCTGCGCCTACGTGATCGTCGGCCACTCCGAGCGGCGCGCCTACCATGCCGAAAGCAGCGAGCTGGTGGCGAAAAAAGCCGTCGCCGTGCTCGACGCCGGCATGGTCCCGATCGTGTGCGTCGGCGAAACCCTGGCCGAACGCGACGCCGGCCAGACCGTGGCCGTGGTGTCGGGCCAGCTCGGCGCCGTGCTCGACCTGGTGGGCGAGCGCGTGGCGCAGATCGTCGTCGCCTACGAGCCAGTCTGGGCAATCGGCACCGGCAAGACCGCCACGCCGGCCATGGCCCAGGAAGTCCACGCCCAGTTGCGCGCGCAACTGATGGCGAAGAATGCAGTAGCGGCCGAGACAGTGCAGATTTTGTACGGCGGCAGCATGAAGCCCGATAACGCCCTTGAATTGATGGCCCAGCCAGATATCGACGGTGGCCTCATCGGCGGGGCGGCATTGAAGGCGGCGGATTTCCTCGCCATTCTTCATGCGGCCAATTGAACTATTATTGTTGTTAAACTTGGAATGGAATAAGCAATGAACACGTTGTTCAATCTGGTAGTTGTTGTACAGGTTCTTTCCGCTCTGGCGATCATCGGCCTGGTATTGCTGCAGCATGGCAAGGGCGCCGATATGGGTGCGGCTTTCGGTTCCGGCGCTTCCGGCAGCCTGTTCGGCGCCACCGGCTCGTCGAACTTCATGTCGAAGTCGACCGGCGTGGCCGCCGCGGTGTTTTTCGGCGCCACCCTGGGCCTGGCGTATTTTGCCAAGACCAACACCGGCACCACCGGCGGCGGCCTGATGGACCGCGCCGCAGTGACCGCGCCAGCGCCAGTGACCGGCTCGGCCGCGATCCCGACCGCTGCGCCAGTCGCACCAACTGCACCGCTGGCGACACCAGCCGCGCCGCCAGCGTCGGTCACCACCGGCGGCGCTACGCCGGCAGCCGCTCCGGCGACTGCGCCAGCAACTGTTCCACCAGCACCTGCTAATCAGCTGCCAAAGTAATCGTTTTCTGTTAGAATACTGCCCGCGCACAGAGTATTAGTGCAGGCAGTAAGGCTGCATATTGGCCGGTATCAAAAAGAAGTAAAGTTTTTCTGTTTTATCCTTGTTTTCGCGCAATTTTGCATTGAATACAGTGATGTAACAATGTTAGAATAGCGGACTCAATGCCGACGTGGTGAAATTGGTAGACACGCTATCTTGAGGGGGTAGTGGGCGAAAGCCTGTGCGAGTTCGAGTCTCGCCGTCGGCACCAAGAATATAAAAGCCAGCAAGGTTGCATAAGCGAACATGTTTATGCCTAAGCTGGCTTTTTTGCGAGGATCAGTCGTACGGTCCTGGTGGCAAGGTTCAAGCCAGGTTCGTGCGGTAGGGCGCTGCGACATGCAGTGTTTCATTAACCGATCGTTCAACATAGGCTCCATCAAGTGAACCTCGATAATTACTTCCCCGTCCTGTTGTTCATCCTGGTTGGCATCGGTGTCGGTGTCGTCCCGCAGGTACTGGGATATCTGCTCTCTCCCCATAAGCCCGATTCCGCCAAGCTGTCGCCTTACGAGTGCGGCTTCGAAGCGTTCGAAGACGCGCGCATGAAGTTCGATGTCCGCTACTACCTGGTGGCAATCCTGTTTATTTTGTTTGATCTGGAAACGGCATTCTTCTTCCCATGGGGCGTTTCCATGCGTGAACTGGGCTGGTCCGGCTTCGTGACGATGATGGTCTTCATCGCCGAGTTTGTGGTCGGTTTTTGGTATATCTGGAAGAAAGGTGCCCTTGATTGGGAATAAGCCATGTCAATTGAAGGCGTATTAAACGAAGGTTTCATCACCACGACAGCAGACAAGCTGATCAACTGGGCGCGTACCGGGTCGATGTTCCCGATGACGTTCGGCCTGGCTTGCTGCGCCGTCGAAATGATGCACACGGGCGCGGCCCGCTACGACATGGACCGCTTCGGCGTCGTGTTCCGTCCCTCGCCGCGCCAGTCCGACGTGATGATCGTCGCCGGCACGCTGTGCAACAAGATGGCGCCGGCCCTGCGCAAGGTCTACGACCAGATGCCGGAACCGCGCTGGGTCATCTCGATGGGCTCGTGCGCCAACGGCGGCGGCTATTATCACTATTCGTACTCGGTGGTGCGTGGTTGCGACCGCATCGTGCCGGTCGATGTCTACGTGCCGGGCTGTCCGCCGACCGCCGAAGCGCTGCTGTACGGGATTCTGCAACTGCAGAACAAGATCAAGCGCACTAATACCATCGCACGTTAAGAAGCGGTTTCCACCATGACGACAAAACTCGAAGCCCTTGAACTCGCCCTGCGTACCGCACTGGGTGAGGGCGCCGCTATTACGGTGGCGCTGGGCGAAGTGACCGTAGTGGTCAAGGCCGCCGGCTATTACGCCGCGATGCAGACCCTGCGCGACCATCCGGCCCTCCATTTCGAACAATTGCTCGACCTGTGCGGCGTGGATTACTCCACCTACGGCGAAGGTACCTGGGAGGGCGCGCGTTTCGCGGCCGTCTCGCACCTGCTGTCGATCGAACACAACTGGCGCGTGCGCGTGCGCGTGTTCGCCGAAGACGACGATACCCCGGTGCTAGCCTCCGTGGTCGAACTGTGGCGCGCCGCCAACTGGTACGAACGCGAAGCGTTCGACCTGTTCGGCATCCTGTTCGAAGGTCACAACGACCTGCGCCGCATCCTGACCGACTACGGCTTCATCGGCCATCCGTTCCGCAAGGACTTCCCGATTTCCGGTTACGTCGAAATGCGTTACGACCCGGAACAGAAGCGCGTGATCTACCAAGCCGTGACGATCGAGCCGCGTGAAATCATTCCGCGCGTGATCCGCGAAGAAACCTACGGGATGAATCCTGGGAGCAAAAACCTTGGCTGAAATTAAGAACTACACCCTCAACTTCGGTCCGCAGCACCCGGCCGCGCACGGCGTGCTGCGCCTGGTGCTCGAGCTCGACGGCGAAGTCATCCAGCGCGCCGATCCGCACATCGGCCTGCTGCATCGCGCCACCGAAAAACTGGCCGAAACCCGCACTTACCTGCAAACCGTGCCGTACATGGACCGTCTCGACTATGTGTCGATGATGAGCAATGAGCACGGTTACGTGTTGGCGATCGAAAAGCTGCTGGGCATCGAGGTGCCCGTGCGCGCCCAATATATCCGCGTCATGTTCGACGAAATCACGCGCTTGCTGAACCACCTGATGTGGCTCGGCACGCACGCGCTCGACGTCGGCGCCATGGGCCCCTTCCTGTACGCCTTCCGCGACCGCGAAGACTTGTTCGACTGCTACGAAGCGGTGTCCGGGGCGCGCATGCACGCAGCCTACTACCGCCCGGGCGGCGTGTACCGCGACCTGCCGGACGCGATGCCCAAGCACAAAGCGTCGATCATCCGCAGCGCCAAGGCCATCGACGAACTGAACGAACACCGCCAGGGCTCGCTGCTCGACTTCCTCGACGACTTTTCCAAGCGTTTCGTCACGTATGTGGACGAGTACGAGACCCTGCTGACCGACAACCGTATCTGGAAACAGCGTACCGTCGGCATCGGCGTGGTCAGCCCGGAAGCGGCCAAGGCCATGGGCTTTACCGGCCCCATGCTGCGCGGCTCGGGCGTGGAGTGGGACTTGCGCAAGAAGCAGCCCTACGCCGTGTACGACAAGATGGATTTCGACGTGCCGGTCGGCACCAATGGCGATTGCTACGACCGCTACCTGGTGCGCGTGGAAGAAATGCGCCAGTCGAACCGCATTATCCAGCAGGCATCGCGCTGGCTGCGCGCCAATCCGGGCCCGGTCATGACCGACAACCACAAGGTTGCGCCACCGCGCCGCACCGAGATGAAGTCGAACATGGAGTCGCTGATTCACCACTTCAAGCTGTTTACCGAAGGCTTCCACGTGCCGCCGGGCGAGGCGTATGCCGCGGTCGAGCATCCGAAGGGCGAGTTCGGCATCTACATCGTGTCGGACGGCGCCAACAAGCCGTACCGCCTGAAGATCCGCGCCCCGGACTATGCGCACTTGCAAAGCCTGGATGAAATGGCGCGCGGCCACATGCTCGCCGACGCCGTCACCATCATCGGCACCCAGGACATCGTATTCGGCAGTATCGACCGCTAAGCAGTCGACCATTTGAGGCACAACCATGTTGTTATCAGAGCAGTCTTACAAAAAAATCGACCGTGAAGTCGCCAAGTATCCGCCCGACCATAAAGAGTCCGCGGTCATGGCGGCGCTCGCCATTGCGCAGGATGAAAAAGGCTGGCTCCCGCCGGAAGTGATGCAGGATGTCGCCGATTACCTCGGCATGCCGGCCATCGCCGTGCAGGAAGTGGCGACTTTCTACAATATGTACAACGTCAAGCCGGTCGGCAAGTACAAGATTTCCGTGTGCACCAACCTGCCGTGCGCCCTGTCGGGCGGCGAGCACGCCGGTCACTATCTGCAAGAAAAACTCGGCATCGGCTACCGCGCCACCTCGGCCGACGGCCAGTTCACGCTGGTCGAAGGCGAGTGCATGGGCGCCTGCGCCGATGCGCCGGTGATGCTGGTCAATAACAAGCGCATGTGCAGCCTGATGTCGGACAGCAAAATCGATGCACTGGTCGAGGAACTCAAGAAATGACATCGCTCCATTCACGTCACATCGACCCGGTCATCCTGGCCGGCCTCGACGGCCAGAACTGGCACTTGCAGGATTACGTGAACCGTGGCGGCTACGCCGCGCTGCGCCGCATCCTGGAAGAAAAAATCACGCCGGAAGCGATCATCGCCGAACTCAAGGCCGGTTCCCTGCGCGGCCGTGGCGGCGCCGGTTTCCCGACGGGCTTGAAGTGGAGCTTCATGCCGCGCCAGTTTCCGGGCCAGAAATACCTCGTCTGCAATACCGACGAAGGCGAGCCGGGCACGTTCAAGGACCGCGACATCATTCGCTACAATCCGCACGCGCTGATCGAAGGCATGGCCATCGGCGCCTACGCGATGGGCATCACGGTCGGCTACAACTACATCCACGGCGAAATCTGGGCCGAATACGCGCGCTTTGAAGACGCACTGGACGAGGCGCGCGCCGCCGGCTTCTTGGGCGACAAGATCATGGGCAGCGAATTTTGCTTCCAGCTGCACGCCGCGCACGGCTACGGCGCCTACATCTGCGGCGAAGAAACCGCCTTGTTGGAGTCGCTCGAAGGCAAAAAGGGACAGCCGCGCTTCAAGCCGCCGTTCCCGGCCTCGTTCGGCCTGTACGGCAAGCCGACCACGATCAACAATACCGAAACGTTTGCCGCCGTGCCGTTCCTGCTGAACATGGGTGGCGAGAAGTACGCCGCCATCGGCAAGCCGAACAATGGCGGCAGCAAGATTTTCTCGATCTCGGGCGACGTCAACTTGCCGGGCAACTACGAAGTGCCGCTCGGCACGCCGTTCGCCAAGCTGCTGGAACTGGCTGGCGGCATGCGCGGCGGTAAAAAGATCAAGGCGGTCATTCCCGGCGGTTCGTCCGCCCCGGTGATCCGTGGCGAGCTCATGATGAACACCGATCTCGACTACGATTCGATCGCCAAGGCCGGCTCCATGCTCGGTTCGGGCGCCGTGATCGTCATGGACGAGACGCGCTGCATGGTCAAGTCGCTGCTGCGCCTGTCGTATTTCTATTATGAAGAGTCTTGCGGCCAGTGCACGCCGTGCCGCGAAGGCACGGGCTGGATGTACCGCATGGTCCACCGCATCGAGCACGGCCAGGGCCGTCCCGACGACCTGGACATGCTCAACTCGATCGCCGACAACATCCAGGGCCGCACCATTTGCGCCCTCGGTGATGCGGCGGCGATGCCGGTACGCGCTTTCGTGAAGAACTTCCGCGAAGAATTTGAATATCACATCGAGCACAAGCACTGTCTGGTGCCTGCTTATATCTAAGGCCAGAGAAATCTCATGGTTGAAATTGAAATTGACGGTAAGAAGGTAGAAGTCCCACCAGGTAGCATGGTGATGGACGCGGCCAACAAGCTGGGCACCTACATTCCGCACTTCTGCTATCACAAGAAATTGTCGATCGCAGCCAACTGCCGCATGTGCCTGGTCGAAGTCGAGAAGGCGCCCAAGCCTTTGCCGGCTTGCGCCACGCCGGTCTCGGCGGGCATGATCGTGCGTTCGAACAGCGAGAAGGCGGTACAGGCACAGAAATCCGTGATGGAATTCTTGCTGATTAACCACCCGCTCGACTGCCCGATCTGCGACCAGGGCGGCGAATGCCAGTTGCAAGACCTGGCGGTTGGCTACGGCAAGTCGAACTCGCGCTACGAAGAAGAAAAACGCGTGGTTCCGCCGAAAGATGCGGGCCCGCTGATCTCGATGCAAGAGATGACCCGTTGCATCCACTGCACCCGTTGCGTACGTTTCGGCCAGGAAGTGGCGGGCGTCATGGAACTGGGCATGCTGGGCCGTGGCGAACATGCCGAAATCACTTCCTTCGTCGGCAAGACCGTCGACTCGGAAGTGTCGGGCAATATGATCGACCTGTGTCCGGTCGGCGCACTGACCTCCAAGCCGTTCCGCTACAGCGCCCGTACCTGGGAACTGTCGCGCCGCAAATCGGTCAGCCCGCACGATTCGCTCGGCACCAACCTGATCGTCCAGGTCAAGGGCGGCAAAGTCATGCGCGTGCTGCCGCTGGAAAACGACAGCATCAATGAGTGCTGGATTTCGGACAAAGACCGTTTCTCGTACGAAGCGCTGGACAACGGCTCGCGCCTGACCAAGCCAATGATCAAGCAGGGCGGCCAGTGGGCCGAGACCGACTGGCAGACCGCGCTCGAATACGTGGCGCACGGCTTGCGCAACATCAAGCACGAGCATGGCGCCGACAGCATCGCCGCCGTCGCCACCGCCCATTCGACCGTCGAAGAGCTGCATTTGCTGCAAAAGGCGATTCGCGGCATCGGTTCCGAGCACGTCGACTTCCGCCTGCGCCAGAGCGACTTCGCGCTGGACGGCCAGGTCACGCCGTGGCTGGGCATGCCGATCGCCGAATTGTCGCTTGTTAAGCGCGCGCTGGTCATCGGTTCCTTCATCCGCAAGGATCATCCGCTGGTCGCCACGCGCCTGCGCGCTGCCGTCAAGGGCGGCGCCAAGCTGTCGCTGGTGCATGCGTCGGATGACGAACTGTTGATCCCGACCGCCAACAAGATCATCGCCGCGCCGTCCGACTGGCTCGCCGCCTTATCAAGCATCGTGGCTGCGGTCGCCGCCGCCAAGGGCGTGGCCGCACCAAGCGGTTTCGAGAACATCGAAGCAAGCGACGCTGCCAAGGCGATTGCCGCCAGCCTGAACACCGGCGACGAAAACCTGCCGGGCGTGGTCTTGCTCGGCAACGCCGCCGCGCACCATCCGCAAGCGTCCGCGCTGCACGCGGCTGCGCAGTGGATCGCCGAACAGACCGGCGCCAAGTTCGGTTACCTGACCGAGGCCGCCAACACGGTCGGCGCTTACCTGGTCGGCGCGTTCGCCAAGAACGCGGCGCCAGTGTTTTCGGTACCGAAAAAAGCCTATGTGCTGCTCAATGCCGAGCCGGAACTCGATTGCGCCAACCCGCAACAAGCGCGCGCCGCGTTGGACGCCGCCGAGATGGTCGTCGTCATGTCGGCCTTCCAGCATGGTTTCGAGTACGCCGACGTGCTGTTGCCGGTGTCGCCATTCAGCGAAACCTCGGGCACGTTCGTGAACTGCGAAGGCCGCGCGCAAAGTTTCAACGGCACCGTCAAGCCGCTCGGCGACACCCGCCCGGCATGGAAAGTGCTGCGCGTGCTGGGCAACCTGCTGGGCCTGTCCGGTTTCGAGTACGACACCTCCGAAGCGATCCGCGACGAGCTGTTCGGCAAAGACGTGACCGACCTGTCGGCCAAGCTGAACAACACCGGCAAGGCCGCGTTGAAGAGCGCCGCCTACGGCACCGGCACCGCGCTGGAACGCGTCACCGACGTGCCGATCTATTTTGCCGACGCCATCGCGCGCCGTTCCGAACCGCTGCTGCGCACCGCCGACGCCAACGCGCCGCTGGTGACCTTGCCGTCCGACCTGGCCGCAAAGCTGGGCGTGCAGGCCGGCGCCAAGGTGAAGGTGTCGCAAGGTCTTGGCTCGGCCATCCTGGTCGCCGGCGTCGATGCCCGCCTGCCGGCCAACACCGTGCGTGTCGCTTCGGCGCATCCGCTGACCGCCACCTTGGGCGCGATGTTCGGTGCGATCACAGTTGAAAAAGCAGGGGAGGGGGTCTGATGGCTCTGCCTGAAATGATTGATGGCGTCAACGCCTGGGGTGCCACCAACATCGGCTACGTCTGGCCGCTGATCTGGACCATGGTCAAGATCATGTGCGTCCTGTTGCCGCTGATGGGCCTGGTTGCCTACGCGACCCTGTGGGAACGCAAGCTGATCGGCTGGATCCAGATCCGCGTCGGCCCCAACCGCGTGGGTCCAATGGGCTTGCTGCAGCCGATCGCCGATGCGCTCAAACTCTTGTTCAAAGAGATCGTGGTGCCGACCAAAGCTTCGAGCGGCCTGTTCATCCTCGGTCCGATCATGACCATCATGCCGGCGCTGGCCGCCTGGGTGGTGGTGCCCTTCGGTCCGGGCGTGGCCCTGGCCGACATCAACGCCGGCCTGTTGCTGCTGATGGCGATCACCTCGATCGAGGTGTACGGCATCATCATCGCCGGCTGGGCGTCGAACTCGAAATACTCGTTCATGGGCGCGATGCGCGCCTCGGCCCAGATGATTTCGTACGAAATTCCGATCGGCTTCGTGCTGGTGGTGATTTTGATGGTCTCGGGCAGCCTGAATTTCTCCGACATCGTCGCCGGCCAGAACATGGGTTGGGGCGTGGCGCACGGCGTCTCCATGCTGTCGTGGAACGTGTGGCCGCTGTTGCCGCTGTTCGTGGTGTACCTGACCTCGGGCCTGGCCGAATGCAACCGTTCCCCGTTCGACGTCGTCGAAGGCGAATCGGAAATCGTGGCCGGTCACATGGTCGAGTACTCGGGCATGTCCTACGCCATGTTCATGCTGGCCGAATACGCCAACATGATCCTGATCGGCACCCTGGCCTCGATCATGTTCCTGGGCGGCTGGCACGCACCGTTCGCCTTCCTCGAAGTTGGCGGCGTACTGGGCGGTTTCCTCGGCTTCTTCTGGCTGTTCGCCAAGGCCTTTGTGATTGTCTCGCTGTTCATCTGGGTTCGCGGCACCTTCCCGCGCTATCGCTATGACCAGATCATGCGCCTCGGCTGGAAGATTTTCATTCCAATTTGCCTGGTGTGGCTGGTCCTGGTCGCTGGCTGGATGCAGACATCCTGGAATATTTGGAAGTAAGGAAGAGATAATGGAACGAGTGAAAGACTTTTTCAGCAGCATGCTGCTGACCGAACTGATCAAGGGATTGGCGCTGACCGGACGCTATGCGTTCTCGCGCAAGATCACCGTGCAGTATCCGGAAGAAAAAACCCCGATGTCGCCGCGTTTCCGCGGCCTGCATGCGCTGCGCCGCTACCCCAACGGGGAAGAGCGCTGCATCGCCTGCAAGCTGTGCGAAGCGGTGTGCCCGGCCATGGCGATCACCATCGAATCGGAACAGCGCGACGACGGTTCGCGCCGCACCACGCGTTACGACATCGATCTGACCAAGTGCATTTTCTGCGGCTTTTGCGAAGAATCCTGCCCGGTCGACTCGATCGTCGAGACGCATGTGCTGGAATACCACGGCGAAAAACGCGGCGATCTGTACTATACGAAAGAGATGTTGCTGGCTGTTGGCGATCGCTACGAGGGCGACATTGCCGCCGCGCGCGCGGCCGATGCCCCTTACCGCTAATCTTTTAGCACATTTAACTGCAAGTCCTCTGGGTTAGTTATGGAATTTAAAACTGTCATGTTCTACGTGTTCTCGGCGATTATGCTTGCCGCCGCGACCCGTGTAATCACTGCCCGCAATCCGGTCCACGCGGCACTGTTCCTGGTGCTGGCGTTCTTCAACGCGGCCGGCATCTGGCTGCTGCTCAAGGCCGAGTTCCTGGCGATCGTGCTGGTGCTCGTGTATGTGGGCGCGGTGATGGTGCTGTTCCTGTTCGTGGTCATGATGCTCGATATCAATATGGACCGCATGCGGGAGGGCTTCTGGTCCTACCTGCCGCTGGCCACCGGTATTGGCGTGGTGATCGTGCTGGAAATGGCGGCCGTGCTGTGGCGCGGCTTCATGAAGTTCGAGCAGGAGGCCGAGGCCGTCGGCGCGAACATCGGCGGCACCAAGGAATTGGGCCTGCTGATCTACACCAAGTACATCCTTGGTTTCGAGATCGCCGCCGCCATCCTGCTGGTGGCCATCGTTGCCGCCGTCGCGCTGACCCTGCGTCGCCGCAAGGATACCAAGGCCTTCGATCCGGGCGACGCCGTGCGCGTCAAGCGTAACGACCGCCTGCGCATCGTAAAGATGGCAACGGTCGACCAGCCTGCCATCGACGCGGCTGCCAAAGCGGCCGCGCTGGCCGCCGCCGAAGCCCAGGCCGGTTCGGCGGACGTCACGCCACCGGTCGCCGTCCCCAAGGAGACAAAATGACTTTATCGCTCGCACACTACCTGATCCTGGGCGCACTGCTGTTTGCGATCTCGATCGTCGGGATTTTCCTGAACCGCAAGAACGTCATCGTCCTGCTGATGGCGATTGAATTGATGCTGCTGGCCGTGAATTTGAACTTCATCGCGTTTTCGCATTACCTGGGCGACGCGGCGGGGCAGATCTTTGTCTTCTTCATCCTGACCGTCGCCGCTGCCGAATCGGCAATCGGGCTGGCGATTTTGGTGGTCATGTTCCGTAATCTGGACACGATCAACGTGGAAGACCTCGATACCCTCAAAGGTTAATCCGGTCCGTCCGGCGCTTACATTCATACTCGAATACATAACGATTAAGGTTCAACATGGCGGGGCAACTTCTTAACCCTAACGTCCTTCTTGCCGTACCACTGGCGCCGCTGGCTGGTGCTGTGATTGCGGGCTTGTTCGGAACAAAATTCTTCGGTAACCTGGTCGGCCGTAAAACGTCGCATACCGTCACGATTTTGGGCGTGCTGATCGCGCTGGTCCTGTCGGTGATGACCTTGATGGACGTTCTCGACGGCGCCAGCTTCAACGGCACCATCTACAACTGGATGACGGTCGGCAAAATCAAGATGGAAGTCGGCTTCCAGATCGATTCGCTCTCGGCGATGATGATGTGCGTGGTCACTTTCGTGTCGCTGATGGTGCATATCTATACCATCGGCTACATGGCTGAAGACGAAGGCTACAACCGCTTCTTCGCCTACATTTCGCTGTTTACGTTCGCGATGCTGATGCTGGTCATGGCGAACAACTTCCTGCAGCTGTTCTTCGGCTGGGAAGCGGTGGGCCTGGTCTCGTACCTGCTGATCGGTTTCTGGTACACCCGCCCGACCGCGATCTACGCCAACATGAAAGCATTCCTGGTCAACCGCGTCGGCGACTTTGGCTTCATCCTCGGTATTGGTCTGCTGCTGGCGTTCGCAGGTAGCATGAATTACAAGGAAGTGTTCGACCAGGCCGGCGCGCTGTCGCTCAAAACCCTGCCGGGCAGCGACTGGATGTTGCTGTCGGTTGCCTGCATCTGCCTGTTCATCGGCGCCATGGGCAAGTCGGCCCAGTTCCCGCTGCACGTCTGGCTGCCTGACTCGATGGAAGGCCCGACCCCGATTTCGGCCCTGATCCACGCCGCCACCATGGTTACCGCCGGTATCTTCATGGTGGCGCGCATGTCGCCGCTGTTTGAACTGTCCGACACCGCCTTGTCCTTCGTGCTGGTGATCGGTTCGATCACCGCGCTGTTCATGGGCTTCTTGGGCATCATCCAGAACGACATCAAGCGCGTGGTCGCTTACTCGACCCTGTCGCAGCTCGGCTACATGACCGTGGCGCTCGGTTCGTCGGCCTACTCGGTCGCCGTGTTCCACCTGATGACCCACGCCTTCTTCAAGGCGCTGCTGTTCCTCGGCGCCGGCTCGGTCATCATCGGCATGCACCACGACCAGGACATCCGCAACATGGGCGGCCTGCGCAAGTACATGCCGATTACCTGGATCACCGCGCTGCTCGGCTCCCTGGCGCTGATCGGCACCCCGTTCTTCTCGGGCTTCTACTCGAAAGACAGCATCATCGAAGCGGTCCACGCGAGCACCATCTGGGGTTCGGGCTTCGCCTACTTTGCGGTGATGGCCGGCGTGTTCGTCACGGCGTTCTACTCGTTCCGCATGTACTTCCTGGTATTCCACGGCGAAGAGCGTTTCGGCAAGGCGCATGCGCATGATCATCATGCCCACGACGCCAAGCACGATAAGAAGCACGACGCCAAGCACGCCGATGCGCACGAGCCCGACGCGCACCATGAAGAGGAGCACGACGACCATGCTCACCACGGCCTGGCCCCTGGCCAGAAGCCGCACGAGTCGCCGCTGGTGGTGACCCTGCCGCTGATCCTGCTGGCGATTCCTTCGGTGGTCATCGGCTACCTGACCATCGGTCCCATGCTGTTCGGTAAATTCTTCGACAAGGTCATTACCGTCGGCGAGAACCACAAGGCAATGCACATCCTGGCCGAAGAATTCCACGGCCCGCTGGCCATGGTCACGCACAGCCTGACCTCGCCGGTCCTGTGGCTGGCGATCTCCGGCGTGGCGGCGGCGTACTACTGCTACATGGTCAATCCGCGCGTGCCGGCCTGGTTCTACCGCCACTTCAAGGCGGTCCATACGCTGCTGGACAACAAGTACTACATGGACAAGTTCAACGAGGTGGTGTTCGCCGGTGGCGCGCGCCTGCTTGGCAACGGCCTGTGGAATATCGGCGACAAGGGCCTCATCGATGGCCTGGTCGTCAACGGAAGCGCGAAACTGGTTGGCTGGTTCTCGTCCATCGTCCGTCTCGGACAGACCGGTTACATCTACCACTACGCGTTTGTGATGATCATCGGTGTGCTCGGCGCGCTGATGTACTTCCTCCCGTTCTGGCACGCTTAACAGACACGCAAAGACAATAAAACATGATGCCGTCTACGATTTCTAATTTTCCTCCGTATCTGAGCCTGGCGATCTGGCTTCCGATCGTCCTTGGCGTGGCCATTCTTGCGCTTGGCCGCGACAACAAGCCGGGCTTGACCCGGTGGATGGCGCTGATCGCGTCCATCGCCAGCTTTTTGGTCACCTTGCCGCTGCTGCAGCACTTCGACAACGCCGCGCACGGCATGCAGTTCGCCGAAAGCACGCCGTGGATCGGCCGCTTCAACATCATGTACTCGCTGGCGATCGACGGCTTGTCGCTGTGGTTCGTGCCGCTGACGGCCTTCATCACCGTGATCGTCGTGATCTCGGCGTGGGAAGTGATCGAAAAGCGCGTGGCCCAGTACATGGGTTCCTTCCTGATCCTGTCGGGCCTGATGATCGGCGTGTTCTGCGCCATGGACGGCTTGCTGTTCTACTTCTTCTTCGAAGCGACCCTGATCCCGATGTTCATCATCATCGGCGTGTTCGGTGGCGAGAACCGCGTGTACGCCTCGTTCAAGTTCTTCCTGTACACCTTCATGGGTTCCCTGCTCACGCTGGTCGCCATCGTCTACCTGTACAACGTCTCGGGTACCTTCGACATTCTGGCCTGGCACAAGCTGCCGCTGTCGATGAAAGAGCAGATCTTCATCTTCCTGGCCTTCCTGATGGCGTTTGCCGTCAAGGTGCCGATGTTCCCGGTCCACACCTGGCTGCCGGACGTCCACGTCGAAGCGCCAACGGGCGGTTCGGCCGTGCTGGCCGCGATCATGCTGAAACTGGGCGCCTACGGTTTTCTCCGTTTCTCGCTGCCGATCACCCCTGATGCATCGCATTACATGGGTGGCTTCATCATCACCCTCTCGCTGATCGCCGTGATCTACATCGGCCTGGTCGCACTGGTCCAGAAGGACATGAAAAAACTGGTCGCCTATTCGTCGATCGCGCACATGGGTTTCGTCACCCTGGGCTTTTTCATGTTCAACCAGATGTCGGTCTCGGGCGGCATCGTGCAGATGATCTCGCACGGCTTCATTTCGGGCGCCATGTTCCTGTGTATCGGCGTGCTGTACGACCGCATGCACTCGCGCCAGATCGCCGACTACGGAGGGGTGGTCAACCGCATGCCGCGCTTCGCCGCCTTCATCGTGCTGTTCTCGATGGCCAACTGCGGCTTGCCGGCCACCTCCGGTTTCGTCGGTGAGTTCATGGTCATCCTGGGCGCGGTCGAATTCAATTTCTGGATCGGCATGCTGGCCGCGACCGCCCTGATCTTTGGCGCCGCCTACTCGCTGTGGATGGTCAAGCGCGTCGTCTTCGGCAAGGTCGCCAACAAGCACGTGGCCGAACTGACGGACCTGAACACGCGCGAATTCGTCATGCTCGGCATCCTGGCCATCGCCGTGATTGCGATGGGCCTGTACCCTGCGCCGTTCACCGACACGATGCAAACCTCGGTCGCCGACCTGCTCGAGCATGTCGCCGTGTCGAAACTGCCGCACTAAAGAAGACTATGATCCAGACTACGAATCCCAACCTGATCCCGGTTTACGCCGAAATCTTCCTGCTGATCGCCGCATCAAGCATCCTGTTGATCGACATGTTCCTCAAGGAAGAGAAGCGCATCGTCACGTACCTGCTCTCGCTCGGTGCGCTGCTCGGCTGCGCCGCCTTGAGCTACGCCGACTACGCGGCCGGCACCACGGTCTACACCTTCCATAACATGTTCGTGTCGGACCCGATGTCGAACCTGCTGAAGATGTTCACTTACCTGGCCATCGGCATCACGCTGGTCTACTCGCGCACCTATGCCACCGCGCGTGGCATGTTGTCGGGTAACCTGGGCGGCGAATTCTATGTGCTCGCGCTGTTCTCGCTGCTCGGCCAGATGATCATGATCTCCGGTAACAACATGCTGATCATTTACCTGGGCCTGGAACTGATGTCGCTGTCGCTGTACGCACTCGTTGCGCTGCGCCGCGACCACGCCGTGTCGACCGAAGCGTCGATGAAGTACTTTATCCTCGGCGCGCTCGCTTCCGGCTTCTTGCTGTATGGCATCTCGATGCTGTACGGCGCCACCGGTTCGCTCGACATCGGCGAAATCTCGAAAGCGGCATCGTCGGCCAAGGCCAATGCGCACATCCTGGTGTTCGGCCTGGTGTTCCTGGTGGCCGGCCTGGCGTTCAAGCTTGGCGTGGTGCCCTTCCATATGTGGGTGCCCGACGTGTACCAGGGTTCGCCGACCGCGGTGACCCTGCTGCTGGGCGGCGCGCCGAAACTGGCGGCGTTTGCGATCTGCATCCGCCTGCTGGTGGAAGGTTTGCTGCCGATGGCGATCGACTGGCAGCAGATGCTGATGGTGCTGGCCGTGCTGTCGCTGGCGATCGGTAACCTGACCGCCATCGCCCAGACCAACATCAAGCGCATGCTGGCCTATTCGACCATCGCGCAAATGGGCTTTGTCTTGCTGGGCCTGCTGGCCGGCGTGGTCGCCAATCCGCTCGATCCGAAAGCCATGGCCGACGCCAGCAACGCCGCTTCGGCGTACAGCGCCGCCATGTACTACTCGATCACCTACGTCCTGACCACGCTCGGCACCTTCGGCGTGATCATGCTGCTGGCGCGCAGCGGCTTCGAAGCCGAAGAAACGAATGACTTCAAGGGCCTGGCCAAGCGCAGCCCGTGGTTCGCGATCGTCATGGCGATCTTGCTGTTCTCGCTGGCCGGCGTGCCGCCGATGATGGGCTTTGCCGCCAAGTTCGCGGTGCTCGAAGCGGTGCTCTCGACCGGCGCCGTGTGGCTGACCGTGGTGGCGGTGATGTTCTCGCTGATTGGCGCGTTCTACTACCTGCGCGTGGTCAAGGTCATGTACTTCGACGAGCCGACCGACACCACCCCGATCGTGGCGCCGTTCGACATGCGCGCGGTCCTGTCCATCAACGGTATCGCTACCGTGCTGCTCGGCGTGTTCGCCGGTCCGCTGCTGGCCGCTTGCCTGAACGCGATGACGAAAACTATCGGTTCCTGATGGACGTGTCGTCATCGAGCTGGTTGGCCATCGCCATTGCCCTGGCGGCGGCCAACCTGCCGTTCATCAATGAGCGGCTGTTCGGCGTCATCCCCTTGAACAGCGCGCCCGGCGAGGCGCCGAACAAGTCGGGCTGGCTGCGCGTGGCCGAATTACTGGTGCTGTACTTTGTGGTCGGCGGCATCGCTTACCTGCTCGAGTCGCGCATCGGTAACGTCTTCGTGCAGGTCAAGGAGTTCTACATGATCACCGTGCCGCTGTTCGTGGTGCTGGCGTTCCCGGGCTTCGTGATGCGCTACCTGCGCAAGCGCCAACATTAACCGCAAGGAGCCGCACATGGACTCGCACCTGGACTCGCACCTGGACTCGCACCTGACTGAGGATCACCTGACAGAGCGGCGTATCGATGGCGGCGTCGCCTACGACGGCAGCTTTCTCAAGGTCTCGCACGACCGCGTGACTTTGCCCAACGGGGCCGTCGCCACCCGCGAATACATCCGCCATCCGGGCGCCGTGGTCATCCTGCCGATCCTGGACGATGGCCGCGTGCTGCTCGAACGCCAGTTCCGCTATCCGCTCGGCCGCGTCTTCATCGAATTCCCAGCTGGAAAAATCGATGCGGACGAGGAGCCGCTGGCCTGCGCCAGGCGCGAGCTGCAGGAGGAAACCGGCTACACGGCGACCGACTGGCAATTTATCAGTACGATCCACAACGCCATTGCCTACTCGGACGAGCACCTTGAGCTGTTCGTCGCGCGCGGCCTGACGGCCGGCCCGGCGAAACTGGACGACGGCGAGTTTCTGGAGACCTTCAGCGCCAGCGTGCCCGAACTGCTCGAGATGGTGCGCACCGGCCAGGTCACCGACGTGAAGACCATCATCGGCGCCTTCTGGCTGGAAAAGTTGATTGCCGGAAGCTGGACTGCGGTCTGAGCGACGATGAAGATTCTGGCGCTCGCGCTGGCGGTGTTGTTCTCGCACCCTTGCTGGGCCGCGCGCACCGCTTTCCAGGCGCGCTGCGAAGATTCGATCGACAAGGCGGTGTCGGTATTGACGTCGGCGCAGAACGGCTACACCATCAACAACACGGTGTCGCTGCACGGCCTGACCGCCATGAAACCCGGACGCCCCAACTCTTTCGTGCTGGGACTGACCCGCACCGAATCGCGCATGTCAATCGGCCTCAACGGTGCGATGCTGAAGGACCCCTTGAGCGGCTACGAGTGCGTGGCGCCGAAAATCACGGTTTCGCTGTTCTACAGCCCCATCGTGGTCTACGTCGGACGCGAGTTTTCTCCCGGTTCTTGCGCATATCAGGAGATTCTTGCGCATGAGATGCGTCACCTCAAGACCTATCTCGACCATTTGCCGAAAGTGGAAGTCACGGTGCGCGCGGCGCTGTCCAAACGGTTCGACAACAAGCCGCTCTACGCGCCGGCGGGCCGGGCTCGCGCCCTGTTGCAGCAGGAAATCAATACTGGCTGGATGACGTACATAAAGAACGAGATGGCGAAAGTGGAGCTTTTGCAGGCCGCCATCGACACGCCGCAAGAGTATGCGCGCCTGAGCAAAGTTTGCAAAGGTGAGGTACAGTCCCTTATAAGACCGGCTAAACGACATTGACGACGACAACAGCCATGACGCATTCCGCACCGCGCTATTTTGCCCTGATCCCCGCCGCCGGCATTGGCGCGCGGATGGCGTCGGGCAGCCCCAAGCAATACCTGCCCATCGGCGCCAAGCCGATGCTGCGTCACACCCTCGACGCGTTTTTGTCGAGCGGCTTGATCGCCCATACCTACGTCGTGGTCAGCGCGCGCGACGAGTATATCGACGCCATCGTGCCGTCCGGCGCAGCCACCGTGCTGCGCTGCGGCGGCGCGAGCCGCATGGAGTCGGTCCGCAACGCCCTGCGGGCGTTGGAGGGCGAGTTGCACGAGCACGACTGGGTGCTGGTGCACGACGCGGCGCGGCCGGGCCTGAACGCGGCGCTGATCGACAAGCTGATCGCCACGGTGGGCGACGATCCGGTCGGGGGCCTGTTGGCCCTGCCGGTCGTGGACACCGTCAAGCGCAGCGGCGCGAATGCCGCCAGCATCACCACCGTCGCCCGCGATGGTTTGTGGCTGGCGCAGACGCCGCAGATGTTTCGCTACAAGCTGCTGTGCGATGCACTCGCAGCGGCCACCGACGCCAGCGTCATCACCGATGACGCCAGTGCGGTCGAGGCCCTGGGCTTTTCGCCCAAGCTGGTCGAAGGACATCCCCGTAATTTAAAAGTGACGCTGCCGGCGGACATCCGGATCGCCGAGATGTACCTGGCCGCGCCTTAACCTGAAATGAGTGAGACCATGGCACTGGCATCCTACAATCCCGCACCGCCGTTCCGCGTCGGAACCGGCTACGACTGCCACGCCCTCGTCGAGGGCCGCAAACTGATTATCGGCGGGGTCGCAATCCCGCACCGTATGGGCCTGCTCGGCCATTCGGACGCCGACGTCCTGCTGCACGCGATCATCGATGCGATGCTCGGCGCGGCCGGCCTGGGCGACATCGGCAAACACTTTCCGGACACCGACCCGATGTTCGCCGGCGCCGATTCGCGCACCCTGCTGCGCGAAGTGGCGCACCGCGTGGTCGCCACCGGCTACACGATCGGCAATATCGACGCCACCATCATCGCCCAGGCGCCGAAGATGGCGCCGCACATTGCGCAGATGGTGTCGCGGATTGCCGAAGACATTGGCGTCTCGCCCCAGCAAGTGAACATCAAGGCCAAGACCAATGAGAAGCTCGGCTACCTGGGGCGGGAAGAGGGCATGGCCGCCGAGGCGATCTGCCTGTTGATCAAGTCCGTCACCGCATAAGGACCGGTGAGCAAGGCCCGCCTGGC
Organism: Massilia sp. CCM 8734; assembly: GCF_011682155.1. NCBI lineage: Bacteria > Pseudomonadati > Pseudomonadota > Betaproteobacteria > Burkholderiales > Oxalobacteraceae > Massilia > Massilia sp. CCM 8734. The sequence continues at coordinate 90,308 of NZ_WHJI01000005.1, forward strand.
CCGGCGACCGGGAAGCTTGATCGCCGTCAGGCGGACCTGAAAACGTGACCCCTACACTTGAACCTGATTCGTCAGGTTCAAACACAGGGAGACCCATCATGACATCCGCAATCACGGCGATCGCCTTCGCCACGGGCATGGCGTGCGCCAGCGGCCCGGCGGCGGCGCAGACGTCCGTTAACACCACCCAGCAGGGCAGCGGCAACAAGAGTCTTGTCGAGCAGCGCGAGAGCACCGATTACGCGCAAGTGAGCGTCGTGCAGCGCGGCGCCGACAACTATATCGGCGACCCCGTCATCCGCGATGGCGGCATCGTCCAGATCGCCACTGTCGGGCGTGTCGAGGTCAGCCAGGAGGGCCGCGCCAATGTTGCCAGCGTCCTGCAAGAGCACGCCGACCGCAGCGATAACCGCATGTTCCAGTCTGGACAGGGCAATGTGGGCGTGTTCAGGCAGGATAACGTGAACAGTTCGCAACTGTCGCTCCAGCAGCGCGGCAGCAACAACTACGCCTCGCTCAATCAACAAGACCTGCCCACGTTTTCGGTCGCGGTGCGCCAGACCGGCTCGGCTAACTGGATCGTGGTCTACCAGTACTTCTCGGGCTACGGCGGACCCGAGATCGACCAGAACGGCACCTTCAACAAGGTGTTCATCGACCAGGATGACGCCGCCTACTCTTTCGTCACGGTGGCACAGACCGGCAAATTGAACGACGCCTGGGTGCGCCAGAAGGGCACCATTTTCACGGTGAACCAGTCGATCACGCAAAACGGCGAACGCAACGTCGCGCGCGCCGATGAAAGCGGGGCAGTCAACGGCTCGACCATCGTCCAGGCCGGAAACGAGAACTTTGCCTCTGCGACATCGACGCTCAACGGCAGCGTTTCCGAGATCATCCAGGCCGGCAACTACAACCGCGCCACCACGGTGCAGAATGGTGTGCTCAACTGGACGACAGGCAATTTCTCGCGCATCACGCAAACCGGCAATGCCTTTACCGCCAGCGTGTTGCAAAACGGCAGCGGCAATCTCTCCACCATCACCCAGCGCTGATATCGAATACCAGGCAAGTTGTGGTCGCAAAGGCGTACAGCTTGCCGTTCGCATCGGTGATGCGCGCTTGCGCCACGCCCACCTGTCCACCCACGCTGACCACGGTCGCCTCGGCCCGCACCGGCCCGCTCTGGTCCGTCATCGCGCGGAGATAGTTCACCTTCAACTCCAGGGTCGTGTATCCCTTGCCGGCCGGCAGCATCGTATGGATTGCGCAGCCGAGCGCGGTGTCGAGCATGGTGGCCGCATAACCGCCGTGCACCACGCCGCTCGGATTGTAATGCGCCAGCTCCGGCGTTCCCTGGAACACGGTGCGACCCGGCTCCACCGAGATTGGCAAAATGCCCATCAACTGCGCGATCGGCGCCGGGGGCAGGGCGCCGCTGCCGATCGCTTCCAGGAACTCCATTCCGCTGCGGCTGCGTAATTGCGCGCGGTCCGCCACGCCCGGCGCGGCCAGCCTGGCGCGCATTGTCGCGGCCTCGTCCAGCCATTGCTGGCGTTTGTCTGTTTGTTCCATCATCATCCTCTTATCGCTGATTAAAATGTCGGGCCATGCACACAAGGCAGATCGATTGTAATATACTTCGAATAATCAGTGTACCTGCACCTATTTCTCGAAGCCATGACCGATACGACCGACAAGCCCCTGGGCTGTACCTGCTTCAAGCTGCGCAAGCTCACGCGCGCCATGTCGCGCGTGTACGACCAGCACATGGCCGCCGTGGGCCTCAAGACCACCCAGTACAGCGTGCTTGCCAACGTGGCGCGCGCCGCGCTGCCGGTGGCCGAACTGGCCGAACGCCTCGGCATGGAGCGCACTACGCTCACGCGCAACCTCAAGCCGCTGGCGGACGCCGGCTGGGTCGCCACGCGCCCCGGCGCCGACAGCCGCCAGCGCATCGTCACCATCACCGACGCCGGCCAGGAGAAACTGGGCGTAGCTTACCTGGTCTGGTGCGACGCCCAGCGCGCCTTCGAACAACTGGTCGGGCGCGACGCCGTGCGCGCCCTGCACACGCAACTGGACACCACGCTAGCCCGACTAACGCCCCTGATCGAGAACCTGAATCATGCCCACCCAGACTGAGATGACCCCGCGCGCCGCGTGGCTGCTGATCCTCGCCGCCTCGGCGATCTTGATGATCACCATGGGCGCGCGCCTGACCACCGGCCTGTTCATGTCGCCGATTAACACCGCGACCGGGCTGGGAATCGCCTCGATCAGCTTTGCCATGGCGATCGGCCAGTTCATGTGGGGCGCGGCGCAGCCGGTGTTCGGCGCGGTGGCCGACAAATGGGGCTCGGCCAGGGTGATTATCGTCGGCGCCGTCATGCTCGCCGCCGGCATGGCGCTCACGCCATTCGTCTCGTCGCAGTGGGGCCTGATCGTTACCATGGGTTTTTTAAGCGCGGCGGGGGCGGGCGCGGGCAGCTTCTCGATCCTGATCGGCGCCACCGCGCAGCGTTTGCCGGCCGCGCGTCGTCCGTTCGCAGCGGGTTTCATCAACGCCGGCGGCTCGTTCGGCCAGTTCGTGTTCGCCCCGTTGATGCAGGCGATCATTAACAGCGCCGGCTGGGTGATGGCGATGCTGACCATGGCGGCCACCGCCTTGCTCACGATTCCGCTGGCCTGGCCGCTGCGCAAGGGCGCGGGGATGGCCAAGGCCGATCCCGCAGCCGTGGTCCTGGCCAAGCCGGTCGAGGCGCCCGGCATCGGGCTCGGTGCGCAGATCAAGATCGCGCTGCGCGATCGCAGCTACCTGTGCCTGCACGCGGGCTTTTTCACATGCGGCTTTCACATTGCGTTTTTGGTCACGCACCTGCCGGGCGAAGTCGCCCTGTGCAAGCTGTCGCCGGGCGTATCGGCTACCGCGCTCGCGCTGATCGGCTTATTCAACATCGCCGGCAGCTTGAGCGCGGGCGCGCTCTCGACCCGCTACCGCATGAAGTCCCTGCTGGCCCTGATGTACGCCAGCCGCGCGGTGATCATCGTCATCTACCTGCTGACGCCAAAAACGGCCACCACCTTCTACGTGTTCGCCGGCGCGCTTGGCTTTACCTGGCTGGCCACCGTGCCGCCGACGGCCGGCCTGGTCGGCAAACTGTTCGGCATGCGCTATCTGTCCACGCTGTTCGGATTGACGCTGCTGTCGCACCAGGTGGGCGGCTTCTTCGGCGCCTGGCTCGGCGGCCTGTCGTTCGTGACCTACGGCGACTACACCTGGATGTGGTACGCCGACATCGTGCTGGCCCTGGCGGCCGCCCTGATCAACCTGCCGATCCGCGAGGCGCATGTGGTGCGCGCGCCGGTCGTCCCTGCGAAAGCATCAGCATGACCCGTGATACCTGGGCTTACCGCGACGTCGCGGTCGAATCGTTTGAAGATGGGCGCACTGGCGCCTTGCGCATCCGTCCGATGGCAGGGCAGGCCTTCGCCCCCAGCCTGCGCGTGCAGTGCGCGCGGGCGCTGGTGGACCCGGCGCTCCATCCAGCCGGCACGCGTTTCCTGCTGTCGGCCAAGCTGACCGACCGCCTGGGCGGTACGCCGTTCTTGTATGCGTGGCATGGCGACCCGGTAGTGGTGCTGACGGCGGCGCAAGCAAAAAAATTCCTGGCCGAGTTCAGGCGTGGCAGGATTTAGTCCACTTTTCATCTTAAGGAATGCAAGCGATGGGCTACGATTTCCACATAACACGCAGGGAGTTCTGGGCTGATGAACATGGTCCGGCGATCTCGTTGGCGGAGTGGCTGGACTACGCGTCTGGCGATAGCGAGATCGAACCCGATCACGAAAATCCAGGGTCCGAAAACTGGCTGGTGGTGTCGCACGCCGAGAAATGGCCGCTATGGTGGGAACTTGGCGAGGTTTATACAAAAAATCCTGACCCGGCGGTCATTCGCAAGATGATCTCCATCGCGAGGGCGCTCGATGCGCGTGTCCAGGATGATGACGGTGAAATCCACAGCGAAGACCCCTTCGATCCTGCAGACGCGGTTCGGGGACGATCAATATAGTTTGCCGCTTGCGTCTCTTACGGCGCGCTCAAGAACTCGCGATAGAACTCGATAAATGCGCGCACCCGCGCCGGCGCCTGGCGTCCCGGCGGCAGCACCGCGTACATGCCGCCGCGCGGCAGCGACCATTGCGGCAGTAGTTCGACCACCGTGCCCGCCTCGAAGCTAGCGCGCAGGGTTTGCCCTTCCATCACCGTCACCCCGGCGCCTTGTTCGATCAGCGCCAGCAGCGCGGCGGGCGAGTCGACCTGCAGGCGCGAGTTGGTGTGCACCACGGCCTGGACGCCATCGGCGCCGGCAAAGGTCCAGGTCAGCGGGGTGCGCATCAGCGACAGTGCCACCCAGTCGTGTTGCGCCAGGTCCTGCGGCGTGGCCGGATAACCGCGCCGCTCCAGGTACGCTGGCGAGGCCACCACATGCTGCGTGAACTCGCCCAGCTTGATGGCGCGCTGGGTCGAGTCGCGCAGCCAGCCCATGCGAAACGACAGGTCGATGCCTTCGGCGACCATGTCGGCCACCTTGTCGGCAGTACGCACATCGACCGTGATGCGTGGATGGCGCTCCATGAACGCCACCAGCGCCGGGCCGATCGAGTGTTCCACCTGCAGCGCGGTGGTGGAGATGCGCAGCATGCCGGACAACTCGCCCTGCTCGCTGCCGGCTTGCGCCAGCGCGTCCGACAGGGCGCGCAGCAAGGGCTGGCACTGCGCATGCAGCGCGCGTCCGGCCTCGGTGGGCGCCACCTGGCGCGTGGTGCGGGTAAACAGCGACACCCCCAGCTGGCGTTCCAGGCGCGCGATCTGCACGCTGATCCGGGCCTTGGCCACGCCCAGGCGCTCGGCCGCCGCCGTGAAACTGCCCGCTTCGGCGACGGCGTCGAAGATGGTCAGGCTGTTCAGGTCAATCTGGTCGAGAGGCGCCATGGGCATTGATAAGGATCGGGTAACAATCCATTATCGTCCATGACGCCCGGCGTATCAATTGCCTTCGCGCCTGGGCTCCAGTTGCCAGGTAACCCTGCCGATTTCCTCGCGCTCGAACAACTGGCGCACGTAGACCTGGAACGTGCGTTCGCGGTACTGCTCCGGGATCTCGACCAGCAGGCGCATGGCCATGCGCGACTTGGCGGGAAACGGCACCTCGCCGAAAGCGGTGCGCCCGCTCGCATTGATCGCCAAAAAGGCTACGCGGCGCTCGCTGTCGATCTTCACGCGCCCGTACTGGCGGCGCTCGCGCAGCATCTCGAAGTACACCAGCGGCACTTCCAGCACTGCCCGCGCGCCTTCCGGCAGGCGCGCCACCACTTCCAGCGCCATGTTGCGGGCGCGGTCCGGGGCGCCGGGCGCAAGGAAGGCCAGCGCCTTGAAGCCGCGCGGCAGCGTCGGGTCTTCGACGTCGGGATCGTTGTTCTCGACGTTGAAGTTACGCCAGGTGACGTTGTTGTTCTCGCGGATGAAGCGCCGGAAGTTATCGAAGTTGAGGAAGTCGGCCGGACCCGGCGCCGGGTCGCCCGCCGTGCCCACCAGCCCGACGAAGCAGTAATGGCCCGGTGCGGGAATGCCGGCCTTGGCCCACACCAGCGCGCTCGATACCGTCAGTTGCTCGCCGGTCGGCACGTTCGGCAGGACCGTGGCGCCGACCAGGTTCCACAGGTCCGGCGTGATCAGGGTGGCCACAGGCGCCCAGTACACGGTGGCGTGTACGTTGACGGCGGCGGAGCCGCCCTGGTTCAGCACCCGCACATAAATATAGTTGTCCTGGCCCGCTTCGGCCTTGTAGCCGAGGCCCGCATTGTTCTCGGTGCCGCTGCCCGCGCCGAAGCTGGCCTGCGGCGAGGGCACGGGCGTGGGCCGCAGGATGATGTCCGGGCTGGCCGAGATGGCGCCGGTGTGCGGCAGGCCCGTATCGCCGACGAAGTCGCGCAGGTACACGTCCGGCCCGGCGTTGAAGAAGGTGTCGAAGATCTTGCGCAGGTTCGGCATGACGCGGATCTGGGTGGTTTCGAGCGCCGAGGGCAGGGTGCCGGTGGCCGGGTCGCTGAGCACTGCGCGCATCTGGCGCGGACTGAGCCGGTAGCCCAGCTGCGCCTGCGCGCGCCCCTGCACCGCCAGCGCCGCGCCGGTGACGATCGGCGAGGCGCCCGAGGTGCCGGAAAAGCCCGTGGTGTAGGCCGTGGTGGAGCCGGCGTCGTTCGACGAGCAGGTGTTGATGCCCTGGCCCCAGGCATAGCAGTCGATGCGCTTGCCGTGCGGGCCGTAGGCCAGGCGCGTGTGCGGCGCGGCTGAACTGGCGGCGGTGACAATGATCGCGCCCGAATCGCGGAACTGTGGATTGCCCGGATCGCGGTGCAAGATGGCCTGGCCGCCGAGCGTGGTGTAGGTATCCATGTTCAGCGCCGGCGTGCCGCCGTTATTGGTGCCGTTGCCGCCCGCTTCGACCACGATGATCCCGAGCGCCGTGGCCAGGCGGATCGCCTCGTACTCGGCATCATAGGCTTCGATGGGGCCGAGCAGGGCGGTGCCGTTGAGCGCGACCTGGGCTTCGAGAAGCAAGGTGTCGCCGAAGGCGAGGTTGGTGATGGCGGCGATGACGGCGTTCGGGCGCGTGCTGCCGTGGAAGGACACCACATTGACCGAGGCGATGTTGGGCGCAATGCCGACGCAGCCGATCGCGTTATCGACCGCGCAGATTTCGCCGAGCACCGAGGTGCCGTGCGCGCGCGAGGTGTCGAGCAGGGTCCCGTGCAGCAGGGTGGCGCCGTGCGCGGCCAGGTCTTCGTGATTGAGCGTCCAGCCGCGTTCGAGGTCAATGAAGCGCTGGCCGGCGCCGTCGCCGCCGGTAAAGGTCCACGCGTATTCGGCGTCGATGCCGTCCGGTGAAGGATCGAGGTAGCCCTGGTTGACCGAGCGCGGATCGTTGGCCGCGTTGACGGCGGGGTCGGGGCCGCCCTGGTCGATGTAGGCCGTCTGGACGCTGTTCCAGCGCAGCAGTGTGCGTACCAGTTCGATCAGGTCGGTCTCGGGCGGCGCGTCGACATAATAGAAGGTGTTGAAGTCGGCCGGCCGGTAGGACGTGTCCGTGGCGGCCGCGCGCCGCTGCAGCTCGCGCAGGTCGTCCGATTTGAGCACGGTGAAAACGGGGCTCAGTTTCAGGTCGGGGAACTGCGCCAGGAGGCGCCGCCATGGGCCGATGCCGGTGTTTTCGATCTGCTCGCCCAGGTCGGGACGGTCGGCCAGGCGCACCCCTTCGCGAAAGCGCACGACCACGCGCGGCCGGTCGTAACTCGCACTGTTTGTCCTGCCTTGCAGACTGCTATGCTTGTCCATGCTGTGCCTCCTGTGGGTGGCGCCCCGCACCGCGCGACGACACGGTTTCATGCGCTCGGTCAGGCGTGTTGTCGATAATCGGCGTTATGCCAGCGTCCGCTTTGCGTCAGCGCAAGCCGCCTTCAAATTGTCCAGTCCGCTGCATTGATAAGAAAGCGGTAACAATGAAATGCGCAAGACACTGTTTATCTGATCAATGCTTGCTGGCATGATGCTCTCCATACCAACCCAACAGCAGGAGCATTGCAATGAACATCGTTTTGATCGGCGCCACTGGATTTATCGGCACAGCCTTATTGAATGAAGCACTCAACCGTGGCCATGCCGTCACCGCGCTGGCGACCCGTCCCGACAAGCTGGCCGCGCGCGAGCGCCTGACGGCGCGCAAGGCTGACGTGATGGACGTCGCCGCGCTCACCGCGCAACTGGCCGGCGCCGACGCCGTGCTGGCGGCCTTCAGCGGCCACGCCCAGGGTGATGTGCAGTCGTATTACCTGTCCGGCGTGCGCAATATCATCGCCGCCGTCAAGGAGGCGCGCGCGCCACGCCTGCTGGTCGTCGGCGGCGCCGGTTCGCTCGAGGTCGCGCCTGACGTGCAACTGCTCGACACCCCAGGCTTTCCGGACGCGTACCGCGCCAGCGCGGAAGGCGCGCGCCAGGCGCTCAATCTGCTGCGCGACGAAGCCTCGCTCGATTGGACCATGCTCAGTCCCGCGGCGATGATTTCGCCCGGTGAGCGCAGCGGCGTGTTCCGCCTCGGCGGCGACCAGTTGCTGGTCGATGGCGCCGGCAACAGCGCCATTTCGGTGGAAGACTACGCGGTGGCCATGATCGACGAGCTGGAAAAGCCGGCGCACCGCCGCCAGCGTTTTACCATCGCCTATTAAGCCTTCCGGGGGTGTTCGGGAACGCGCGCGCGTGGTACTGTGAAAATTGTTAAGATTTGCAAATCACGCATCGCCGACCAACCAACCACCCCCGAAAGGACCACCATGGCCTCACGAAAAATCGCCGTCATCATTGGCAGCTTGCGCAAGGACTCCTTCAACCGCAAGGTCGCCAAGACCCTGATGCTGCTGGCGCCGCCCACGCTGGAAATGGAGATCGTCGAGATCGGCCAGCTCCCGCTGTACAACCAGGACGACGACGCGGCGCCGCCGCCGGTCTACACCGAATTCCGCGACAAGCTCAAGGAATTCGACGGGGTCCTGTTCTGCACTCCCGAATACAACCGCTCGGTGCCGGCTGCCCTGAAAAACGCGATTGACGTCGGCTCGCGTCCGTACGGCCAGAGCGCCTGGGGCAGCAAGCCGTGCGCCGTGGTCAGCGTGACGCCGGGCGCGCTCGGCGCCTTCGGGGCCAATCATCACCTGCGCCAGTCGCTGGTGTTCCTGAACATGCCCGCCATGCAGCAGCCCGAAGCCTACCTGGCCAATGTCGCCAGCCAGTACGACGGCGACAACCTCACCAACGACAGCACCAAGGCCTTTTTGCAGAAGTTCGTCGACGCCTTCGCGGTCTGGGTCGAACGCCACGCGGATTAATTGGAACGGGGCGCCGCCCGGCGTCCCTCGTCCGTGCTACCCTGCCGGCACCATGACCGACACCACCACGCCTGCCGCCGCGGACATCGCTCCGCACACGCCGCCTGTCTTCGGCAAACCCGATAGCGGGCTGCGCCGACGCATCTATACGATCATTTTCGAAGCCGATACCAGCGCCGGCCGGCATTTCGACGTGCTGCTCGTCGCCGTCATCCTGCTCAGCATCGCCGTGGTCATCCTCGACAGCGTGCCATCGGCGACCGGCGCCATCAAGCGCCCGCTCAATGTGCTGGAGTGGACCTTCACGCTGTTGTTTACGGCCGAATACATCGCGCGCCTGTGCTGTGTGCGCCATCCATGGCGCTACGCGACCAGTTTTTTCGGCGTGATCGACCTGGTGTCGGTGTTGCCGACCTATTTTGCGCTGCTGGTGCCGGAAGCGTCGGCGTTCCTCGACATCCGCATCCTGCGCCTGTTGCGCATTTTCCGCATCTTCAAGCTGACGCTGTACATCACCGAATACCTGCGTCTGGGCCGCGCCCTGCGCGCCAGCGGGCGCAAGATCCTCGTGTTCCTGTCGGTGGTGATGATGGCGGTGCTCATTTTAGGGACCGTGATGTACGTGGTCGAGGGACCGGAAAACGGCTTCACCAGCATTCCGATGGCGATGTATTGGGCCACGGTGACCATGACCACGGTCGGCTACGGCGACCTGACGCCGCAGACCAACCTGGGGCGCCTGATCGCCGCGTTCATGATGCTGCTGGGCTGGGGCGTGCTGGCGGTGCCGACCGGGATCGTGACGGCGGAGATGACGTCGCAGCGAATGAACTGGCGGCCGACCACGCGCACCTGTCCGTCGTGCCTGAGCGAAGGACACGAGCCGGATGCGAAGTACTGCAAGGATTGCGGCGAATCCTTGCCGGCCTACGAATACGATAAGACCACCGATTAGCCTCAGAACCTGAAGCTGGCCCGCGCGTAGTAATACCCGCCGTTGATCCCGATCGGCGAGAACGACGGATAAATCGTCACCGCGCCGTTATCCAGGTTGGCCCGCTGCACCGCCAGGATCTGCGGATTGACCATGTCCGGATATGCGTTGAACGGGTTGTTCGCCCCCACCGACAGCGTCCACTCGCCGGTAAGCTTGTAGCCCACTTCCAGATCCGTGATGGCCTTGGTCTTGACCTTGGTTTCGTAGTAGGTGCGATTGCCATCGGGCGAAAACAGCTCCGACGATTGGCCATACACCGCTTCGCGCAGGTTCACCGTCCAGTCGCCCATCTTCCATAAGGCGCCCAGGTTCACGCGCATCCTGGGCGAGGCGCTTTCGATGTGCGAGACCGCCGTCTTGTCCAATAAAGTCTGCGGCCGCAATTGCGCCGGCGCCTGGTTGATCCTGGTGACCTTGGTCTGGTTGCAGTTGGCCGCCAGCGACCAGTCGACCTTCCCGTAGGCGCCGTAATTGCTCGCCGTCGTCGCCACCAGCTCCATGCCGCGGCTGCGCGTGTTGATCGCGTTCGAGAAGATGTTGATTCCTGTTTCCAGTACGGTCGGATCGAGCACATTGCCGTTGGCCAGAATGGCCGCCGTCACCGCTTGCGCGTTGACCGAACCGCCCGAGCCATATACCGCGCCGCTGCCGACGATACGATCGCGGATACTGATCTGGTAGCCGTCCACGGTCACGGTCACGCCAGGGGCCGGAGTAAACACGAAGCCGGCCGACAGGTTGGTCGACGCTTCCGGTTTCAAGCCATCGATGCCGATCAGTTTCGCGCCGGCCGAATTGGGCGCCAGTTGCACGAAGGCGCTACGCGGCGTCACGTTGGTGGCGGAGTAGTAGGACTCAGCCAGCGTGGGCGCGCGAAAGCCGTTGCTGAAGGTGCCGCGCAGCCCGAAATCCGGCGTGAAATCGTAGCGCGTGGTCAGCTTGGCGACCCTGGCCTTGCCGAAATCGCTGAACTGCTCGTAGCGCGCCGCCAGGTCGACTGTCAGGTCCTTGATCGGCTGGCTCGACGCGTTGATGTAGAAGGCTTCGTTGTGACGGCCATGCCTGCCGGCGTCGGTCAGCGAAAAGCCGGGGTAGGACTGCGAGCCTTCCTTGTAGCGCGACGCCGGCTCGCCGGCCACGATAGCGTAGCTGTCGCGGCGCTGCTCGGCGCCGATGGCGAAGGTGAGCGGCTTGGCCCAGCCCAGGCCGAACTCGCGGCTCAGGTCAAGGTTGTTGGTCCACTGGCTGGCCTTGAACTGGCCCGCCGCGAACGTTGTCGGCGACGAACCGGGGTCCAGGAACAGCGAGACGTTGACTGAGGAATCGACGCCGATCCTGGTCACGTCCTTGCCGTAGGTGGTGGAGAGATCCCAGTTCCAGTCGCCGAAAAGCTTGCCCTTGATGCCGGCGGTGGCGGCATAGTCTTCTTCGTCGAAGGTTTCGAGCGGGCTGAAACCGTTCGGGTAGACCTGTGGCAGGCGCTTCGGCATGCGGTAGTTCTCGAACGCGCGCGCTTGCTTTTTGCCGAAGGTGGCAAAGCTGTAGAACGAGGTGTCCGGCGCGATCCCGAAACCGAAGTTGGCGGCGCCCACGTGCTGGCGATACTGGGCGTCGCCCTGGATCTTGTTGAGATTGGGGTAGCCCGGCGCATTGAGCAGGTTCGGTTGCGCCGCCAGCGTGCCCTTGTCGAGCACACGCGGATCGATCCCGCCACGGTTGCTGAAGCCGTGGTATCTGGTTTCGGCGCTCAGGCTCAGGAACGCGCCGCCAAACGGCGCCAGGCCGATGTTGGCCGCGCCCGCGCCGGTGTGGCCGCCGCCATCCTGGTAGCGGCCGCCGTTCACGTTGCCGGTCGCGCCGCGCTGGTTCGACTTGAGGATGATGTTGATGACGCCCGCGATGGCATCGGTGCCGTATTGGGCCGCCGCGCCGTCTTGCAGCACTTCGATGTGGTCGATCGCCGACATGGGGATGTAATTGAGGTCGGCCGCCGCGCCGCCCTGGTAGGCGCCGGCCAGCACCGACAGATTGGCGGTGCCGTGGCGTCGTTTTCCGTTGATCAGTACCAGGGTGTTGTTCGGACTGAGGCCGCGCAGGCGTGCCGACAGGGTCATCGCGGCCATGTCGCGGCCGAAGGCTTGCACATTAAACGAGGGCAGGTTCTGCGCCAGCGCCTGCATCAGGTTGGGCGGGCCGGTCCGCCCGAGGGCGGCGGCGTCCAGCACCTGGATCGGCGAGGCGCTGTTCTCGGCTTTCAGGCCGCTGGCGCGGGTGCCGGTGACGATCACCACGCCGGACGCCGGACGCCGGGCTTTGTGCCCCGGCGCCATCGTCGGTTTTGCCGGGCGAGGTCTGCGCGAAGGTGATCCCGGAATGCAGCACAATAGTGGCGGCGACGCTTTTCTTGAGTGTGGCCTTAAGCATGGAATTCCCTTGGAAGTGAACAGTTGAAATCGGCGCGACATGGAAACGCGCGCCGGCGCATGCCTGGTCGTTGGAATGCTGCTTTCAAGCTATAACTTTTCAGGGATGGCCATATCGATTTCGATCAGGCAACCGGTGATATGCAACAAGGGTACTCGGCAGATTTGTGCATGTGCAACACTTGTCGCTTGTCAACGACAGGGATGCGACTGCGGCCGCTCAGATTCAACGGGCCAATAAAAACGGCCCCGCGAAGGAGGCCGTTATTGCTTCAGGTGACTATTTTTGATGCGCCGCACCACACCCGTCTGCTGCGGCGAACGGCTCACGCCGATGCGCTCGCGCCCGGTGCATCCTTTTCGATCCAGTAATTGAACTGACCGAAAGTCGGCAAGCGGTCGGCCTCGTGCTGATCGAAAAAATCTTCGATCATCTGGCGGTACGCGCCGCGCCGCGAGAACTGCGCGTGGGTGGCGCTGTAGCGCGCCACGGCGGCGTGAAAGGTGCGGCGGATGCCGTCGTCGGCGTTCAGTCCCGGATGAGTGCCGGCCTTGCGCGGGCGCCCCCGTTTGACGCCGGCGCTGGAGCCGCGCGTCTTGCCCGGCGCGCCGGAGTTTTTATAGTCCGGCAGCAGCGTATCGGGATGCTGGCCGCGCTCCCAGTAGCGCCGCAGGTAGCGGTAGATGGACGGGTGCGACACGCCGTGCAGCGCGCTTTGCGCCATCACCATGCGCCCTCGGTGGCGCGCCTGGTAGATGGCCGGTTCGTCGGCGATCAAGCCTTGCACCACGGCCCACGCGCGGTCGCGCACCTGGCGGTGGCGCGCCGGCAGCAGGGACGCATCGCCGCGCGCCGCATACGGGTCCACCGGCATCAGTTGCGCGCGCCGCGCGCCCAGGTCGGCGTGCAGGCAATGCAGCGGCGCGAGCTCGGGATGCGCGCCTTTCACACCCACGTCGAAGGTGTAGGCCACGCTGGCGGCGCTGTCGATCCACAAAATGCGGACCGTGCGCGCCTGCGCCGGGTAATAGAGCAAGTCGTTCTTGAGTAGCATCGTCAACGCTCCCTTGTTTGGTTAATAGTATGCATAAAAGCAAGTTCCGTGCCATGCCAACAAGGTGCTGCCAGCCCCTTGGCCGGCCTGATAATCCGGCCGCGACGGGCATGCTTTTGGTGCGATGCAGCACAAACGCACCATTTCAAGACAGAAAGCAGTTGGGAACATTGCCGACTTGAACACGTTTGATATATATCAAACTCCCACGGTGTTTGTCCCCTAGCCTAGTGACTCGTGCTGAAGACGATCTGGCGCATCGTTTTGATTGGCGACAAACAGTCTTCACCAGGCATGCGCTGCGGCGGCCCGCTAAACGGTCAGCTGAACAAGGCCGCTTATCGCCGCGCCGCAACTTCTTGTATTTGATTAATTACATAAAAGAGGACTACATGTTTCCATATTCGCAATCGGTAACTCCTGCTGTGCGTACCCACCTCGACGCACAGGTATCCTTCCTCAACGATATGTCGAAATCGTTGTTCAATTCGTTCCAGCAACTGTGTGCCCTGAACATCCAGCTGACCCAGACCTTGCTGGAAGAAACCGCCATGACCAGCCAGCAAATTCTGACGGCCGACCGCCAGAGCGACGTGATCAGCGCTGCCGCCTCGCGCGCCCAGCCCGCCACCGAAAAACTGCGCGCCTACCAGCAGCACATCTCGCGCGTGGCGGCCGATGCGCAGGTCGAACTGGCCCGCGTGACCGAGCAGCACGTGCAGGAAACCACCCGCACGGCGCGCGCCCTGGCAGATGAAGTGGCACGCGTCGCTTCCGAAGAAACCGAACGCAGCATGCAAAACCAACAGGAGAACATGCGCAAGTTCAGCGATCCGTTCACGCAACAGGGCGGCGCCTGGCGCGGTAACGGCAGCACCGAAGTGCGCGGCAGCACCAGCATGCAGAGCGGCCAGAACGGCAGCGCGCAGGGCGGTTCGGCAGGCAGCAGCCAGAGCGACCAGCACGGCAGCATGCAAGGCAGCAGCGCGACGCACGGCACCAGCGCGTCGCCGGCAGGCCAGTCCGCCAGCACGGGTAGCAAATCGGGTGGTGCAAGCACTGGCAAGAACACCTGAACAGCAAGGCATCACCAATCATAAGCGCGAGGGGTGCGCCTGACCGGCACAGGGCCGGTCGGAATTAGCAAGACCGTTGCCGGGGAGGGCTTGTTGCCCCCGCCGGCAATTTGGTGCGTCGTGACCTTGTTCATTGCGTCATCGCTTCCTGCGCGCTTCGCTCGGTCTTTGCGGGTGCTTGCATGGGGGTGATGCCGAACAGCGGCCGCAATACGCGTGAACGTCGCGCGACTTCGGCGATGGCAAAACTGAGGCACAAGGTGAGCACGATCAACACCAGCGCTTCGATGACGGGCGCGAGCTTGGCCGGCGCGATTGCATGTGCCATCACGACGATCAGCGTCTGGTGCACGATATACACGGGGAATACCGCCTGCACCAGGTAACGCCGGTTGGCGCTGTCGCGGTTCAGGTGACGGTACGCGAAACCGACTACGGCAACGATGGCGCTCCATGAGAACAGCGAATACAGGATGCGCTGCAGATTCCACATCTGCTCCAGCGCTTGCGCAATGAACAAGCTATCCGGCAGCGCGAAACAGATGGTCAGCGTTGCCCAGCAGGCCGCCGCGATGCCCAGTGCGCTCCAGCGCAAGGGCTCGAGGCGCGGCCAGAACTGCGGCGCCCGGGCCAGCGTGGCGCCCAGCAGGAATAGCAACACGTAGTTCGCGTGGTTGAACCAGTCGTCCACCAGCGCGTGGGTGGTTGGAAAGTAGGGCTGCAACAGCAGACGCACCATCGCCAGGGCCACGAACGGCAGCACAATGATCTTCCAGCCCACCAGCAACGCGGCCACGCGCGCGGCCAGCCGGTCGACCCTTCCGCCCAGCGCCGCCACCAGGCCACCGAGCACCAGTGTGTACACCCACAGATAGGCCACGAACCACAGGTGGTTCCAGGTGGGCAGGTCCAGGCAATCGTCGCCCTTGCAAAAGCCGTGGTAGGCGCCCAGGTACAGGCGCATGAAGTCGGCGTAGCTTCCCTGGTAGGCCAACTTTCCCACCACCTCCAGGTAGGCCTGCGGCGGCACGATCACCAGCATGCCGAACACCAGCGGCACCAGCAGGCGCACGCTGCGTTGGCCCAAAAAACGGGCGGCGCCGGTTTTCACCAGCATCAGGCTCGAGGCCACGCCCGACACCATGAACAGCAGGCCGAGTCGCCACGGGGACGAGAGCAGCATCAGCGGTTCGATGGCGTCGCTGGCGAAGGGGCTCTTGACATGCCAGTCCCACGTCACGTAATACATGCCGACGTGGTAAAGAATCAGGACGAAAAAAGCGATGATGCGGACCCAGTCGAGAAACCAGAGTCGGGCGGGAGAAGTTGTCATGGCGCGCTCGCAGGTGAAAAAAACCGAGCGTGAATCAAGGCCGGTCGGCACGCCACAGGAATGTGGCGAGCCGGGATGACGGTGGGGCGAAACGGCGCACTTACTTACAGGCGATCCATCACGGCGCCCCGGTACTGGCGGCTGCAGGGCACGCGCGCGCCGTCGCGCAGCACCAGTTCGCAGTCGCCCTTGTCGAGCGTCTCGACCCGCTCGATCCAGGCCAGTTGCACCGCCGCGCGGCGATGGCAGCGCATGAAGCCCGGTCCCAGTTTGACCAGCAGCCCGGCCAGCGTCTGGCGCATCAACGGATGGCCCGCCGTGTGCAGGATGACGTAATTGTCGGCCGTTTCGATCCATCCGATCTGGTCGGCGCGGATCACGCGCGTGACCCCGCGTTCGGTCACCAGCAACTGCCGCAACGCGTGCTCGCCGGTGAAGGGGGGCAGGGTTTGCGCACAGCGCGCCTGGAAGCGTTCGCGCAGGCGCTGCATGGCGCGCCGCAGGCGGGCCTGGTCGTAGGGCTTGAGCAGGTAATCGATGGCGTTGGCGTCGAACGCCTTGAGCGCATACTGATCGAAGGCGGTCGCGAAAACGATCAGCGGCGCCGGCGCGGGCAAGGAGGCGGCCAGTTCAAGGCCGCTCACTTCGGGCATCTGGATATCCAGGAACAGCGCGTCCGGTACGAACGCCGCGATCCGCTGCATCGCCTCGACCCCGTCGCGCGCCTCGGCAATGGCGTCCACGCCGTCTTCCTGCGCCAGCAGGTGGCGCAGTTTGTCGCGCGCGGGGCGCTCGTCGTCGACGATCAGGATGCGCATGGCACGGTCATTGTTGCGCGCACGCCGGCCGGCGCAAGCGGCGACAGTTCCATGCTGGCGCTGTCGCCATACAGCGCCGCCATGCGCTCGCGCAGGTTGGACAGGCCCACCCCCGGCGACGCGCCTGGCGCCAGTGCGCCGATATCGTCGTCCAGCGTCACCACCAGCAGCTTGCCGTGGCGGCTGGCCGAGATGACGATGCGGACCGTCTCGCGCCGCTTTTCCACGGTGTGCTTGAAAATGTTTTCGAGCAGGGGCTGGATGCTCATCACCGGCACCTGGCAGTCCAGCGCAGCGTCGTCGATGCGCCATGCGATGCTCACGCGCTCCGCGAAGCGCTCTTCCATCACGCGGGCGTAGCCGCGCACCAGCCGCAGTTCGGTCGACAGCGGCGCCACCTGCAGTTCGCCCACGTCGAGCGTGGCGCGCAGCACGTCGGCCAGTTCGATCAGGGTGGCGTCGGCGCGCGCGACGTCGGTGTGCATCAGGGACGAGATGGTGTTGAGCGCATTGAACAGGAAATGCGGCTGCATCTGCTGGCGCAGGCGTTGCAGGTGCGCCTGGCGCAGCAGGGCGCTGGCTTGTTCGGCGCGCAGCTTTTCTTCCAGCAACTGCTGGTACGACAGGATGCCGAACACCATCACCGTGAACAGGCCGATGAACGACGACAGCTTGAGCGATTCGTAGACAAAGGTTTCGACCCAGCCTTCGTGCTCGTAGCTTGCCCCGGCCAGCGCATACACGCCATGGCGGATGCCGAACGCGATCGGCACGAAGGCGACCCAGTACATCGGCAAAAACAGCGCCTGCAGGCCGAACCA
This sequence comes from Massilia sp. CCM 8734, assembly GCF_011682155.1. NCBI lineage: Bacteria > Pseudomonadati > Pseudomonadota > Betaproteobacteria > Burkholderiales > Oxalobacteraceae > Massilia > Massilia sp. CCM 8734. Next base: position 107,774 of record NZ_WHJI01000005.1, read on the forward strand.
GCGCCAGGGCGTCGCCAGCAGGTAGTCGTAGGGGCGCGTGAAGCGGCGCTGGATCGCCAGCAAGAACGATGCGGCCACCATGGAGGAGCTTTCCCACAGCACCGGCTGCCACAGCCTGGTGCCACCGTCGCGCAGGTAATCTTCGATGGCGACCGATACCAGCAGTGACCAGAACAGCAGCCAGGCGACGCCGATGACAATGGTGGAGCGTTGTGGTCGCATGAGAAGGCTGGTGTGTGCGATGCGGGGGCTGGTCGAAGCGCTGATGATTGCGTATTCTGTGGTTCATGTCAAAGAATCGGGAGCAACAAGATGGAGACACCGTTGCCGCAGGACGCCACCCCGCGTGCCTTCGCCTCGCAAGCCGCGTGGGCGCAGTGGTTGGCCGAGCACCACGCCGGTTCGCGCGGCCTGTGGCTGCGCCACGCCAAGAAGGGCGCGCCGCAGCCAACCGTGTCGTACCAGGAAGCGCTTGAGGTGGCGTTGTGTTTCGGCTGGATCGATGGCCAGAAGAAAGCCGAGGACCAGCACTACTGGCTGCAGCGCTGGACGCCGCGCGGCGCGCGCAGTATCTGGTCGCAGGTGAACCGCGCCAAGGCGCTCGCCTGCATCGCCGAGGGCAAGATGCAGCCGGCCGGCCTGGCCGAAGTGGAGCGCGCGCAGCGCGATGGCCGCTGGGACGCCGCCTACGCGCCGGCCAGTTCGGCGCAGGTGCCGCCCGAGCTGGAGGCGGCCCTCGATGCGCACCCCGGCGCGCGCGAGTTCTTCGCCACGCTCAATTCGCAGAACCGCTACGCGATGCTGTTTCGCATCCAGACCGCCAAGAAGCCCGAAACGCGCGCGCGCCACATTGCTAATTTTGCGGCGATGCTGGCGCGCGGCGAGATGCTGCATCCGCTGATGGCCAAAAAAACCTGAAGCGCCGCTTCAATCGTCGCCGCCGTCGCCCTTGATCTTCTTGCCGCGCTCCGCGTCGAGCCTGGCCTTCATGGCGGCGACGTCGCTCATGAATTCGTCGACCTTGTGATCGGGACTGACGCGCGTCGAGGGCGGCATCAGCACCGACATGAACAGTTCGTCCGCCACGCGCCCGGTGCGCAGCTGGTTGCTGATCAGGGTCAGGCCCGATCCGACCAGCGCCATGATCAGGCAGGCCAGCGCAAAGCGCCGGCTCTGGTGCGGCTTGACCGTCACCAGGTGGAAGAAGATCACGCCGGCCACGATGGCGATGGCCACATGCGCGCTGTAGGCGGTGAGCGCTTCGAGCGAGAACGCGTAGGCCACGGCGCTGGCCCCGAGCTTGTAGGCCAGCACCGCCGTCAGGCCGCAGCCGAAAATGAACAGGTGGCGCCCGAGCCGCGCGTGGCGGCCGAACAGGCGGTTGGCGAAGGCCCACGCGCCGCTCCATACCAGGCCGATGCCGATGCCGTACGCCAGCGGCAGCAGGTAGCGGATCAACTGGAACGCCTGGGTGTCGGAGAGCCAGGTGGTGATCAGCGCAAAGGCGCCGATCAGCAGCAGGCCGACCATGCCGGGAATGCCGCCCTCCCAGCCGTGCATGGTGCGGTCGACCATCTCCGCCCCGACCGGAAAGTCGGCTCCGCGCACGCGCAAGGTGGTGTGGCCGACGCGGATCACGGTGTCGCCAGTCAGCACCAGGCTGTCCTTGCGCTTGCCCAGGTGGACCACGCCGTTCCTGGTGCCCAGGTCGCGCAGCACGGCCTGGCCATCGTCGCCCGCTTCGAGCACGGCGTGGCGCGGCGCGGCGAAGGCGTCGTCGAGAATGAAGTCGTTGTCGTAGCCGCGCCCGAAGCGGATCGGCAGCGCGTCGACCTGGTGCCGGTGCAGCACATCGCCGTTGCGCGCCAGCGTTTCGATGAAGTAGGGCGCCTTCATTTATTGTTCCCGCGCGCCAGCGCTTCAAGGAAGGCGCGCGTGGTGCGCAAGCCGTTTTCGTACGACACGCCCGACACGTCGAGCCGGCTCTGCAAGGTGGCGCGGGCGTCGTCGGTGCTGGCGGTGAGCAGGGTAAAGTTGTACAGGCCGGCGAACTTGCGGTAGGCGCGCACGCAGGTCACCGCGCGCAGCGGCAGCGACTTGGTCTTGACGAATTTTTCGGTGCACATCGGCCCGGTCAGGCGCGTGTCTTTGGTGCTGCCCAGGTTATCGGTCTTGAACAGGGTCGAGGCCAGCACCGCAAAGCGCACCGGGTCCAGGATGGCCGAGCGCACGTACTGGTGCGTCATCGACACGTGCCCGGTCTGCTGCGAGTCCGACACAAAAATGGCCGACTCCATCGCGCAGGCCATGGTGTCGGCGTTGAAGGTGGCTTCGGCCTTGACGTTCGATCGTCCCCAGCAGCGCACCTGTTCCGACTCGCGCACCGGCACCTGGTACGGCCCCATGGTCTTGAGCGAGAGCGGGGAATCGAGCAGGCGGTCGATCATGGCGCGCTGGTGCGCCAGCAATTGCTCGCCGATCAGGGGATTGAAATCCTTGGGTTTGCCGGCCTGCGCCTGCACTTTTTTCAGCAGTTCCTGGGCGTAGCGCACCGGCACCAGAAAGCTGATCAGCTCGCCATCGCGCCGCTTCGACACGTTCACCCCGGCCACGTCGCCGCCCACGGTCACGCTGGGGCCGCCGCTCATGCCCGAGTTGATCGGGCCGGTGAACATCAACTGGTCGTAAAAGCTGCGCGAGATGATGCCGTTGTAGGAGCCTTCCGAGATAGCGAAGCCGAGGTCGAGAGGATTGCCCAGCGAATACAAATACTGGCCCTGGGTCAGCTTCACCAGTTTTTCGGGAATATTGAAAAAGCCGCTGCCGTGGCGGTTGATGCGCACCACGGCCAGGTCGTGCAGCACGTCCACGGCCAGCAGCTCGACCGGGCCGCTCTTGCCGTCGGTATCGATGTATTCGCCCACGTACACATCCGGGTCGATCGCCATTTGCGAGATCACGTGATAATTGGTCAACACCAGGTTGCTGGTGCCGACCATGAAGCCCGAACCGACGGTGGACTGGCTGCGCCCGTTCTTGAGCAGCATGCGGATCTGCAACAGGTCGCCCTTGGCGGCGGAATACACTTTTTGCGCGGCCGAGGAGGGCGGCGGCAGGGCGGCGTTCTCGTCGACTTCGGGTATGGGCGTGGCCGGCGGCTGGGCGCCGGGCGGCAGCACGGCCGGGGCGGTTGGCGGGACGACGGCGGGAATGGCGAGGGAAGCTGGCGGACGGGGCGGCGCAGCAGGCTTCGCGGGCAACGCCGCCGCAATGGCGTGGGCCGCGAAGCAATAAGCAAGCACTGCAGTATTGACAAATTTCATGCAATCCTTCGGTGGCAAGCACTGTTTCCGCTATCTTGCCACCAGCTTAGCTTATTTGCGCGTCGGCGGGGTTCGCTTAGAGTTCGCCGTCTTGCGCGACCGGCTCGGCCAGCGCGGTCATCATGTGGCCGAGCTTGGCTTCCTTGGTGTTCAGGTAGCTGTTGTTGAAGGCGTTGCGGTTCACCAGCAGGGGCACGCGCTCGCTGACGGTGATGCCGAGTTTTTCCATGGCGTCGATCTTGCGCGGATTGTTGGTCATCAGGCGCAGGGAATCGATGCCGAAATGGCCGAACATCGGCTGGCACAGCTCGTAGTTGCGGGCGTCGGCGTGAAAGCCCAGGGCCAGGTTGGCTTCGACCGTATCGGCGCCGGCTTCCTGCAGACGGTAGGCGCGCATCTTGTTGACCAGGCCGATGCCGCGTCCTTCCTGGCGCAGGTACAGCAGGATGCCGCGGCCTTCCTCGGCGATGCGCTTGAGCGCGCCTTCGAGCTGGGCGCCGCAGTCGCAGCGTTGCGAAAACAGCACGTCGCCGGTCAGGCATTCGGAGTGGACGCGCGCGAGGACCGGTTGGCCGTCGCCGATGTCGCCCAGGGTCATCGCCAGGTGCTCCTTGCCAGTTGCGTGCTCGACAAAAGCGTGCAGGGTGAACTGCGCCCAGGGGGTGGGCAGCGCGCAGGAGGTGGTGTAATCGAGTAGTTCTTCAGTGGCAGGGGAGGGCATGGCGATGTTCTCAAAACTATTGCTGTAGCCGCAAGTGTAGCGGAAAACCCCAGCAGCCGTTGGGCGAGGGGCTCTAAACAGCGGCGCCGCGCGGCGTTTGCGCCAGGCAGGGGATGGTCGCGCCGGCGCCGGGAAGTACCTTCCAATGGGGAATCCAGGCTGGACAAAAGCGCGTACAATTGTATTTTTGCTTATAAAATTGCCATGTCTCAATCTTATCTTGAGGCCGACCGCCTGAATCTGTTCATTTCGAAGGTCACCGATTATGCGATTTACATGCTGTCGGCCGATGGCGAGGTCGTGAGCTGGAACGCGGGCGCGGAACGCTTCAAGGGTTATACGCCGGATGAGATTATCGGCACGCATTTTTCGGCGTTCTACACGCCCGAAGACAGGGCCAACGGTGTCCCGCAACGGGCGCTGCACGCCGCCCGCACCACCGGCAAGTTCGAAGACGAAGGCTGGCGCGTGCGCAAGGATGGGTCCTTGTTCTGGGCCAGCGTGGTCATCGATCCCATTTTCGGGGCCGACGATGTTCTGTTGGGATACACCAAGATCACGCGCGACATCACCGAAAAGCGCCGCACGCTCGAAGCGCTGCATGCCAGCGAAGAGCGCTTCCGGCTGCTGGTGCAGAGCGTGACCGATTACGCCATCTATATGTTGTCGCCCACCGGGCTCATCACCAACTGGAACGAGGGCGCCCGCCGCATCAAGCGGCTCGATCTGGCGCAAGTCGAAGGCAGCCATTTTTCGCGCTTTTATACCGAGGAAGACAAGCGCAACCGGATGCCGGAAAAAGCGCTCTGGGCGGCCGAGCACGAGGGACGCTACGAAACCGAAGGCTGGCGCGTGCGCGGCGACGGCGCCACGTTCTGGGCGCACGTGGTGATCGATCCGGTCTACGACTCGGCCAGGCAGTTGATCGGTTTCGCCAAGATCACGCGCGATATCAGCGAGCGGCGCGAAGCGGCCATCACGCTCGAGCGCACCCGCGAAGCGCTTGCTCAATCGCAAAAACTTGAAGCTATCGGCAAGCTGACAGGTGGCATCGCACACGACTTCAATAACCTGTTGAGCGTCATTTGCAGCGGTATCGACCTGATGCGCGCAACGTCTCCGGAGTCGGCCAAGCACCGCAAGATCATCGACAGCATGGAGCGCGCCGCCCAGCGCGGCGCCGCGCTGACCGGTCAATTGCTCGCGTTCGCGCGCCAGCAGCCGCTGACCCTGGAATTGCTCGATCTGTCCCAGGTGATCGCCTCCTTCGAGGCCGTGCTCAGGCGCGCGATCCCCAGCGCCGCCACCTTCGTGATCCGCAAGGCGCCCATCGGCAAGGTCCGCACCGATGTGTCGCAGTTCGAATCGGCGCTGCTGAACCTGGTGATCAATTCGCGCGACGCCCTGCTCGACGGCGGCGCGGTTACTCTCGAGACGCGCCAGGTCGAGCTGGGCGATAACGAGGTCGGCCAGCTTCCTGGCGGCGCCTATGCGCTGATCTCGGTCAACGACAATGGCGCCGGCATGCCGCCCGAGGTGGCGGCGCGCGCCCTCGAACCGTTTTTCACGACCAAGCCGGTCGGCAAAGGCACCGGCCTTGGCCTGAGCCAGGTGTATGGCTTGATGCAGCAATCGGGCGGCCACGTTGCGATCGCGTCGACACCCGGCCAGGGCACCTGCATATCGCTGTATTTCCCGGCTGAAACCGGGGAGGACGGGGTGGAGCCGGCAGCGTCCGGACTCGACAAGGCGCTCATCGTCGATGACCAGCCCGACGTGCTCGACATGACGGTGGCCCTCTTCCAGAGTCTCGGTTACGAGGCCATCGCCGCCAACAGCGGCGCCGAGGCGATCGACCTGCTGGAGCAGCACCACGACATCAAGGTCTTGTTTACCGATGTCGTGATGCCCGACATGAACGGCGTGGCGCTGGCGCAGGCCGCCAGGCAGCTTCTGCCCCACATCAACATCCTGCTCACCTCCGGCTATATGGGCGCCGCGCTGCGCGAGCAGTTCGGCGTAGGGCTCGCGCAGTTCGACCTGGTCACCAAGCCGTACAGGCTGGCCGACGTGGCCAAGCGCCTGCGCACGTTTTCCGCGTAGGCGCCGGGCGTGGCGGGGCGCCGCCGGCGCGCCACACCGGGTTCGGCTCAGGTTCGGCTCAATAAGGCAGGTCGAACACCAGCACTTCGGCCGCTTCGGCGTTCTCGATCCTGAGCGCGCTCTCCTGCGTCAGTTTCAAGGCGTCGCCGCCATTGAGGCGCACACCGTTGATCATCAAGGAGCCGCGGATCAGATGCACATAGCCGGTGCGTCCCTCGGCCAGCGTGTGCTCGATCACCTCGCCACCATTGAGGATCCCCGCATAAATCGCGGCATCCTGGTGAACCAGCACCGAACCCTGGCGTCCGTCACTGGAGGCGATCAGGCGCAACTGCCCGATTTTGCTCTCCGGCGCAAAGTGCTTTTCCTCGTAGCTCGGCGCAATGCCGGTCACGTTCGGCTGGATCCAGATCTGCAGGAAATGCACGGGTTCCGTCGCCGAGCCGTTGAACTCGCTGTGGCGCACGCCGCTGCCGGCGCTCATCCGCTGCACATCGCCGTAATGCAAGACCGAGCCGGTGCCCATGCTGTCCTTGTGTTCCAGCGCTCCTTCCAGCACGTAGGAAATAATCTCCATGTCGCGGTGGCCGTGGGTGCCAAAACCTTGCGACGGCGCCACTTTGTCTTCATTGATCACCAGCAGCGGACCAAACCCTGTGTGTTTCGGATCGTGATAATGACCGAACGAAAAGGTATGTTTCGATTGCAGCCAGCCATGATTTGCGTTGCCACGTTCCGCGCCTTGACGAATTTCCAACATGATATGCTCCGTTTCTTTTAAGTTAATGTGCAATAATTTCGAATCCACTTGATCGGTGGATTTCACCTTTGCTGCATCGATGAAGCTAGTATAGGCCTCGTCAAGCGAATCAAAAAACGGAAAATTTCGTCCTCTATGATCGAAAAAATCGAATGTTAAAACTGAGCCTGGAAGCCCTGCTGATCATCGACGCCATCGATCGTCGCGGTTCCTTCTCCAAAGCCGGGCAGGAATTGCACCGCGTGCCCTCGACCATTTCCTACACGGTCGCCAAGCTGGAAGAGGACCTGGGCGTGCAGGTGTTCGAGCGCAACGGCCCGCGCATCCTGCTCACCCCGGCCGGGCGCGAATTGCTCACCGAAGGGCGCTACCTGCTCAAGGCCGCGCAAGACCTGGAGCACCGCGTACGCCGGGTCGCGTCCGGCTGGGAGACCGAACTGGGCATCGGCATCGATTCCATGTTTTCGGTGCTGGCGCTGCACGAGCACATCCGCGCCTTTTACCAGGTGGCCGAGCAGACCCGCCTGCGCATCGTGCAGGAAACCTTGTCCGGCCCGTGGGAAGCCTTGCTCGAGCGCCGCGTCGACCTGCTGGTGGGCGTGGCCGGTGACGGCCCGGCCGGCGGCGGCTACGTTGCCCGCCCGATCGGCTCGATGCCCTTCGTGTTCGCGGTCGCGCCCCATCATCCGCTGGCCGGGCTGCCCGAGCCGCTCGGCCGCAGCCAGTTGCAAAACCACCGCGCCATCGTGGTGGCCGATTCGGCCCGCAACATGGCGGCCCGCACCGTCGGCCTGCTGCTGGGCCAGGACGCGCTGACGGTGCCGACCATGCAAGCCAAGTTCGACTTGCAGGTCGCCGGCCTGGGCTTCGGCTTCTTGCCGCAATCGTGCGCCCGCCCGGCCATCGAACGCGGCCTGTTGGTAGAAAAACAAGTCGAGGAAGTGCGCGCCGCCGAAACCTTTTACGTGGCCTGGCGCGTGGGCGAGGAGGGCGCGGCGCTGCGCTGGTGGCGCGAGCGCATGCAGGTATCCGGCCTGTTCGCGCAACTGTCCGGATATCTGCCGGGCGGATCTGCAACACCCGCTTAGGACATCCCGGATATTTTTCGTCAATCACCTCGCTTATTGATCTAAACGTTGGTGAGGGTGAATTCCCCGGAGGTAACATGGATTTGTTGCCACTCACCATCTTGATCCCAATGACCTGCCCGAGCCCGGCCCCTTTGCTTGTTTTCCGCGTATTGGCGGACCGTCGCGGCTTGCCGTCCGGCCTGCTGATCGAAGCCGGCGCCGCCATGGGCGAGGCCCGCCTCGCGAGCGCCGTAGTGGACGATCTCGGCGCCCTGTGCCGGGATTTTCCGTGCCTGTATCGCCCTAGTGCCGACCCGTGCCTGGCTGCGGCGCTGGCCGGCCACGGTTGGAGCGCGCTGGCCGAGCGCACCCTGTTCCGCGCCGGCGAGCGCTTTACCGGCATGCCGCTGCCGCCCGAGGCGCGCTGGATCGACGGCGACTGGTGCCTCGGCGCGCCGGCCAAGGTGCTGGCCAGCCAGGCCGCTTCGCGCACGCTCGCGCTGCAACTGGTGCAACTGGTCGCCGCCGACGCCGACACCCACGAGATCGAAGCGCTGCTGCGGCTCGACCCGACCATGTCGTACCAGTTGCTGCGCCTTGTCAACTCGCTCGGCATGGGCGCGGTGCGGCGCATCACCAGCTTCGGCCAGGCGCTGCTGATCCTGGGACGCCAGCAATTGCGGCGCTGGCTCAACCTGATGCTGTTCGCCGCCCAGAAAGGCGACATCCGCTCGCCCATGCTGCTGGCGCGCGTGGCGGTGCGCGCGCGCGCCCTCGAACTGCTGGCGCGCACGCGCGGCCTGGACAAGCTCACCCAGGAGCAAGCCTTCATGACCGGCATGTTCTCGCTGCTCGGCATTCTGTTTGGCTTGCCGCTGGCGTCCTTGCTGGCGCCGCTGTCGATCAGCGAGTCCGTGCAGGGCGCGCTGCTGCATCACGACGGTGAACTTGGCGCGCTGCTGGCGCTGGTCGAACTGGCCGAACAGGGCGAACCGGATGCGCTGGCGCCACCCCTGGCGGCATTGCAGATCGCAGCGGACGACTTCAACAGCGCCAACCTGGAAGCGCACCGCTGGATGCTGGCGGCGCTGCGCGACAGCGGGGCGAGTGGCCATGGCTGAATCGGCGCTCGACCGCAGCCTGGACCTGGTGCGCAATGCGCGCGCGATGCAAGGCAATGCCCTGGCCGAGATGCTGGTGCGGCTCGAAGCCGAACTGCTGCTGGCCAAACAGGCGCAACTGCCGCTGTCGCGGCGCCTGCTGCAGCACCACGCCGACACCTACGAGCACTCCGACGACGCGGTGATCGTGCTCGATCTGTCGGGCTACCTCACCAGCTGGAACCGCGGCGCCGAAGCGGTGTTCGGCTACACCAGCGACGAAGCGATCGGCCAGCACGTGTTGTTCCTGTACGCCGACGATGCCGGCGCCGACGACCCGGGGATCGCCGAACTGTTCCTCGAACATGGCAGCTGCCTGGTCGAAGTGCGGCGCCGCCGCAAGAGCGGTGACGTGATCTGGGTGCGCCTGGCGCTCTCGCTGATCAACGATGACGACGGCGAAGCGATCGGCATGCTGGTGCACCTCTCGCCGCTGGCAGAACACCTGACCGAAGAAGACAAGATCCGCCTGTACGCGCGCATCATCGAAGACAGCGACCAGGGCGTGCTCATTACCGACGCCAGCGAGCGGATTGTGTCGATCAACAGTTCGTTCACCCGCATCACCGGCTACTCGGCCACCGAATCGATCGGCCAGACGCCCGACCTGCTGCGCTCCGGCGTGCACGACGCCGACTTGCGCGCCAAGGTGCGCGCCGCCATGCAGGGCAACGGCCCGTTCCGCGGCGAGATTGTCGGCAAGCGCAAGAACGGCGAACTGTTTCCGCAATCGGTCACCATCAGCGTGGTGCGCAATGCCGAGGGCAGGATTACGCATACCTTTTCGCTGTTCTCGGACATCAGCGTGCACAAGGACGCCGAGGCGCGCATGCAGCGCATGGCCAACTACGACGGCATGACCGGCCTGCCCAACCGCTCGCTGTTCAATCACCTGGTCGGACAGGTGCTCAACGAAGCGCGGCGCGGCAACGAGTACGGCGCGCTGATGGTCATCGAAGTCAATCGCGTCGGCGCCATCAGCGACACGCTCGGTCACGACGTGGCCAGCGAGGTCATTTGCACGGTCGGGCGTCAGTTCCGCAGCGTGCTGCGCGAGCCCGACATCCTGGCGCGGATCGACGGCAGCAAATTCGCCGTCGCGCTGCCGACCATCGGCCAGCGCGAGCACGCCGGCATCGTCGCGCAAAAGCTGCTCGCGACCCTGGCCGCGCCGCTGCTGGTGGCCGGCCATGGCCTGCAGGTGAGCGCCAATATCGGCATCGCGCTGTATCTGGACGACAGCATGGATACCGCCTCGCTGCTGCGCTTTGCCGAGGTGGCGCTGGCCAAGGCGGGCGAATTCGGCCTGGGCGGCTTCTTGTTCTACCGCGACGAGATGGACCAGCGCGCGCGCGAACGCCTGCGCCTGGAGACCGAACTGCGCACCGCCCTGGCCGAGAACCAGTTCGAGCTGCACTACCAGCCCAAGGTGAGCTTGCGCAGCGGGCGCATCGTGGGCGCCGAAGCGCTGATCCGCTGGCGCCATCCGGAGCGCGGCATGATCTCGCCGGGCGTGTTCATTCCGCTGGCCGAAGAGACCGGACTCATTTTCGATATCGGCAACTGGGTCATGAACGAAGCGTGCCGCCAGATCCGCACCTGGGACGATGCGGGGCTGTCGATGCCGCCGGTCGCCGTCAACGTCTCGGCGCGCCAGTTCGACCGCAGCCTGCCGGCCCGGGTGAGCGAAGTGCTGGACCGGCACGGCGTGGAACCGGCCCAGATCATGTTGGAGATCACCGAGTCCCTGCTGGTGCGCGGCACCGACAGCGTGATCGCGATCATGAACGACCTGGTGGCCATGGGCCTGGCGCTGGCGCTGGACGACTTCGGCACCGGCTATTCGAGCCTGGCCTACCTGAAAAAATTCCCGATCAGTACACTCAAGATCGACCGTTCCTTCGTGATCGGCCTGCCGTACGAGGAAAACGATTGCGCCATCGCGCGCGCCATCGTCACCATGGCCCAGCAACTGCGCCAGGAAATCGTGGCCGAAGGCGTGGAGACGCCCGAGCAGATGGCGTTCTTGCGCGACCTGGGTTGCGACCAGTTGCAAGGTTATCTGTTCAGCCCGGCGGTCAGCGGCGATGAATTTGCCCGCATGCAGCGTGAAAGCAAGCGCTTGACAGTGAGCCGATAGCGCGCACTTCTGTTTAACATCAAACAAGTCGCGCATTTTCCGCGCATGCTTACTTCACAGGTCAACCATCCTATGAAGAGCTCGCTGTGACAACCACGTCCCCAACCACTCCGCAGGTCACCGTACTGATGCCGACGTACGGCCAGTCCCATTTTCTGCCCCGCGCGCTCGACAGCCTGCTGGCCCAGTCGCTCACCGCCTGGGAAGCCATCGTCATCGACGACGGCTCGCCCGGCGACGCCACCGCGCGCGCGGTCGAACCATTCCTGCATGACGCGCGCGTGCGTTACCAGCGCCTGCCGCACAACACGGGCCTTGGCAATGCCCTGAACGTGGCGCTGGACCAGGCGCGCGCGCCGCTGGCCGCCTGCCTGCCCAGCGACGATGCGTTCTACCGCGACCACCTGGCGACCTTGCGCGCGGCGCTGCACGCAGATCGGGCTGCCGTGCTGGCCTTTTCCGGCATGCGCCATCATTACAACCGCGAGGCCGAAGGCCAGCTTGCCGGCGTTGCGCTGCAACTGGTCCAGTGCATGTTCCGCCGCACCGGCTTGCGCTGGAGCGCGCGCGACGAACTCGAATCCGACGACCTCGAACGGCTGTACTGGGGCCGCCTGCGCGCGCGCGGGACCTTCATCGCTACCGGCCAGGTCAGTTGCGAATGGACCAGCCACCCGGCCCAGCGCCACAAGCTGATGCAGGAGCCGGTTGGCGGCATCAACCCGTTCCGCCAGCACTACCGGGTGCGCGAGCCGCTGCGCTTTCACTCCACCATGGGCAACGCCATCGACGAGGTGGCGCAGTACCGCGCCATGCGCGAGCGCGCGCCCACGCCGGCGGCGGCGGACGGCCTCAATATCCTTCTGGCCGGCGAACTGGCCTACAACGCCGAGCGCGTGCTGGCGCTGGAAGAGCAGGGCAACACGCTGCACGGGCTGTGGATGCGCGCGCCGTACTGGTACAACGCGGTCGGGCCGCTGGCGTTCGGGCATGTGCGCGAGCTGCCGTTCGATGACTGGCGCAGGGCCGTCGGGGAGCTGCGCCCGGACATCATCCACGCCCAGTTGAACTGGCAGGCGGTGCCGTTTTGTCATGAGCTGATGCTGGCCACTCCCGGCGTGCCGTTCGTCTGGCATTTCAAGGAAGGGCCCTTCATCTGCCTCGAAAAAGGCACATGGCCGCAACTGGTGGAGTTGTTCGCGCAGGCCGACGGCTGCATCTTCAGCAGCCCCGAGATGCGCGACTGGTTCGATATCGTCTTGCCAGGTTTGTCGACCTCGAAGCCGTGCCACGTGCTCGATGGCGACCTGCCCAAGGCCAGCTGGTTTGGCGAGCAACGCACGCCCTTGCTGTCCGCCGCGGGCGATGGCGACATCCACACGGTGGTGCCGGGGCGTCCCATCGGCCTGCATCCGCACACGGTGGGCGAACTGGCCGCGCAGGGCATCCACCTGCACTTTTACGGCGACTTTACCCAGGGCCAGTGGCGTCAATGGATCGAGGATGCGCGCCGCCTGGCGCCGCGCCACCTGCACTTGCATGCCAACGTCGAGCAAGCGCGCTGGGTGGAGGAATTTTCGCGCTACGACGCCGGCTGGCTGCACGCCTTTGCCAGCACCAACGACGGCGAGCTGCGGCGCGCCAACTGGGATGACCTGAATTATCCGGCCCGCATGGCGACCCTGGCCGCAGCCGGCTTGCCGATGATCCAGCGCAATAACGAAGGCGCCATCGTCGCCACCCAGACCTTGTCGCGCCAGCTCGGCACGGGCGTGTTCTACGACACGATCGCGCATCTGGGGGCCTTGCTGCGCGACCGGCCGCGCATGGACGCCTTGCGCGAACGGGTGTGGTCGCAGCGCGCCCAATTCACGTTCGACGCGCATGTGCCCGAACTGGTGGCGTTTTTCCGGCGCGTGATCGCGCAGGCGCATCGACGCGACGGCGGCGATCGCAGGACGAGCGTGTTGCGACCGTAACGCCAGCGCTTAACGCCGCCCGCGCAAGGGATCGAGCAGGCTGCGCAGGTCGTTGTGATCGAGTTCGTACATCAGCGCGAGCAGTTCGCCGATCTCCCCACGCGGAAAGCCCTCGCGCGCGAACCAGCCAAGGTAGTGGCCGGGCAGGTCGGCAATGACGCGGCCTTTGTATTTGCCGTAAGGCATCTCGCGGGTCAGCAGCAGTTGGAAGTGTTCTGGTTTCATGATGCCGCTACTGTAGCAAAAACGGCGTGTTCCGGTCGGCCTTGCGTTACCCGGTGGCCTGACCTGCCAGACCAACCGTCAACATCGATTATGTCATGTCATTTGCCGTACAATGACATGACGGTTCCCCATGACCGGGCGAACCAGGAGAGTGCATGAGCAAAGAAGTCACGATGACGATCCGGCTTGAATCAGATCTGCGTTCCAGCTTTTCGGAAGCGGCGGAGCAAGAGCATCGGCCAGCCGCCCAGGTGTTGCGCGATTTCATGCGCGAGTACGTCGAACGTGCCCGCACCCGCGCGCCGGTGATCAGTCCCGCCGAGCGCAAGCGTCGCGAAGAGGCCGTCAACTATGGGAGGGCTTCGGTCGGCCTGGAAAATTTCAATCTCAGCAAGACGGACGAGAAGCACGCGCAGCGCTTCATCAATGGCGAAATTGAACTCGCCGAGTTCGTGAAGGTGCGCAATGACCCGGCCCGGAGCGCCAAGCCGCTCACGGCTGGACAGCGCCAGGCGCTGGAGGCGACGCACGCCTGGCAGCGCGTCGTTGAACTTCGCCTTGACCCGGTGCGCGGCAACTTCGACCCTGCACACCTGAAAGAAATCAACCGCCGCATTTTTCAAGACCTTCCCGGCCTCGGCTGCGACGATGTTACGCCGGGCGAATTCCGGCCGCCCGTTGCCCCTGGCAACGACTGGATCAAGAGCCGCAGCCTCGCATCGGTCGGTGCAACGTCGAGTGTCGCGTATTCATCCATGAACGAGGCCGCGCAAGCGCGTCTCGACATTGTCCTGAACGGCGCGGACCCTGCAGTCCTTTCCACGCTCAAGCCGGCCGCGTTCACGACGGCGATCGGCGCACTGTATTCCGGGGTCGATTACCTCCACCCTTTCAGCGACGGCAACAGCCGCACCTTGCGCGAGTTCACGCGGCAGCTGGCGCAGGCGTGCGGCTACAAACTCGATTGGGAGCGGTTCGGCAAATCGCCGGCCGGCCGCGATGTTCTTAACATCGCTCGCGACCGCAGCGTGAACATCCTTGCCCTGGCTCACATTGAGCACGCAGGCACGAAGCGCGATGTTGTGTTGAGCATGGATCAGCTCGAAGGCAACCGCGACTTGCCCAACCTCCTGCGTGACGCCATTCGGCCGAGTCGCGCGGTCGCCTTCGAGCAGTTGCAAGAAGCCGACGCGCTCAACGAACACGCCGACCTGCACGACGCGTTCAAGACCCTGCACACTGCTGCGCAGAATGTCGAGGCCAACATGCCGGCTGACGCCGCTGCGCAGCGACAGGCCCTGCTTGCGGTGCGAGCGCACATCCAGGCCAGGCTAGACCAGGGCGAGGTGCATGATTTCCGGCAGTCGCCAACCTCGCCGCACGGAAAGCCCCCGCACGCGAACCAGCCAGGATAGCGGCCGGGCAGGGCGGCGACGACGCGGCCTCTGTATTTATCCCTTTTCTTTATCCATTTTGCATCTGTCGTAAGGCATTTCACGCTTGAGCGGCAAGCGCGCGCCCCGGCCGCACGCTCGTTCCCATTCACGACGCGCTTGACACCGACCTTTATCGTAACTATGATTGTTACGGTTAAATCTGAGAAAGCCCAACATGGATACTGACTTCATCGTCGTCGGCGGCAGCTTCGCCGGCATGGCCGCCGCGATCCAACTGGCGCGCGCCAACCGCCCGGTGCGCGTGATCGACGCCGGCCAGCCGCGCAACCGCTTCGCGGCCGCCGCCCACGGCTTCGTCGGCCACGACGGCCGCGCCCCGCACGCCATCATGGCCGACGCGCGCCGCCAGTTGCTGGCCTACCCCAGCGCCAGCGTGATCGACGCCACGGTCGACAGCGCGGCGCGCATCGACGGCGGCTTCGAAGTCGTACTCGCCGGCGGCGAACGCATGCGCGCCAGGCGCCTGATCCTGGCCAGCGGCGTGGTCGACCAGTTCCCCCCGATCGGCGGCGTGCGCGAGCGCTGGGGCGTCTCGATCCTGCACTGTCCCTACTGCCACGGCTACGAATTCCTGGGCCGCCGGCTCGCCGTGATCGGCATGATGCCGATGTCGGCCCACATGGCGCAGCTGATCGCCGAATGGTCGCCGTTCGTCACCTACTGCGCCAACGGCATCGCGCTCGACGCCGAGCAGGAGCAGGTATTGAAAGCGCGCGGCATCCGCATCGAGCACAGTAAAGTCGCCTCGCTCGGTGGCGTGGCGCCGGCGCTGGACGGCATCGTCCTCGAAGACGGCACGCGCGTGCCGGCCGATGCCGCATTTTTGGCGACGCAAGTATCCACCAGCCCGCTCGCGCGGCAGCTCGGATGCGAATTCGACGAAGGCCCGCTCGGTCTCTACGTGCGCACCAACGAGTTCCAGGAGACCACCGTCGCCGGCGTATTCGCCGCCGGCGACGTGGCGCGCATGCCGCACAACGCCACCTGGGCCGCCGCCGATGGCGTGATGGCCGGCACGGCGGCGCACCGCTCGGTGGTCTTTGCCTGACACGGCCCGCCGTGCTATCGTCTGGCAGATCACAAGGAGCTGAAATTGACCCGCCTGCGCCACCTGCCTTGCCTTCTCGTCTTGACCATGCTGGCGGCCTGCGCGGGGACCGGCGGCGCGGGTTCGCCGGCGGCCCAGGTCGAGCGCTTCGAGATCGTCAGCCGTGGCCCCGCTTTTGACGGCAAGGTCTTCGACGACGCCGGCGCCTACGAGAAAATCGTCGCCATCGCGCATCTGCGCGTCGATCCGCATCATCCGGCCAACCGCGCCATCGTGGACCTGGACAAGGCGCCCACGACCGGCGGCTGGGTCAAGTACGATACCGACGTGATCCTGCTGCGCCCGCGCGACGCCGCCAAAGCGTCGCGCGTGCTGGTGCTCGACATCCCCAACCGTGGCGGCAAGCCGGCGCTCGAGATGGTCAACGAAAGCGGCGCGCGCGACGCCGGCAACGGCTTCCTGATGCGGCGCGGGCACACGCTCGCGTGGATCGGCTGGCAGGGCAATATCGGCCTGGCGGCCAATGGCGAATTGGCCGGGACGGCGTTTCCGACGGCGCTGCTGGACGACCAGCCGATCACCGGCCAGAGCGTCGAAGAGAAGGTCTTCGACGACATCAAGCCGCTTGGCGCGATCGACCTGGCGTATCCCGCCGCCTCGACCAGCCAGGATGGCACGCTGCTGACGGTGCGCGCGCACGCCACCGCCGCGCCGCTCATCCTGCCGGCCAGCGCGTGGCGTTACACCAGTGCGACCCGGATTGAGGTCACTCGTCCACGCGGCTTCGACGCCGGCGCGATCTACCAGTTCCAGTACCAGGCGCGTGATCCGGTCGTGATGGGCTTGGGCATGGCGGCGCTGCGCGATGTGACCAGCCATCTCAAGTCGGGCATGGCCGATGGCGCCGGCCAGCCTAATCCGCTGGCCGACATCAAGCCCGACGTCGGGCTGGCGCTGGGCGTGTCGCAATCGGGACGCTTTCTGCGTGACCTGATCTGGCAGGGTTTTAACGCCGATCCGCGCGGCGGCAAGGTGTTCGACGGCGCCATGCCGCTCATCGCCGGCAGCCGCAAGAGTTTTGTGAACCGCCGCTTCGGCCGGCCCGAACGCTACTCCACCGGCCACCTGAACCACTGGACCTATGGCGATCAGTTCCCGTTCAGTTACGCGGTGACGAAAGACCCGGTCGGCGGCGCGACCGACGGCATCTTCGCGCGCTGCCAGGCCAGCGGCACCTGCCCGAAGTTGATGCACGTCGACAGCAGCACCGAATTCTGGCAGGGCCGCGCCTCGCTGGTGGTGACCGACGGCGCCGGCAAGGACATCGCGCTACCGGCCGGCGTGCGCGCCTACCTCATGTCGTCGACCCAGCACATGACGGCCGAGCGGGCCACGGTCGGCATCTGCAAGTGGGCGAATAACACGGCGCAGCAGGGACCAACGGTACGCGTGCTGCTCGACCACCTGGTGGCGTGGGCGCGCAGCGGCAAGGAGCCGCCGCCTAGCCGCTATCCGCAGATCGGCAGCGCCATGCTCACGCTCCCGCAGCGCGACGCGGTCGGGTTTCCCGATCTGCGCGCGCTTGGCGTCGGCTATCCGGACGGGTTAAATGAGTTGACAGTGGTCGATTACGCCAGCCTGCCGCCCAAGCCTGCGCCGGACAAGCGCTACCAGGTGCTGGTGCCGATGGCCGATCTGGACGGCCACGATATCGCCGGCATCCGCCTGCCCGATGTGGAGGTGCCGCTGGCGACCTATGCCGGCTGGAACCTGCGCCGGCGCGGCTTTGCCGAAGACCAGTTGTGCGGACTGAATGGTTTGTCGGTGCCGTTTTCAGCAGTGCCGCGCGCCGGGGACCCGCGCCGTGCGCTCTCGCAGCGCTACGCGACGCGGCTGGAATACGCCAAGGCGGTGGCGATTGCCGCGCGGGCCTTGCGCGACGACGGACTGCTGCTCGACGAAGACGTCACCCGTTTCATCGAACGCGCCAAAGCGGACCAGCGGGTTGGGCCGTAACGTCATTCTTTACGACCATCGATAAGTTCAATTAGTTCCCCTTGTCCGTTGATCGTCTGATTCACGGCAAAGCGCGCTGCAAAAGCGCGATGGCGGCAATCGTGCAAGCGTAAACTTGGTGGTGCGGTACTTGCCGCGCCAACGGGGGAAATTGATGAGCATGAATGCGGTGAACAGCGATCCGCCGGACCCTGAAAACAAACGCGCGTCTGTTGCGGGCGGCGGCGGACCACCTTATGATGCCCATATGGACCGTCGCCTCACCGTGCTTGAAACGCGTTTCGACACAATCTTGCCGACCTTGGCCACCAAAGCCGATCTGGCTGAGCTGCGTCTGGACGTTGAAAGAATGCATCTCGATCTCCGTACTACGCTGACCGTTGAGGTGCACACCGCATTGACGAGCACGATGAGGTGGTGCGTCGCACTCGCCATGACCGTGGTATTGAGCGTCGTCGGCCAGGGTCTCTATTTGAACAAGCAGGTCGCCGATATCGCGGCGCGGGTACCACCTGCCGGGGTGCCGTCAGCACTGGCCCCGGACCGCCCGCCTGCGGCGCAGCTCGCATCTGCTTCCCCGCCGCAAGCGGGCGCCGCAAGCGGGCGCCGTGACAGCGCCGCGCTGATCCGCTCCCGATCGCTCAGTCGCGCTGCCGGGTCTTGGCGTTGTGCGCCTTGATGACCACCTTCCACTTGTTGCGCGCCGCGATCCGGTCCAGCGGCGTTTGCTGGCTGCGCCGTGCATCGCGCAGCAGCTTGCGGTAGTTCAGCAAGCGGTCCGGATCGACCGCCCCGCGCACCGCGCAACCGGGTTCCTCCTCATGCGCGCAATCGCGGAACTGGCAATGCTGCGCCAGCTCGCCGATATCGTCAAAACTCGCCGCCAGCGCCTCTTCATCGGCATCCGGCTGCCACGAGCGCAGGCCGGGCGTGTCGATGATGCAGGCGCCGCTCGGGCACTGGTGCAGCGAACGCGCGGTGGTGGTGTGGCGCCCGCGGTTGTCACCCCGGCGCACGCCGCCGGTTTCCTGGTGGCTTGACGAGAGCGCGTTGGTCAGGGTCGACTTGCCCGCGCCCGAGGTGCCGAGCAGGATCAGGGTCTGCCCCGGCGCCAGCCAGGGCGCCAGGATGCGTGCCGGTTCGTCGCCCAAGGCGTTGAGTGCGAACGCCTGCACCCGGCGCGGCAGGCGCTCCGTGAGCTGGCGCATGCGCTCGTCGACGTCAAGCCCGATATCGGCCTTGGTCAGCACCACCACCGGCTCGACGCCGGACGATTCGACCAGCGCCAGGTAACGCTCCAGGCGGCGCAGGTTGAAGTCGTGGTCCAGGCCCATGACCAGCAGCGCGGTATCGACGTTGCTGGCCAGGCACTGGCGACGCCCGTCGCTGGCGCGCCGCGCGATATGCGTGACCGGCGCCAGGCGCTCCGACAGCCACTGTTCGCCGTGCGCATGGGGTTCGGCCAGCACCCAGTCGCCCACGGCGAGGGCGGCGTCGCGTGCCTGCAGCGACTGGACCAGTTTATTGAGCGAGCGCGCGCGCGATTCGGCGACGCCGTCGTGAATGACGGCCCAGTCGCGGTGAACTTCCGTCACGCGCACCAGGCGCGTGCCTTCGGGGGCCTGGTCGATGGTGGCGAGTTGGCTGGCGACCGATTGCGTCAGCCCGATAGTGCGCAGTGATTCAAAATCGATGTGGATCATGATGAGGGTGTGTTCCCGGATTCGTTCGCCCGCGACGCGCGCGGGCACAAGCCGCGCGCAACAGCACGCAGGCAAAAAGAAAACGGAGGTCGGCGCGCGATCGGGCGCGCATCAACACACGAGGCTCAGTCCGGACTCAGTCCGGAAAATACGGCAGGCAGGCGGGTTGTGGCGGGATCAGGCGGCCGACAGGAGGGCAATATCATTCGTATGCATGGTGTAATCTCCCGTGGAAGTCAATAGAAGCTGGCAGTGTGCCAGCCGGGCGCGGGCGCGTCAAGCGCGCGGAGGATGCTATATTCGCTGCACCCGGCCCACAGGAAGATATAGCGATGAACAACCCGTCCCGCCTGCACGACTTCGCACGTGCCTTCACCAGCCTTGTCGATACGGCCGCACAGGACGAAGCGCGCCTTCTCGAACACGGCAGGCCGCTGCTGGCCGCCTTGATCGCCCACGACGACTGGCTGCCCGCCGCATTCGCCGCACCTCACCCGGACCGCTATCAACAATATCTGCTCCATTGCGACCCGCACGAGCGCTTTTCGGTGGTCAGTTTCGTGTGGGGTCCGGGCCAGGCCACGCCGGTACACGACCATACCGTGTGGGGCATGGTGGGCGTGCTGCGCGGGGCGGAACAGTGCGAGGAATTCGCGCCGCCGGCCGGCCACGGGCCGCTTGCCGCCCTTGGCGCGCACTATCTGCCGGCCGGCGCGATCGACGTGGTGTCGCCGCGCGTGGGCGACATTCACCGCGTGTCCAACGCCAGCGCGGGTGCGGTCTCGGTCAGCATCCACGTGTACGGCGCGGACATCGGCCGCATCGCACGCCATGTGTACGATCCCGTCACCGGCGCGGCCAGCCGTTTTGTGTCCGGTTACACCAACATCGCCACACCCGACGCCAGGCAGCCATTGCCCGGATCGGGTTGTTGCGTATAATCCAAGATCAGCTTGGCAAAACCATCATTAGAGAACAGATCATATGGCTTCATCCTCAGACAACATCAGCATGGCTGTGTTTTGCGACTTCGAGAACGTCGCACTCGGCGTGCGTGACGCGAACTACGAAAAATTCGACATCAAGCCGGTCCTCGAACGGCTTCTGCTCAAGGGCAGCATCGTGGTCAAGAAGGCGTACTGCGACTGGGAGCGCTACAAGGGCTTCAAGGCCACCATGCATGAAGCGAACTTCGAACTGATCGAGATTCCCCATGTGCGCCAGTCCGGCAAGAACTCGGCCGACATCCGCCTCGTGGTCGATGCGCTCGACCTGTGCTACACCAAGTCGCACGTCAATACCTTCGTCATCATCAGCGGCGACTCCGACTTTTCGCCGCTGGTGTCCAAGCTGCGCGAAAATGCCAAGCAGGTGATCGGCGTGGGCGTCAAGCAGTCCACCTCGGACCTGCTGGTGGCGAACTGCGACGAATTCATTTTCTACGACGACCTGGTGCGCGAAGTAAAGCGCGCGGCCGCCAAGCGCGACGAGCGCAAGGTGCAGCCGCAGGCAAAACGCTCGCCCGACGAAGGCAACCGCCGCAAGGAAGAACTCGAATCGCGCAAGGCCCAGGCCATCGACCTGGTGGTCGAGATGTTCGATGCGCTGGTGTCCGAACGCGGCGACAGCGGCAAGATCTGGGCTTCGCTGCTCAAAGATACCCTCAAGCGCCGCCGTCCCGACTTCAACGAGACGTACTACGGTTTCCGCACTTTCGGCAACCTGCTCGAAGAAGCGCAAAACCGTGGCATGCTCGAATTCGGCCGTGACGAAAAATCTGGCGCCTACGTTTACCGCAGCAACAATGCCAGCGCCAACAACAACCACCAGTCGCACGCGGTGGAGCTGCAAGCTTCCGCCGTGCAGGACGCGCCAGCGCCAGACGATGTCGCTGAAGAAGCGCCAGCCAAGCCGGAATCGTCGCGTCGCGGACGTGGTCGCGGTGGCCGCAACCGCAACGACAACGACACCGTCGAGGCGGTCGCGCCGGATGTTGTGGAGTCCGAGGATGCGGCCGAGCTGTCGGACGCCGCGCCGGTAGCAAGCGTACCGGCCTGGTACGACCCGCAGCCGGAAGCGGTGGAGGCGGCGCCGGTCGTTCCCGAGTCGTCGCGCCGTCGTGGCCGTGGAGGACGCAACCGCAACGAGCCTGTCGAGGCGAGCGTGCCGCAGGCGGTCGAGCCGGTGGCAGCGGCCCCCGCATGGTACGACCCGGCGCCGCAGGCCGACGAATCGGCGGAGCCGGTCGACGCTGAAGTGACGCCCGAGCCGCCGGTGCGGGAAAAGCGTCGCCCCGCGCGCAAACCTGCGGCAAAGAAGGCGGCCAAGCAGGCCGACGTGGCCCCGGCTCCCGAGGTGGCGCCAGAGCCGCAACCGGAACCGGTAGTGCTGGAGCTGCCGGCGGAGCAGGGCGATGAGGAAGCGCCTGCCAAGCCAGCCAAAAAAGCCATCGCGCGCAGCCGCCGTCCGGCCAAGCCGAAGGCCCCGGCCAAAAGCCAATAGCAAGCACCACGCGCAGGGGCGCCATGCCCTTGCGCGATGTCGCTGGCGGATTCACGCCGTAAATCCGCCAGCGACCAGCATCTCTGGTCTCCGTCACGAACGACGCTCCCGGCCCCGCCAGGTAAGCGACCGCATTGGCCACATCGGCCCCCGTTCCATAGCGTCCCATCGCAATGCCCGGCTTGACCGCCTCAGCAATCGCTGCGTCGTCCGGATTCATGTCGCTGTCGGTCGGGCCCACGCATCAAAGCGGGCCGCTGCACGCAATCGCAAAATGGTGCAAACTTCATGCTCTCGCCACGAACGCCCGAAAAGGAAGACCGCCATGCGTATGCTCACTGCCGTTGCGCTGTTTCTGGCCGTCCTCGCGCCCGCTGCGCAGGCCGCGCCGCCGGCGGCCAGCCATCCCATTCTCGGCATCTGGAAGCTGACCTTGCCCGACCGTAGCTGCTCCGAGACCTATCGCTTTCGCGGCGACGGCACCACGCTCGTCACCAGCGCGGCCGAAGTGTCCGAGAGCCGCTTCGAGATACCGGCCAAACCGAGCGCCAGGGGCTTCTACAAGCTGGTCGACCGCTACGTCAAGGGCAACGGCAAGGAGGATTGTTCGGGCGCTGTCATGAAACCCGACGCCTCGGTCACGCACTTCGTTCGCTTTCACCCGTCCGGCACCTTGTTCGTGATGTGCGCCGCCGAATCGTTCGACGCCTGCATCGGCCCGTTCCGGCGCGTGGCGGGGCAGGGGATCTGAATGCTGCGCATCGGCGTCATCTCCGACACGCATGGCTTGCTGCGCCCGGAGGCGGTCGATTTTCTCGCCGCTAGCGACGCCATCGTGCATGGCGGCGATATCGGCAATGCCGACATCCTGGCCCGGCTGGCCGCGATTGCGCCCTTGACGGTGGCGCGCGGGAATAACGACAAGGGCGGCTGGGCCGCCGCTGTGCCGGCAAGCGCGACGCTGGAGGTGGGCGGCGTGCGCCTGTACGCGCTGCACGATATCGCCGATCTCGATGCGGCCGCGCTGCCGGGCGATGTGAAGGTGATCGTGTATGGACACTCGCACCGGCCGCTGGCCGAGCAGCGGGGAGCGCTGCTGTACCTGAACCCTGGCAGCGCGGGGCCGCGCCGATTCAGCCTGCCTGTGACGGCGGCCGAACTGCTGGTCGATGGCGGGCAGGTGAGGGCCAACATCGCCCTGCTGATTCCACGGGCTTGACGGCGGGGCAGGCGCGGCACAGTGTATATTGCTGCCGGTTCGATCATCCAACGGAATGTCATGTCACCGGCTCTACTTCTCTGCATCCTCATCGCCTACTTCGCCCTGTTGCTGGGCGTGGCCTGGGCCACCTCGCGCAACGCCACCAACGACAGCTTCTACATCGGTAACAAAAGCAGCAACTGGAAACTGGTCGCCTTCGGCATGGTCGGCACCACGCTGTCCGGCGTGACCTTCATCAGCGTGCCCGGCGCGGTCGGGCGCGACGGCTTCGGCTACATGCAGATCCTGATCGGCTATGTGATCGGCTACATCGCGGTCGCCTATATCCTGCTGCCGCTCTACTACCGCCTGAAACTGACCTCGATCTACGACTACCTGAACCAGCGCCTGGGCCGGCGCGCCTACCAGAGCGGCGCGTCGTTCTTCATCCTTTCGCGCCTGCTGGGCGCCACCGCGCGCCTGTACCTGGTCGTGAACATTTTGCAGGCCATCATCCTCGACAGCCTCGGCGTGCCGTTCTGGCTCACCACCCTGGTCATCCTCGGCATGATCCTGATGTACACCTACCGGGGCGGCGTGAAAACCATCGTCTGGACCGACACCCTGCAAACGAGCTGCATGCTGTTCGGCCTGCTCGCCTGCATCGCCATCTTGCTCAGCCAGATGGACCTTTCGGTCGGCCAGAGCCTGGCCCGGATGCACGAGCAGGGCTTGTCGCGCGTGTTCACCACTGCCGTCGACAGCCCCAATTTTTACCTCAAGCAGATCATCGCCGGCGCCTTCATCGTCCTCACCATGACCGGCATGGACCAGGAGATGATGCAAAAGACAATCTCGGTCAAGACACTGGCCGACTCGCAGAAAAACCTCCTCAGCCTGACCGCGATCCTGGTCGTGGTGCTGTCGCTGTTCATGTTCCTCGGCGGCCTGCTGCACCTGTACGCGCCGGGCGCCGGCGTGACCGCCAGCGGCGACAAGCTGTTCGCCGCCGTCGTCATGGGCCACTTGCCGGTAACGCTGCAGATTATCTTCCTGATCGCGCTGATCTCGGCCCTGTTCCCCAGCGCCGACGGGGCCATTACCGCGCTCACGTCCACCGTCTGCATCGACTTGCTTGGCCTGACGCGCCGCCAGGACCTGTCGGAGCGGGACAAGGTGCGCTGGCGCCAGCGCGTGCACCTCGGCTTCGCGGCCCTGTTCCTGGCGCTGGTGATGGCCTTCAAACTGGTCGACAGCCCCAGCATGATCGGCGTGATCCTTAAAGTGGCCAGCTACACCTATGGCCCGCTGCTTGGCCTGTTCGCCTTCGGCATGCTGACCGAACGCACCCTCAGGGACCGCTGGGTGCCGCTGGTGGCCATCGGCGGACCGCTTATCTGCGCTTTCCTTGAATATAATCAAACATTGCTGTTGGGAAGTTATCGCCTCGGGCTTGAGTTGCTCATGATTAATGGCATATTGGTGTTTGCCGGCTTGTGGGCTATTTCCCGGCCCGCCCAGGCCCGCATTTCCGAACGGGATGCGGCGATTTCGCTTACAGTAGACGTTTAGCTTTTTACCCACCTCATTTTCCGCCGGAGTACCGATGTCATTTAAACCTTTGTCCACCCTACGCCGCGGTTTCGGCATGTTCTGGAGCGCGGTCGACAGCACGCGCCGGGGCGTGCTCAATGTGCTCTTCCTGATCATCGTGGTCATCCTGCTGATAGCGATCTTCGGCGGCGGCGTCAAGCCGATGGCGACCAAGACCGCGCTGGTCCTCGAAGTCAAGGGCGACCTGGTCGAGCAGCACAGCGGCAATGTGCGCGACGCGCTCATGGCCAATGTCGGCGGCGGCGACGTGCGCAAGTCGGTCCAGCTGCGCGACGTGCTCACCGTGCTCGATAGCGCCGCCAAGGACCCGCAGATCAGCAGCGTGCTGCTCTTGCTCGACCAGATGGATGGCGCCGGCCTTGCCATGCTCAATGAAGTCGGCCTGGCCGTTGAACGAGTCAAGGCGGCCGGCAAGCCGGTGATCGCCTGGGGCGGCAACTTCGACCAGCGCCAGTACCGTATCGCCTCGCACGCCACCCAGGTATATATGCATCCGATGGGTTCCGTCCATATCGAAGGCTTCGGCCGCTATCGCAACTACTACCGCGATGCGCTCGACAAGGTCGGCGTGACGGTCAACCTGATCAAGGTCGGTACCTACAAGAGCTTCGCCGAGCCGTACATTGGCAACGGTCCGTCGCCGGCCGCCGCCGAAGCCGACGCCTTCCTGTACAACGCCCTGTGGGCCGGCTACACCGCCGACGTCGAGAAAAACCGCAAGCTGCCGGCCGGCTGGATCGCCCAGAAAATCGACGCGCTGCCGGCGCTGATGGAAGAAGCCGGCGGCGACACCGGCAAGCTGGCCGTGACCACCAAACTGGTGGACGGCCTGAAAACGCGCGACGAAGTGCGCGCCATGATGATCACGCGCGGCGCGCCGGATGATGACGGCAAGAGCTTCCGCCAGGTTGGTTTCGACGAATACCTGGCGCGCCTGCGTCCGCCCATGTTCGGCGACGGCGTCGGCGTGATCGTGGCCGCCGGCGAAATCAGCGACGGCAATGCGCCGGCCGGCTCGATCGGCGGCCTGTCCACCGCGAACCTGATCCGCAAGGCGCGCGAAGACAAGCAGATCAAAGCGATCGTGCTGCGCGTCGATTCGCCAGGCGGCAGCGCTTTCGGCTCGGAACTGATCCGGCGCGAGCTGGAACTGACCCGCGCCGCCGGCAAGCCGGTGGTGGTGTCGATGGGCAGCGTGGCGGCCTCCGGCGGCTACTGGATTTCGATGGCGTCCGACGAAGTGTTCGCCGACCGCGCCACCATCACCGGTTCGATCGGCGTGTTCGCGATCCTGCCGACGGCTGAAAAAGTGGTCGACAAACTGGGCATCCACACCGCCGGCACCACCACCACCTGGCTGGCCGACGCCTACAACCCGATGCGTCCGCTCGATCCGCGCTTCACCCAGGTGATCCAGAGCAGCATCAACCATATTTACAGCGAGTTCACCACCAAGGCCGCGGCGGCGCGCAAGACTACCCAGCCGAAGATCGACGAAGTGGGGCAGGGTCGCGTATGGACCGGCGTGCAGGCCAAGGAACGCGGCCTGGTCGACACCATCGGCAGCTACACCGACGCGCTCAAGTCGGCCGCCAAGCGCGCCAAGCTGGCCGAGGGTTACCGCGTGGCCTACATCGAGCGCGATGTGTCGGCATTCGAGCGCTTCGTGACCATGTTCGGCGCCAGCGCCGCGCAAGCGGTCAACATCGAGGTCAAACTGGGCCTGATGCCAACCGGCGTGCCAGCGAGCGCCATGACCGAGGTGACCAGGGAACTGGGCTGGCTGTCCGAAATGACCAACGGGCGCAAGCCGTTCGCGGCGGTCACCCACTGCATGTGTACCGCGCCGTAACACTGCTGACGTAAGCATCGTCGCTCCCGCGCAGGCGGGAGCCCAAGTCCCGCGATAGCCGCCGAAACTTGGACCCCCGCCTGCGCGGGGGCGACGGTTCTCGGTTGGAGGCCGGCCCGTGCTGCCTCGGCGTCAGTCAGAACGCCCCGACATGCCCGGCGCGGCCCAGGCTCCCGCCGTCAATTTGTAGCGAGTTTGTAACGCCATGTAGTTTGTTACAAACTCGCCCGCAGCGCCTCGTCTCCCTGTGAAAACACCGCCGCCGCCGCGCCACCCGCGCCGGTGGCGGCGTGCGCACGTCCTTACAGTGCACAAATCGCCTCGTTTTGGCGCCCGTTGCCCCTTCCGCGAAACATGCTTTTCGCCTTCTCCATGCTAGAGTTGCTTCAACAATCGTTGCAATCAAGACAAGGAAAAGCATGGACCCATCACCTTCCCAGCCACGGCGCAGCCGCCGTACCAAGATCATCGGTAGCGTGATTGCCGTGCTCGCCATGGCCGGACTCGGCGGACTGGCCTGGTACCTGACCCACCAAAGCCCGGCCGGCAGCCCGGGCGGCGCTCCCGGCGCGGCGGCCGGCCCCGGTGGCCCGGGCGGCGGCGGTGGCGGTGGCCGTGGGGGACGCGGCGGCGGCATGGCCACCACCGTCGGCGTGGCCAGCGCCGAACGCACCGACATCCCGGTCACCCTCGACGCCCTCGGCACCGTCACCGCGGCCGCCACGGCCACGGTGCGCCCGCAGGTATCGGGCATCCTGCAAAAGGTCCACTTCAGCGAAGGGCAGTTGGTCAAAGCCGGCCAGGTGATGGCCACGATCGATCCGCGCCCGTTCGAGATGGCGCTGATGCAGGCGAGCGGCACGCGCCAGCGCAACGAAGCGCAGTTAGAGAGCGCCAAGGTCACGCTGGAGCGCTACCGCACCCTGCTCACGCAGGACTCGATCGCGCGCCAGGAAGTCGACACCCAGGCCGCGCTGGTCAAGCAGTTGCAAGGCACCGCCATGACCGACCGCGCCGCCGAAGGCGTGGCACGCCTGAACCTGGGCTACACCCAGGTCAGGGCGCCGATCACGGGCCGGGTGGGCCTGCGCGTGATCGACATGGGTAACCTGGTCGGCAGCGGCGACGCCAACGGCATCGCCGTCATCACCCAGCTCTCGCCGATCGATGTCGAATTCGCGGTGCCGCAAGACCGCGTGCCCGACCTGCAGGGGCGCATCCGCGACAGCGCCAGCCTGCCCGCCACCGCGTTCGACCGCACCCGTACCACCTCGCTGGCCAAAGGCCAATTCAAGGCGCTCGACAACCAGGTTGATGTGCAGACCGGCACCGTACGCGCCAAGGCACGCTTCGCCAACGACGACCAGGCGCTGTTCCCCAGCCAGTTCGTCAACCTGCGCCTGGAACTGCGCACCATCAAGGACGCCGTCATGGTGCCGGTGACCGCGCTGCGCCACGGCAGCACGGGCGACTTTGTGTATGTGCTCAATCCAAGCGAGCGCACTGTCGCCGTGCGGCCCGTCACGCGCGGCCAGGCAACCGTCGACAAGGTGGAAGTGAAAACCGGCCTGAAAGCCGGCGAACAGGTGATCACCGAAGGCGCCGACCGCCTCAAGGATGGCGCCAGAGTGACCCTGCCGACCGACAAGCCGGCCGCCGGCGCCGCTGGCGGACGTCGCCGCCAGCGCGAAGGAGCGCCGCGATGATGGTGGCGCCGATCTTGGCACATGATGCGAGGGGCGCGCGATGAATCCTTCAGCCCCGTTTATCGCCCGCCCGGTCGCCACGTCGCTGCTGATGCTGGCGATCGTGCTGGCCGGTTTTGTCGGCTTCAAGTTCCTGCCGCTGTCGGCGCTGCCGCAGGTCGACTTCCCCACCATCCAGGTGCAGACCCTGTACCCCGGCGCCAGTCCCGAAGTGATGGCGCGCACCGTCACGGCGCCGCTGGAACGCCGCTTCGGCCAGATGTCCGGCTTGCAGCGCATGAGTTCCACCAGCGCCTCGGGCGTGTCCATCGTTACCCTGCAGTTCGGCCTTGGGCAAACGCTCGACGTGGCCGAGCAGGAGGTGCAGGCGGCCATTAACGCCGGCGGCTCGCTGCTGCCGGCCGACCTGCCGGCGCCGCCGGTGTACGCCAAGGTCAATCCGGCCGACGCGCCGGTGCTCACGCTTGCCATCACGTCGGACACGGTGCCGCTGACCGAGGTGCAGAACCTGGTCAACACGCGCCTGGCGCTGAAAATCAGCCAGGTGTCGGGCGTGGGCCTGGTCACCCTGAGCGGCGGACAGCGGCCGGCGGTGCGCATCCAGGCCGATACCGGCGCGCTGGCAACCTACGGCCTCGGGCTGGACACCTTGCGCAGTGCGATTTCGGGCGCCAACGCCAACAGCGCCAAGGGCAACTTCGACGGTCCCACGCGCTCTTACGCGATCAACGCCAACGACCAGCTCCTGACCGTGCCCGATTACGAAAAACTGATCGTCGCCTACCGCAATGGCGCGCCGGTGCGCCTGTCGGACGTGGCCAGGGTGGTCGACAGCGCCGAAAACGTGAAACTGGGCGCGTGGGCCAACATGAAGCCGGCCATTATCCTGAACGTGCAGCGCCAGCCCGGCGCCAACGTCATCGCCACGGTCGACGCCATCAAGGCGCGCCTGCCCGAACTGCAAGCGAGCCTGCCCGGCGCGCTGCGGCTCGACGTGCTGTCGGACCGCACCACCGGCATCCGCGCCTCGGTCACCCACGTCGAACTCGAACTGCTGCTGGCCGTGGCGCTGGTGGTGCTGGTCATTTTCGCCTTTTTGCACAGCGTGCGCGCCACGGTCATTGCCAGCCTGGCCGTGCCGATCTCGCTGATCGGCACCTGCGGGGCCATGTACCTGCTCGGCTACAGCCTGAATAACCTGTCCCTGATGGCGCTGACGATTGCCACCGGTTTCGTGGTCGATGACGCCATCGTCATGATCGAAAACATCGCGCGCTACATCGAAGAAGGCGAAACGCCGATGGCGGCCGCCGTCAAGGGCGCCGCGCAGATCGGCTTTACCATCATCTCGCTGACGGTGTCGCTGATCGCCGTGCTCATTCCGCTGCTGTTCATGGGCGACGTGGTGGGGCGCCTGTTCCGAGAGTTCGCCATCACGCTGGCGATCACCATTCTGATATCGGGCGTGGTGTCCTTGACCCTGGTGCCGATGATGTCGGCACGCTGGCTGCGCAGCCATGAAGACGAAAAGCCGGGGCGCATGGCGCAACGCACCCAGGCGTTTTTCGAGCGCGTGATCGTGCGCTACGACCATGCCCTGAACTGGGTGCTGGCGCGCCAGGGATTGACCTTGCTGGTCGCCCTGGCCACCCTGGTGCTCACGGCCGTGCTGTACATCCTGATTCCCAAGGGTCTGTTCCCGACCCAGGATACCGGCCAACTCCAGGCGCGGGTGGAGATGCGCCAGTCGATTTCGTACGACCGCATGGCCGAACTGCAGCAAGCGGCCGGCAAGGCGATCCTGGCCGATCCCGATGTCGAGTCGCTCAGCTCCAATGTGGGCGTCGATGCGGCCAACAACACCATGCTGCACACCGGCCGCATGCTGATCAACCTGAAACACGACAAGGCGTCCAGCCAGGCCGAGATCATGGAGCGCCTGCGCCGCCGCGTGGCCGATGTGGCGGGCGTCACGCTGTACCTGCAACCGACCCAGGACCTGACCATCGACGCCGAAAGCGGCCCGACCCTGTACCGCGTTTCGCTCGAGGGCGCCGACAGCGCCACCGTCAGCCAGTGGGCAGCAGCCCTGGTCAAGCACCTCCAGCAGAACAAGCAGGTGACCAATGTGGTCACCGACGCCGGCGCCACCGGCACCTCGGCGTTCGTGAGCATCGACCGCGACACGGCCTCGCGCCTGTCGGTCACCGCCGCCTCGATCGACGACGCTCTGTACAGCGCCTACGGCCAGCGCATCGTCTCGACCATCTTCACCGAGACCAACCAGTACCGCGTGATCCTGGAAGCGCAGCGAGACGCGCAGATGTCGATCGCCAGCCTGGGCCAGTTGCCGATCAAGACCGGCTCCGGCAAGACCACGCCGTTGTCGGCGGTGGCAAGCATCACCGAGCAGCCGGCGCCGCTGCAGATCACCCACGTGGCACAATACCCGGCCACCACCATCGGTTTCGATACCGCGCCGGGCGTCTCGCTCGGCCAGTCGGTCGAGGCGATCCGCGCCGCCGCGCTGGAAATCAAGCTGCCGGCGTCGGTCAGCATGACCTTCCTCGGTGCCGCCGGCGCCTACCAGGCGTCGCTGTCGAACCAGCTGTGGCTGATCCTGGCGGCGGTGGTATGCGTCTACATCGTGCTCGGCGTGCTGTACGAAAGCTATGTGCATCCGCTGACGATTTTGTCGACCCTGCCGTCGGCCGGCGTGGGCGCGCTGCTGGCGCTGATGATCAGCGGGCAGGATCTGGGCGTGATCGGCATCATCGGCATCATTCTCCTGATCGGCATCGTCAAGAAGAACGCCATCATGATGATCGACTTCGCCATCGAGGCTGAACGCGAGAAGGGCATGGCCCCGCGCGAGGCGATCCAGCAGGCCGCATTGCTGCGCTTTCGCCCGATCCTGATGACGACCCTGGCCGCGCTGTTCGCGGCGGTGCCGCTCATGCTGGGCTGGGGCGAAGGCGCCGAGTTGCGCCGCCCACTCGGCCTGGCCATCTTCGGTGGCCTGATCGTCAGCCAGCTGCTCACGCTGTTTACGACGCCGGTCATTTACCTCGGCTTCGACAGCCTGGCGCGGCGCTGGTCGCGTAAAGACGTCGTTGCCGCGGGCGAGGTTGCCAAGTGAACCTGTCCGAGCCTTTTGTCCGGCGCCCGATCGCCACCGTCCTGCTCACGCTGGGCATTGCGCTGGCCGGCATCGGCGCGTTCTTCGTGCTGCCGGTCTCGCCGCTGCCGCAGGTGGATTTCCCGACCATCTCGGTAAGCGCGTCGCTGCCGGGCGCCAGTCCCGACACCATGTCCACCAGCGTGGCGACGCCGCTCGAGCGTCGCCTCGGCGTGATCTCGGGCGTGAACGAAATGACCTCGTCGAGCGGCAGCGGCTCGACCCGGGTTAGCCTGCAGTTCGACTTGAACCGCAAGATCGATTCGGCTGCGCGCGAAGTGCAGGCGGCGATCAGCGCCGCGCGCGCCGACCTGCCGTCCACGCTCAAGAGCAACCCGACCTACCGCAAGGCCAATCCGTCCGACGCGCCCATCATCATCCTGGCATTGACTTCCAAGACCAAGTCGCCCGGCCAGATCTTCGAGTCGGTATCGAACCTGGTGCAGCAGAAGCTGGCGCAGGTGCAGGGCGTGGGCGACGTGGAAATCGGCGGCGGCTCGCTGCCGGCCGTGCGCGTCGAATTGCTGCCATACGCGCTCAATCGCTACGGTATCTCGACCGAGGACGTGCGCGCCGCGATCCAGTCGACCAACGCCAACCGGCCCAAGGGCGCCATCGAAGGCAACGGCATGCGCCTGCAGATCTACTCGCAGGCCAGCACCGCCACCGGCGGGCGCAGCGCGGCCGACTACCGCAGCCTGGTGGTCGCCTGGCGCAACGGCGCCGCCGTGCGCCTGGACGACGTGGCGGAAGTGATCGACGGCGTCGAAAACGTCAATACGCTCGGCCTGTTCAACGGCCAGCCGGCGGTGATCGTGCTGATCACGCGCCAGCCCGGCGCCAACGTCATCGAAACGGTGGACGGGGTGCGCGCCCTGGTGCCAATGCTCCAGGCGCAACTGCCGCAGGACGTGAAGCTGGAAGTGGCGTCCGACAGCACCAACTCGATCCGCTCGTCGCTGGCCGAAATCGAGCTGACCCTGATGATCTCGATTCTGCTGGTGGTGCTGGTGGTCAGCCTGTTCCTGCGCAGCGTGCGCGCCACCATCATCCCGGCGGTGGCCACCGTGGTGTCGCTGCTCGGCACCTTCGGCGTGATGTACATGCTCGGTTTTTCCCTGAACAACCTGTCGCTGATGGCGCTGACCGTGGCCACCGGCTTCGTGGTCGACGACGCCATCGTGGTGCTGGAGAACACCGCGCGCCACATCGAAAACGGCATGGACCGCATGCAGGCGGCGCTGCTGGGCGCGCGCGAAGTGGGCTTTACGGTGCTCTCGATCAGCCTGTCGCTGGTGGCCGTGTTCATCCCGCTGCTGTTCATGGGCGGGCAAGTCGGCCGCCTGTTCCGCGAGTTCGCCGTGACCTTGTCGGCGGCGGTGATGATTTCGCTGGTCATTTCGCTCACCACCACGCCGATGATGTGCGCCTGGCTGCTCAAGCCGACCGACATCGAGCGCCAGCCGGGCCGCCTTGCGCGCTGGGCCGAACGCGGTTTCGACCGCATCCACAAAGCGTACGAACACTCGCTCGACTGGGCATTGGACAGCATTGCGCTGGTGATGCTGATCTTCGTGTTCGTGATCGGCCTCAATGTGTACCTGTTTTCCGCCGCGCCGAAAGGCTTCTTTCCGCAGCAGGACACGGGCCAGATCAGCGGCGGCCTGCGCGCCGACCAGAGCATCTCGTTCCAGGCCATGCAGGCGAAATTGAAACAACTGGTCGATATCATCCGGCGCGACCCTGCGGTGGCCACGGTGGTCGGCTTTACCGGCGGCGGGCGGGCAGGGGGCGGCTTCATGTTCATCAACCTCAAACCGGTGTCCGAACGCAGCGATGGCGGGCAAGCCGTGATCGCGCGCCTGCGTCCGCAACTGGCCAAGGTGACCGGCGTGTCGATGTTCCTCAACCCGGTGCAGGACCTGCGCATGGGCGGGCGCCAGTCCAACTCGACCTACCAGTACACCTTAAAGAGCGACAACCGCGCCGACCTCAAACTATGGGCCGGCAAGCTGGCCGATGCCATGAAGCGGCAAGCGCCGCTGGTCGATGTGGACACCGACCAGGCCGAAAACGGCGTCGAAATGTTCGTCCAGATCGACAAGGACAGCGCCGCGCGCCTCGGCATCAACCCGCGCGACGTCGACAATGCGCTCTACAGCGCCTTCGGCCAACGCCAGGTCACCACCATCTACGATGAACTGAACCAGTACAGCGTGATCATGGGCGTGGCAAAGCAGTACCAGCAGTCGCCCGAAGCATTGAACGATGTGTACGTGCCTTCGCGCGGCACGTCCAGCGCCGGCGGCGCCGCCACGCCGGCCAACACCACGGCCGCGCGCGACCCGTCCAGCGGGCAAGCCCTGAGCAGCGCGGCAACCACCATGGTGCCGCTGTCGGCGATCGCCAGCTTTGCCGAAAGCTCGACCCCGACCTCGGTCAACCACCAGGATGGCGAACTGGCGACGACGGTGTCGTTCAACCTGGCGCAGGGCAGCAACCTGGCCGACGGACAGGCCGCCGTCAAGCAGGCGGAGGCCGACATCGGCATGCCGAACAATGTGCGCGGCAGCTTCCAGGGCACGGCGCGCGCGGCCGACGAGTCGAACAAGGAACAGCCGATGCTGATCGCGGCGGCCATCGTTGTCATCTACATCGTGCTCGGCATCCTGTACGAAAGCCTGGTGCACCCGATCACGGTGCTCTCGACCCTGCCGTCGGCCGGCGTGGGCGCTGTGCTGGCCCTGCTGCTGTTCAAGATGGAATTTTCGATCATCGCCCTGATCGGCGTGTTCCTGCTGATCGGGATCGTGAAAAAGAATGCGATCCTGATCATCGACTTTGCACTCGAAGCCGAGCGCACGCGCGGCCTGTCTCCATTGGAAGCGGTGCGCGAAGCCTGCCTGCTGCGCTTTCGCCCGATCTTGATGACGACCCTGGCCGCCGCACTGGGCGCCTTGCCGCTGGCAATCGGCTTCGGCGAAGGCTCCGAGCTGCGCCGCCCGCTCGGCATCGCCATCATCGGCGGCCTGATCGCCAGCCAGGTCCTGACCCTGCTCACCACCCCCGTCGTCTATGTCGTGATGGACAAGCTGCGCCGGCGCAGTCCCGCCGAGCGCCAGCTTGGCCATCACGCCGACAACGCTGCCTCACCTAATCCACAATGAGTAATCCTATGCGCGCCATTCCGCTCCTTCGTCCGCTTCTTCATCTTCTGCCGCTGGCCTTCTTTTTGCTCGGCGGCTGCGCCGTCGGCCCGGCATACGTCAAGCCCACCACGCCCGAACCGCTTGCTTTCAAGGAGGCGCAGGGCTGGTCGCCTGCCGCCCCGGCCGATGCGCTTGACCGCGGCCCGTGGTGGATGCTGTTCAACGATCCGGTCCTGAACGAATTGGCCGCGCAAGTGGAGGTATCGAACCAGAACGTCGCCGCCGCCGTAGCCTCGTACGCGCAAGCCCGTTCGCAGGTAGCGCAGCAGCGCGCCGCGCTGTTCCCGAGCGTGTCGCTCAGTACCAGCGGCGAGCGCTCGGGCACGCGCAATGCCGGCGCGGACAATAACTACCGCCTCAACATCGGCACCAGCTGGGAACCCGACCTGTGGGGCCGGCTGCGCGCCAGCGTGGGCGCGGCCAGCGCCAACGCCCAGGCCAGCGCCGCCGACCTGGCGTCGGCGCGCCTGTCGGCCCAGGGCGAACTGGCGGCCAACTATTTCGTGGTGCGCCAGACCGACGCCCAGGCGGCGCTGCTGGCCACCACCATCGAAGGCTACCAGCGCGTGCTGCAGATCACCGGCAACCGCTTCGACGCCGGCATCGCCACCAAGTCCGACGTGCTGCAGGCGCAGACGCAATTGTCCAACGCTCGCATCGACGCCTTGTCGCTGGCGCGCCAGCGGGCCCAGTTCGAACACGCCATCGCCGTCTTGCTGGGCAAGGCCCCGGCCGACTTCAGCCTGGCGAGCGCACCGTGGCAAGCGTTTGTGCCCGAGATTCCGGTCGGCGTGCCGTCGGCGCTGTTGCAGCGCCGGCCCGACATCGCCGCCGCCGAACGGCGCGTGGCCTCGGCCAATGAGCAGATCGGCATTGCGCGCTCGGCCTACTATCCGAACATCGGCTTGAGCGCGTCGGTGGGCAACAGCGGCAGCCGCGTATCGGACCTGTTCAGCGCCTCGAGCGCGCTCTGGTCGTTCGGCTTGAGCGCGGTGCAAACCCTGTTCAACGCTGGCGCCACGCGCGCCAGCGTGGCCGGGGCCGAAGCCAGCCAGCAGGCGGCGGTGGCGCGCTACCGCCAGACGGTGCTCGATGCCTTCGGCGACGTGGAAAACCAGCTCTCCGCCACGCGCGTGCTGGCGCAGCAACTGGTGCTGCGCCGCGAGGCATCCGACTCGGCCGACCAGGTCGAGGCGCAGATCCTCAATCGCTACAAGGCGGGGCAGGTGAGCTACAGCGAAGTGGTGCAGGCCCAGGCCAGCGCGCTGTCGGCGCGGCGCGCGCTGGTGCAGGCGCAGGGCGACCGCCAGAGCACCGCGATTTCGTTGATTCAGGCATTGGGGGGCGGGTGGCAAGCGCAGTAAAATAGGCGGATGAACAGTACACCCTCCCAATCCATTCAAACCGAGCCAGCCTGCTACGAAGTACGCCGCTCCACTATCCACGGCAACGGCGTATTTGCCACGCGCGACATCGAGCCGGGCGAGCAGATCGCCGAATACACGGGCGAGCGCATCACGTCTGACGAATCGGCGGTCCGCGCCGACGCCGGCGGCGGGCCTGTCAACCACACGTTCTTCTTTTCGCTGGCCGACGGCATGGTCATCGACGGTGGCCGTGGCGGCAACGATTCGCGCTTCATCAATCACGCCTGCGAACCGAATTGCGAAGCGCAGGAAGACGAGGGCAGGGTGTTCATCTACGCGCTGCATCCGATCATGCGCGACGAAGAACTCAAATACAACTACGCGCTGATCTACGAAGAGCGGCATACGCCGGCTGTCAAAAAAGCCTTCGAA
This sequence comes from Massilia sp. CCM 8734, assembly GCF_011682155.1. NCBI lineage: Bacteria > Pseudomonadati > Pseudomonadota > Betaproteobacteria > Burkholderiales > Oxalobacteraceae > Massilia > Massilia sp. CCM 8734. Next base: position 144,540 of record NZ_WHJI01000005.1, read on the forward strand.
TGCCGCTGTGGCGCGCCCACCTGCACCGGCAGCATGCTGGCGCCTAAAAAGCGCAAGCGCGCCAGGGCCGGCTGACCTCAGGCGCCCTTGCGGAAGGCGGGCGGTACCCGGCTTTCGTGTTTGTTATGGGTGCGTACCGCCAGGGCGTACAGGGCAGCCGTCATCAGGCGTTTCGGCACATGCGCCACGGCGTTGGAGTCGGCGCCCACCGCCACATCCACCATCGCCGCTGTAATGCGGCGTCCGGGTATCTGCGACAACACCAGTGGATTGGCGTACAGTTCCTCCAGCAGTTCCGCCTCGCTCGCCTCATTGAACGCTGTGTGCGCGATCGATGGCAGCCACTGCGCATCTGTCTTGTCGCCGAATTCGGGTTCGTAGACATCCCATAATGCGAGCACCTTGGCGGCCTCGCGCGCCGCTGGCAATGGCTGTCCGCTGGCGCGGTAAGCGCTGGCGAGAACATAGTGCATGTGGGCGGGATCATCGACATGCTTGATCGCCAGCAGCGCGTCGCCGATGGCGCCGTCCCAGTCTCTTTTCCACAGCCGCGTCCAGGCGCGCAGCGCGTGCCAGCGGCAAGCGCGTTCTTCATTCGTTCCCGGCCCCGCATGCTCGGCGATGAGTTGCGAGCAGATCGCTTCCTTGAGCGCATCTGGCACGCCGCATAACGCCTGCGTGTCGTTCTTGACGGCTGTGCGGCACAGGGCGGGCGTGCGCAGCGCTTCGGGCAGGAATGCCAGCGCCATCGGATCTTCCCAGGTGCGGAACTGGCACACCTCCGGCGTAAGCAGCGTCTCGGGAATCGTTCCCAGATCGCTGGCGCGGATTCGCCAGACCATCTCCGGCGTGATCGACGCGCGGGGAATGTAACGCAGATTATCGCTGTAACCAAACGAGGCCCCGGTGTACATCTCCTCACTGCGCAGCCACAGGGGCACCGAGCCAAGACAGGCGTCTGCGCTCAAGGCATGCAGGCAAAATTGTTGATCAACCAGACAACCCCATACCTCATCGAGGCAATAGGCGTCGAAGGTAGTGGGAACCTGCGAGTTGCGCTTGTCGCTGCGGCACCAGTCCTCATCGTCGCCGTACAGCGAACGCGCCAGGGCCAGCGCGTCGGCCGTCATGCAGTAGCCGGGGACGTCCGCTGCCTGCTCCGCGCTCTGCCGGATGACGCGTTCCAGGCGGGCCGGCGTTTGCAGGTGAGGGGGCAGCTCGGCGAAGGCATCCGCGCCAAGGTCGACGGCGAAGTCCGCAACGTCGGCGTCGATCAGGTCGCGTGGCATGTTCCTGATGGCGTGTTTCGCACCATACGACCGGGCAAACCATTCCTGCGCTGTTTGCGGCGCAGGATCTGGCTCGGCGGCCACTGGCGCTGCGGGCTGTCGTCCGGCCAGTGCCGCTTCCAGCGTCTCTTTGGACGGGCTGCATGTCAGACGGATGATGTGCCAGACGTCGCCATCGCCATTGTCGCTCTCCAGATCGATGGCCAGCCACAGCTGGTTCGATTCCGGCCGGGCCGACCCTGGCCCTGCCAGCGGACGGCGCAACGCCACCTGCCATGCGGGCCAGTCTTCGCCTGTCGACCCGGGCGGAAAGTCGGGGTCCGGGTCGGCCGGGCCGAAGTGTGCATCGAGGAGCGCCATGCAGCGGCTGTACATCGCATCGGCCATCTCCTCGCGATCAAAACAGAGAAAATCGAACGTGGCGTTCACGTTCGCGTCCAGATAGGCGTGGTAGATGCGCCGCGTGGTCCCGACCAGCCTGGCCAGCTTCTGGGCGGGATCAAGGTCGTCGTCATCTCCTTCGTCCTCGTCCTCGTCGTCGTCGTTCTCAGCGTCGTCATCGTCGATCGCGTGCAGCAAGGTAGCGATGTCGTGCAGTTTGCGCTCCGTTTCACCCATCAGCGCTTGTGCGAACGGGATCAGATGATCGGCGCTATCGAGTTGATCGAGCGGCGCATCGGCGTCCAGGTGGAAAAACAAAGAGGGGACACGCAGCGCGGGATGCGGAGCGCCTTGCCAGAGCAGCGCGCCAGCGGCGTCATGGAGCGTCGCATGCCAGGACTGCGGCCCGCCACTCTTGCACATGCGGTAGGCCACGCGCGCATCGCGGTCGAGCAGGGCGACGCTTTCATCGCTGGCGAGAAAGGCGGCCAGCGGCGTGTCCAGTTCGGCCGGCACCACCATGCGGTCATCGCCGGTCACAGGTTCAAGTACATCGGCTGGCGGCAGGGCAAAGCTGCCGTCGCTGCGCATGATGCCCCAGCGCGATTTCGCGTCGACCGGCCCCTGTGGCGTTTGCACCATGCCGGAGCAGCGCGCGACGGCGAAGCCGCTGTCGTTGAACGTCTGCGCCCAACTGACGTACAAGCCAGCATCGAGCGTGCCCTGTGCGGTGACATACCCACTGTCGTCCTCCACCGCGATCCCATGCGACATCACCGGCGACAGGCGCCGCCGGTTACGGATGATGTGCTCTCCACGCACGTTGATGTAGCCGCCGTCGTACCATTCCTGCCCGGCCTCTTCGCAGTAGGCCAGGCCTTCCTCGTTGAACGGATCGATGCGCCGGTGACAAGGCTGCAGGATCCAGTTGCCGCGCCGGTCGATCAGTCCGAACAGCTTGCCATCTTCCGACGCCGGCGCCACACCTTGCGCACCAAAGGCGAGCGCGCGCTCAAAGCGCGGCGCGATGGCCCAGGCGCCGGTGTTGTCGATGTAGCCGAACAGATCGCGCTTGGTACTGGCTACTGCCAGTCCGGTGTCGGTGAAAGGACCGGCGCTGCGAAATGCGCACTCGAATGCCGGGTTCCCGCCGACGTCGATGTAGATCCATTTATTCGCGCCGGTCTGCACGGCCGCCAGTCCCTGCGAAAAGGCCTGCGCATCTTCGTAGCGTGGCGCGATGACGGTTTGCCCGCGCACGTCCAGATAGCCCCAGCGACCTTCTCTGCAATAGCGCGCCAGGCCGTTGTCGCCAAACGCGCGCGCCTTGTCGAGCGTGGGCGCCACGATCCAGGCGCCGCGCGTGTCAACGTAACCGAAACTGCCATCGGCCGCTTGTGCCGCCGCGATGCCACCACCATGGCCATCGTCCTCGAAATACGCCAGCATATCGCTCACGGCGGGCGACGGTTCTATAACCTGGCCCTTATTGATGAACAGAAGATGGGATGTTTCGCCCCGTCCGACCAAATGATTTCGGATGAGGACTGGTTGTTCGATCATGTGATGGTCTGCCTTCTTTGTAAATGGACGTTCAGTTTTTCCGCAGATGCGATAACGGATTCGATTCAGTCGGTGCCTGGAGCTGCCGGCGAACCGCCGCCGTCACCGTCCTCGTCATCTTCCTCTTCGCCGTCATCGACGTCCTCATCCGCACGGTACGCCGGGATGCGCCCGCCAAGGGCTGCTGCCAGCGTCTCTATCGAGGGCGCGCAGACCAGCCAGATGTTGTGCCACACGTCGCCGTCACCGTAGCCAGCTTGCGTGAAGAGCACGAGCCGCAGCTGGTTGGACCCCGGCTCAAGCCCGGCCAGCGGCGGGGTGATGGGGACGCCCCACGCCGTGATGTCGGGCGGAGCGGCCTTGCCGGCGTAGCCGGGATTGCGCGTTGACGGTCCCAGATGCTCCGTCAGGCGCGCCACGCAGCGTGCGTACGTGGCATCCATCACGGCGCCCCGCGTGGAAGCAAAAAATTCGTAAGCCGCGTGCTCGTGTTCGTCAAGGTACGAGCGAAAGATGCGGTGCCGCGTGCGCAAGGATTTCTCCAGCTGGTCGGCCGCACTGACGTTGGCACCGTACTCGTCGCGGTCGCCGGGAAGCGTGCAGTGATCTTCCTCGTCCTCATCTCCGCTTGCGAGTGCTTGCAGCGCCGCGTCGATATTGCGTAGTTTGTTGGCGCTTGCGAGCACCATCGAGTCGGCCAGTCCGGCCAGCTCGCCGAGGTCGTGCAGGTCGACCAGCAGGTACTCGGGCGGGGCCGAAAAATACAGCGCTGGCGGCGCAATCGTGGAGTCGGATTGTCCGTGCCACAGCAACCGGCCCGCAGCGTCGTACAGCGCCGGGCGGGCACCGTCGGGACCCGGTTCGGCACGCAGGCGCCAGGCCACACGCGCATCGCGGTCGAGAAATGCGATGCTTGCGTCGCGCGCGAGGAAGGCAACCAGCGGGGTGTTCGCTTCCTGGGTTGCGATATCGCGGTAACGGCCCTGGGTCAGCGGTTCGAGCACATCTTCCGGTGGCCGCGCAAAGCTGCCGTCGGCTCGGGCAATGCCCCACACGGGCGCCGCATCAATGTCTTTTGGGGCGGCCCGGGCACAGGCGATTGCGAAGCCATGCTCGTTGAAGTCGCCGCACCACAGCAGGGCCGCGTCGAAGGCCAGTTTGCCCTCCGCCGTCATGCAGGTGTGGGCCGATTCGATGGCGATCCCGCAGGACATCGACTCCGACAGGCGGTTGAACGCCACGATCACCGGTGCGCCTGTGGTGTCGAGATAGCTTGCATCGTTCCATCCGTGCTTGAAAAAGGCCAGGCCGTCGGCGTTGAAGTCGTCGATCCTGTCATAGCGCGGTTCCAGTACCCATGCGCCTTTGCGGTCGATGATGCCGAACAGCTTACCGTCCTCGCTGGCCGGCGCCACGCCATCGCGTGAAAACGGCTGTGCCGACGCAAAGCGCGGCGCAATTGTCCACGCTCCGGATCTGTCGATGTAGCCGACCTGGCCGGCTGTGACGCTGGCTTCCGCCAGCCCGACAGCGGTGAACAAACCGGCGCGGGCAAAACTGGCGTCGAAGGCGAACTTGCCGCTGGTGTCGATGTAGCGCCACGCTCCTGCGGCTACCTGCACCGCCGCCAGGCCATGCTGGAATGGCTCACCCTGCGCGTACTGCGCGTCGATCACGACCTTGCCGCGTACGTCCAGGTAGCCCCATTTCCCCTGGTCGCAAAAACGTGCCGGGCCATCGGCGCTGAAGGTGCGCGCGTCGTCGAGCGTTGGCGCGACGACCCAGACGCCGCGTGCGTCGATGTATCCCGACCCGCCGCCACTTGCCAGCGCTGCGGCAATCCCGCCACCCTGGCCGTCGCCGACGAATTCGCCAAGGACGTCGGCGAGGGCGGGAACGGGCGCATGGACCTGACCCTCGTGGAGTAGCAGCAGGTCGGGCTCCTGGCCTTGTGGCGCAAAGTAGTTGCGGATAAGGGTGGGTTGGATTGTCATTAAAGTATGCGCAGTCAGGTTGTTGTCAGGGCGGCGCGGACGGCGCCTTGCAGCGCCACCGGAACATGGTCAATCACCCAGTAGTGTTTGCGTACCGATGCGATGCACAGGGCGAGCGTGCGCAGCTCCTGCGGAACAAATTTGAGTTCGTAGTCGTGTCTCTCCACCGCTGCAAGGCAGAACGCTTCGCTCATCATGGCGACCGGTAGCTGCTCGAAACGCTTGTGTCCGTGGCTGAGAGCCAGTTCGTAGAGCGCTGTCGTCATCAGGCGGCGCGGTACGAAGCGCACGGCCCGGGCATCCAAGCTGACGGCCAGGTCGACCATCACCCGCGTGATGCGCCGCCCGGGAATTTTTGCCAGCATCTGCGGTTGCGTGGCCAGTTCGCGCAGCAGCGTGGCGTCGTCGGCCTGGCTGGCCGCTCCTTGCGCCAGCACGCGCAGCCAGGCGATGCTGGCGTTTTTCCCGAACTGCGGCGTGTAGTCGCTGCGCAGCGACAGCACCTTGGCCGCTTCCAGCGCGGCGCGCTGCATGTCACCCTTGAGGCGCCAGGCGCTGGCAAGCACGTAGTGCATGTGCACCGGCCGACTGGTGTTGCCGATCGCGAGCTGCGCAGCCGCGATCGCTCCGTCCGCATCGCCTGCGGAAAGGCGGTTCCAGGCGCGCAGGGTTTGCCAGCGGCTGCCGCCGTCGGAGGCCCGATCTGCGTCGCCCTTGATCAGACGGTTGACGACCGCTTCTTTCAGTGCATCGGGCACGCCGGAGAAGGCGTTGTCGTCTTTCAGCAGCGCCTGCGCACACAATTCTTCGGTCATCAACGCTGGCGGGATGCGTGCCAGGAGCGCGGCGTCGCCCCGACCGGCCATGAATCGGGCCACGCGCGGCGTGATCGCGGATGGGGCGACGAAACGGATATTGTCAACGTCCCTGGAAAGCGCGATTTCGACGATGTCTTCGCTGTGCAGCCGCCATGGCACATTGCGAATGTCGGCATCGTTGCAGACCGCGGTCAGGCAGGTCTGCTGGTCGAGCCGGCAGCCCCACACATGCTCCAGGCAGTCGCGATGTAACCTGGTCGGGATGGTGGAGTTGCGCTTGTCGGCACGGAGCCAGCGGGCGTCGTCGGCATACAGCGAGCGGGCCAAGGCCAGTCCGTCGGCGCTCATGACCACCGGCGGAATGCGTGATGCGATCTTGGCGTTGCGCCGGATCTGCGCCTCCAGCCGCGCTGGGGTTTGCAGGCGTGGCGGCAGGAACGGGTACGCGCGGATCTCGGATTCGATGACGGCATCGGCGATGGCGTCGTTGATCAGTTCCCCCGGCATGCCGACGATGGCATCGGGCGAGGCGCTCACGCGCGCCAGCCAGTCGATGCCGTCATCCGGCGCAGGATGGTCGTCGTCGCCGGGCGCTTCCACGGCGCGGCCGGCGAGGGCGGCTTCGAGCGTCTCTTTCGATGGTGCGCACACCAGCCAGATGTGGTTCCAGGCATCGCCGTCGCCATTATCGAGGACCAAAGAGAGCCCCAGCCACAGCTGGTTCGACTCCGGGCGTGCCGATTCCGGTCCCGCCAGCGGTTGCGCGAGCGCGATGCACCAGGCGGTGGCATCCTCCGTAGCCGCTTCGCCAGCATAGTCCGGGTCGCGCTCCGGTGGGCCGTAATGCGCAGTCAGGATGGCGACAAAGCGGGTGCGCACCGCTTGCACCATGACGATCCGTTCTTCGAATAGAAATGGATAGCGCCCATGTTCATCTTCGTCCAGGTAGGATCGGAAGATGCGCCGCCGCGAGCGCACCGCTTGCGCCACCTTGTGGTCCAGGCTGAGGTCATCGTCTTCCTGCTCATAGTCGTCGTGCCCGTTGTTGTAGGTGGCCTCGGGAGCGTATGCGCCGTTGTCGATGAGGTCAAGCAGTGCGCCGGCGTTGTGAAGTTTCTCCTCTGTCGCCTGCACGAGCGTGGCGGCCAGCCCGGGCAGCGCATCGAAGCCTGGCAGTTCAGCGAGCAGGCTGTCCGGCGGCGCGGTAAAGAACCGCCGGGGCGATCGCAGGGCCGGGAACGGTACGCCTCGCCATAGCTGGTCACCGGCGGCGTCGTACAAGGCCGCGTATGTGCCTTGCGGCCCGTTTTCGGCACGCAGGCGGTAGACCACGCGCGCATCGCGGTCGAGCAGTACGACGCCAAGGTCGTGTTCCACGAACGCGGCCAGCGCAGTGCCAGCCTCGCACGGGGCGATGTGCCGGTGGCGCACGGTGATTGGCTCGACCGCGCCCGCTGGCGGCGCCGCAAATGTGCCGTCCGCCCGCGCGATGCCCCACACCGGGGCCGAGCTGCCGTCGGCGCTGCGCGCGACGGCGAAAGCATGTTCATTGAAGTCGTCGCACCAGTCGAGGGGAACGTCAAATTCCAGCTTGCCTTGTGCGGTCATGCAGATGTAGTTCGAGTCGACCGCGATCCCGCATTGCATGTGCGCCGACAGACTGCGCATGTCGCGGATGACCAGTACCCCGCTTGTGTCGAGATAACCGTCATGTTCGTAGCGCTCGCTGCAAAAGGCCAGCGTGTCGTCGTTGAATTCCCTGATCCTTTGGTAACACGGTTCGAGCACCCATTTGCCTTGCCGGTCGATCAGTCCATACTGTTTCGTTTTTTCGGCGGCCGGGGCCACGCCCGCATCGGAAAATGCGAGCGGCAGCAGGAAGCGCGGCGCAATCGCCCACGCGCCCGTGCGGTCGATGTAGCCGTATTTGCTGGACGTGCCGCGCGCGGGCGCCAGCCCGACGGCACTGAACGAGCCGGCTGCCGTGAAGCTGGCGTCGAACGCATAGCCGCCGCTGCTGTCGATGTAACGCGATTTGCCGCCCTCGACGTCGACGACCGCGAGCCCATGCCGGAACGGCTCGACCCGCATGAACCGTGCCAGCACGACCACCTTGCCATCGCGCCCGCGGTAACCCCACAAGCCGCCTTCGCAAAAATGCGAGAGGCCTTCGCTGAACGGAAAGGCGTATTCCAGGGCCGGCTCGAGCACCCAGCCGCCAGTGGCGTTCACATAGCCGTATTTGCCGTTGACAGCCATCGCCGCCGCAATCGCGCCGCCGGCGCCGTCGTCGATAAAGCGGCCGAACACCTGCACCAGGCCGGGAGAGGAGGTATACACCTTTGCCTCGTGGAGAATGAGTAGTTCGTCCCAGGCCGCTGGCGGGGACATGTAGTTTCTGATGAGGACGGGCTGGATAAACATGGTGTGCTCAGGTGGGATCGAAAGGGGATGGCTGCTGGCCGGCCAGCGCCGCATTGAACGCTGCCTGGCTGGGAGCGCACAACAGCCAGATATGCTGCCACGCATCGCCGTCGCCGTTCTCGTGGATGCCCGCGATGCCAAGCCACAGTGCGCCGACGCGCCAGGCCAGGGTGTCGCGGTCGGGCTCGGCCCCGGCGTAGTCGGGATCGGACACGGGCGCGCCGAAATGCGCGCTCAGTCGTGCCACGCAGCGCTCGACCATCCGCAACACCATCGGGTAACGGTCGCTGCCGAGGAACTCATAACGCATCAGTTCATCCTCGCCGAGGTACATGCGGAAAATGCGGCGCCGGGTGCGCACCAGCCTTGCCAGCCTGCCTTCGTCGTTGGTGTCGCTGTACCCGTTGAAGCAGTCATCGGGGCCAGACTTGTACGCGTACGCGTCGTCGGTTTCCGTCTCGCCGTTGTGCGCCGCCTGTTTCAGGGCGTCGATGTTGAGCAGCTTGGCCCGGGTTGCCGCCAGCATCGTCTCCGCGTAGGCAGGTAGTTCGTCGACCTGGCCCACTTCAGCCAGGAATGCCTCGGCCGGCGCGGAAAAGTAGGGCTGCGGTATGTGCAGTCCCGCGCACGGTGCGTCCTGCCATAGCTGGCGCCCGGTCTGGTCGTACAGCGCCACGCGCTCAACGCCATCCTCCGATTCGGCGCGTAGCCGGAAGGCCAGGCGTGCATGGCGGTCGAGCAGGGCAATGCTGCCATCGCGCGCAAGAAAGGCGATCAGCGGGGTGCCCGGTTCGGGGCAGCCGATATCGATATCCCAGTCCGGGAGCGGTTCGAGCACGTCGGCGGGCACGACGGCGAAGGGGCCGTCGAGGCGTGCAATGCCCCACACCGGCCCGCGCTCCTGATTGACGGCGCGTGCGAGCGCAAAGCCGTGGGTGTTGAAGTCGCCGGCCCAGTCGAACGCCTCGCCAAATTCGGGCACATCATCCGCGCTCCGGTACCACATCTGCGCCGCGCGCTCTACGGCGACGCCGTGGCGCATGGTGCGCGACAGGTCGTAGCAGTCGGGAATGACGGGAATGCCGGCGGCATCGAGATAGCCCTCCTGGTTGTCATCAGCCTTGAACCACGCCAGGCCGTCGTCGTTGAAGGCGTCTATCTCGTCGTAGCAAGGCGCCAGTACCCATTCGCCCTGCTGGTTGATGATGCCGAAACGCCTGCCGTTCTCGCTGGCGGGCGCCACACCATGCCTTGAAAATGGCGCCGGACGCTCGAAGCGTGGTGCGATGGCCCATGCGCCGCTACGGTCGATGTAGCCGCATTTGTAGGTTCCACCTCGCGCCACTGCCAGGCCGATTGCGGTGAATGGTCCGGCATGGCGCAGAAAACCGTCGAACGCGAACTGTCCGCTGGTGTCGATATAGCGCCATTTGCGCTCGCCGATCATGACTGCCGCCAAGCCGAAACTGAATGCCTCGGCTTTTTCGTATTGGGCGGCGACGGCCACGTCGCCCTTTAGGTTGCGGTAACCCCACCGGTCCTGGTCGCGGAACAGCGAGAGGCCGTCCGGGCCGAAAGGCTGGGCGTCTTGCAGGGTCGGTGCGACGACCCATTCGCCACGCGCGTTCAGGTAGCCGCGGCCGCCGTCGGCAGCCATTGCAGCCGCAATGGCGCCGCCGGCGCCATCGTCGACAAATGGCCCGTCGACGTAATACAGGGCGGGGCGGCTTTGGTAAGCCCTGCCATCGTGAACCAGCAGCAGCTCGGACGGTTTGCCGTCTGGCTGCATCGGGTTTCGGATCAGGACAGGATGCGCGCTCATCTCAGGACCTCCCCACGCCGGTGGCGCGCGCGACTTCGTCCAGCAGCGCTGCCGGAACATGATCGAGCGCCGTGCTGCTGTCGCGTACTGCGGCGATGCATAGCGCGAGCGTGCGCCGAGCTTCTGGAACGTAGTAGAGTCCAAAGCTCGAATGCCGCACCGCTGCCAGGCAAAAGGCTTCGTCCTTGAACGCGGCGGGGATCTGCTTGAACTGCTTGACTTTACGCGCCAGTGCGAGGGCGTAGAGCGGTTGCGTCATCAGCCGCTTGGGGACGAACGCCACGGTTGCCGGATCCGCGCCAACCGCAAGGTCGACCATCTCGCGAGTGACGCGCCAGCGCGGCATGCCAGCCAGCGCGCCCGGATTGGCCGCCACCTGGGCCAGCAGGGTGGCGTCATCGAGATGGTTGACCGCCCGCTTGGCGAGGGCGCGCAGCCAGTATGTGCTGGCGTTACGGTCGAACTCCTCGCTGTAGTCGTTATCGAGCGACAGTACGAGAAACGCTTCGCGCGCCGCCGCGTCATGCTCGCCGGTTTCGCGGAAAGCGTGTGCCAGTATGTAGTGGGCGTCGGCCGAGTCGGGAATCGCTTGCAACGCCAGGGTGGCGTCGGCAATGGCGCCCTGGTAGTCCTTCTGCCACGACTTGATCCAGGCACGCAGTTTGTGCCATTTGCTGAAATTGCGATATTCGCTTAGCGCGCTGGATGAACCCAAGTCCTCGTCGATCAAGCGCGTGGCGGCAGCCTCGCGCACTGCTTCCGGTACATCGGCCACGATGTACGGGTCTGTTGCCAGGGCGGCGGCACATATCTCGGCCGTGCGCAGGGCAGGCGCCATGCTGCGCAGCGCTCTCGCTTCGGTGCGCACCGCGAGCAAACACATCTCCGTCGTCAGCAGCGCGGCAGGGATGTATCGCACGGCATCGGTCTCGGGATCGGACAGTGCCCGCCGCACCAGGCCGGGTGTGATATCGCTCTTGTCGAGCCAACGGATATCGCCGATATCGTTATCCAGCGCGATCGCCTCCAGTTCAGGGGTGCGCAGCCAGCGCGGCATCGACGCCAGGCTGGCGCGTTCCCTGACTGCCCGAAGGCACTGCTCGTAATCGAGCAGGCAGCCCCACACCTCGCGAATGCTGTAGTCGTTCAGGTATTCCGGCACTGTGGACGCGGCGGCATCGGCCTCTTGCCAGTCTGTGTCGGTGGCGTACAGCGAGCGCGCCAGCGCCAATCCGGCGGCGGTAATGCAGGCGCGGGGAATCCGCACCGCACTATGGACATTTTTGCGGATCAGCGAGGCCAGGCGCTCCGGTGTCTGCCATCGTGCGGGCAGGTACAGCAGTGTGTCGCTGCCATGCGCCAGCGCGGTATCGCAGAGGACGTCGTCCATCAGTTCGGTCGGGACTTCTTCGATGGCGTAGCCGCGTCGTTTTACAGCAGCGATCCATTGCTCGTACGGGGTGGCGGCGGGGACCTCATCTTCCTGTTCGTCGTCATCGTCGTCATAGTCTTCCACGTCATCGTCGTAGTCGTCATCGTCATCGTCCGTGCCTTCCTGCTCCGCGATCCCGACCGCTGATGCCGTTTCCAATGTTTCGATGCTCGGACCACAATCCATCCAGATGTCGAACCAGGCGTCGGCATCGTCACTCCCGTTATCGACATAGATGGCGATCCACAAGCGGTTGGCGTCGTCCCTCGAACTGTGCGGCGTCGCCAGCGCCTGCCGCAGCTGGACCGGCCACCCGATCGAATCCGTGCGCTCGCCGGCCTCCGCCAGGTCGGGATCGGTGTCGCCGGGGCCGAAGCGCTTTTCCAGTGCGGCGATGATGCGCTCGTGCGCCACGCCACTGGCGCGTGCGCGCACCGGGCCAAGAAAATCGTATTCCGTGTTGTGCGGTTCGCTGAGGTAGACGCGCACCAGCCGGCGCGAAATGCGCGTTCGCGCCGCCATCCAGTGTGCGTTGCCCGGACTTTCAACGAACGAATGCAGCTCGCTCTCTATCTCGTCGAGGAGGGATGCCGCATACCCAGGTATTTGTTCGAAGGCGCCCACCGGAACCAGGAATGATTCCGGCGACAGCACAAAAAAGGGCGGATAGCCAGCCAGGGCGTCACACGGCGCACCGCGCCAGAGCACCCGGCCGGAGTGGTCGGACAAGACTGCGCAGGCGCCGCGATCGCAGGATTCGCGTTGCCAGGCCAGGACCGTGCGGGCTTCGCTGTCGAGCAAGTGGATTCGCCCGTCGCGCATGAGAAAAGGCGTCAACGGCGTGCCGCTTTCGGAATCGGGAATGAAGCCATCGAGGGTGAGTGGTTCGAGCGCGTCCTCCGGTGCCGGCGCGAAGCGCCCGTCGCGGTGCGCGAAGCCCCACACCGCTGCGACAGGCCGGGCGTTTGCCCCGGGCGCAAAGTCGGACGTGCGTGCCAGTGCGTAGCCGCTGGCGTCGAATTTGCGCACCCAGCGCAATTCGACCGGAAACGTCATGGGCCCGTCGGCATTGACGAAGCCGCGATCGCCGTTTTTCGCGACGCCGGCCCGCATTTTGTGCGACACCCATTGCCCGCTGATGACCTTGACCCCGCGCGCATCGAGGTAACCTTGGGCTTCGTCGCTGCTACCGGAGCCGGAGAAAAATGCGTAGCCGTCGTCATTGAACGGCCTGATGAATCCGCGCGATGCGGGCATGATCCAGTGGCCGCCAGTATCGATCAGCCCCCATTTTTCCTGACTGGCGCCTGCAGGCGCAGTGCCGCCGTCCGAGAAGGCCCATGCGCGGTAAAACTGCGGTGCGATCGCCCACTGGCCCTGCCGGTCGATGTAGCCCCATGGCTGGCCTTCCCCCGGCGCGGCCGCCGCCAGGCCGCAGGCGCTGAACTTGCCCGCATGGGCAAAGACGCCATTGAACGCGAACTGCCCCTGGCAGTCGACGTAGCGCCAATGACCTTCGGATACCTTGACCGCCGCCAGGCCGTGCGAGAACCCTTGCGCCTCGGCGTACTGCGCCGCGATGACGCGCTCGCCCGCCAGGTTGACGAAGCCCCACAGACCAGCGTCGCAGAAACGCGCCAGCTCGTTGTCGACGAAGCTGCGGGCGTTGTCCAGGGTCGGCGCGACGATCCACTCGGCCCGTGTATTGATGTAGCCCCACATGCCGTTGACAGCCCGGGCTGCGGCGATGCCGCCACCCTGGCCGTCATCGGTGAATTCGCCGATCACATCGCCGATGCCGGGGGTGGGCACGTATACTCGACCCGCGTCGAGCACCAGCAGGTCCGGCTCGTGGTTCGCCGGTACAAAGTAGTTTCGGATGAACGCTGCGGTGATCGTCATGCTTTTCGGCTCTCATGTGGTGGCAAGGCGGCGCGGACTTCGTCGAGCAGGGCTGCCGGAACATGATCGAGCGCCGTGCTTCTGTGGCGTACTGCGGCAATGCATAGCGCGAGTGTGCGCAGGGATTGAGGGACCAGGAAGAGACCGAAGCTCAAGCTTTTTACCGCGCACAGGCAGAGACTCTCGGTCATGAACGCCGTGGGCACCTGGACGAAGCGCTTGATGTCCTGGGTGAGCGCCAGTTCGTAGAGCGCGGACGTCATCAGGCGCTTGGGGACGAAGGCGACGCTCGCGGCGTCGGCGCCGACCGTAAGGTCGACCATCTCGCGCGTTACGCGCCAGCGTGGTATGTTGGCCAGGCCGCCCGGATTGGCTGCCAGCTGCATTAGCAAGGTGGCGTCGGCCTCGTCGACCGCCCTTTTTGCCAGCGCGCGCAGCCAGCCGATCGAGGCGTCTTCATTGAACTGCATGCGGTACTGGCTGTCGAGTGACAGCACCAGGGCGGCTTCGCGCATGGCGGCGCCATGCTCGCCGATCTCATCGAGCGCGTGAGCGAGGATGTAGTGGGGGTGCGCCGATTCGGGCATCGCCTGCACCGCCAGCGTGGCGTCGGCGATGGCGCCATGGTAATCGTTGTTCCATAGCCTGGCCCAGGCGCGCAGATGATGCCACCTGCTGGCGGTGCGTCCGTCGCGCCGCATACCGAGCGACCCCGGGTCGGTGTCGATCAGGAGCGTCACGGTCGCTTCGCGCATTGCGGTTGGTACGTCGGGAAGGTAGTTCTCGTTCTGCTCCAGGGCGATGGCGCAGACCTCGGGTGTACGCAGGGCGGGCGCCATGATGCGCAGCGTTGAAGGATCGGTACGCACCGCCAATTGCCAGAGTTCCGCCGTCATCACGGCTGCGGGAATGTAGCTCACCACGTTGGCGTAGCGACGGGACACCGCGTGCCGTGCCATGTCGGCAGTGATGCCGCTCTTTTCGATCCAGCGGATATTGCCGATATCTTTACCCAATGCGAGCGCGATGAGTTCGGGGCTGTGCAGCCAGCGCGGAATATACCCCAGGCTCACGCGCGCGTTGACCGCGCGCAGGCAAATGGCGGGATCGAGCAGGCATCCCCACACCTTGCGCATGGTGTAGTCGTTCATCACGTCCGGGACCGTCGACAACGCGGCGTCGGCGCGCTGCCATGCCGCGTCGGTGGAGTACAGCGAGCGCGCAAGGGCCAGTCCGGCGGCGGTCATGCACCAGGGCGGCACGGCCATTGCGCTATCGACGCTTTTGCCAATGACGCCAGCGAGGCGGTCGGCCGTCCGCCAGTGCGCGGGCAGATACGTCAGCGCATCGCTGTTCTCTGCCAGGGCGGCATCGCACAAGGCGTCATCCATGAGTTCAACCGGAACGTCTTCGATCCTGTGGTAGCTGCGGCTTACTTCGGCCATCCACTCGTCGTAGGGAGACAGGATGGCAGCCTGCTGTTCGTCCTCTTCCTCTTCATCTTCCTCTTCATATTCCTCGTCCGGATCGGCTTCCTGCGCTACGATGCCGGCCGCCGACGCCACTTCCAGTGTTTCGATGCTCGCGCCGCAGTCCATCCAGACGTCGAACCAGGCATCGCCATCATCGTCGCCATCGGTGCAGAAAACAGCAATCCACATTATGTTCGAGTCTTCCCTGGCTCCCTGCGGCGCTGCCAGCGTTTGGCGCAGTTGCACCGGCCATGCCAGCGACACTCTGCGGTAAGCGATTCGCGCCATGTCGGGATCCGGATCCGCGTTACCGAAGCGTTGATCCAGTGCGGCGACGATGCCGCTGTGCGCCAGGCTGCTGTCGCCCGCGCGGTACGACAGGAGGAAGTCGTAATGCGTGTTGTGTGGCTCGCTGACGTAGACGCGCGCCACGCGGCGAGAGATGCGAGTCTGTTTTTGCGCCGCTGGTACATTTTTCTCGCCGCCCGCCAGTGCGTGCAGCTTGCGCTCTACCTCCTCGAGCATGGAGATGGCCAGGTCGGGTACTTGATCGAAGGCGTCGCATCCTTCCAGGAAGGACTCGGGCGGCGCATTGAAGAAGAGTGCCGGGATTGCCAGTGCGTCGGCAGGCCCCGCGTGCCAGAGCGGCCGTCCGGCATGGTCGTGCAGGACCGCTCGCGTGCCCCCAGCGCAGTTCTCGGGCCGCCAGATGAAGAGCGTGCGTGCCTCGCAGTCGAACAGGTGGATTTCACCGTCGCGCATGAGGAACGGTGTCAGCGGCGTGCCCGACTCGTTTTCGGGAATCCAGCCGTCGCTCGTGAGCGGTTCCAACGCATTTGCCGGCACCGGGACGAAGCGGCCGTCGCGGTGCGCAAAGCCCCACACTGGTTCGGCGTTTACCGCACCGGGACCGGGCGCAAAATCGGAGGTGCGCACGAGGGCGTAGCCGCTGTCGTCGAAGTGGCGTACCCAGCTCAGGTTGACCGGAAACGCTAGCGGCCCGTCGGCTGTGATGAAGTTCCGGTCGCCGTCGAGCGCGACGCCGGCGTGCATCTCTTCCGATATGAACCCGCCGGTGATGACCTTGACACCGTGCCCATCGAGGTAGCCCTCGGCTTCGTCGTCCGAATCGCGGTCGCGGAAATAGGCGTAGCCGTCGTCGTTGAACGGGTAGATAAAGTTGAACGACGCTGGCACGATCCACTCGCCGCTGGTGCCGATCAGGCCCCATTCATCCTCGTCGGTGCTGGCCGGCGCCACGCCGCTGGCTGTGAATGGCCAAGCGCGGTAAAACTGCGCGTCGATCGCCCACTGCCCTTGCCGGTCGATGTAACCCCATGGCTGGTCTTCTTCCTGCTTTACCGCCGCCATGCCAAGCGCATCGAACTCGCAAGCACCCCAGAAACTGCCGTCGAAGGCAAACTGGCCGTGTTGGTCGATGTAGCGCCACTCGTCGTCCGCCACCTTGACCGCTGCCAGGCCGTGTGAAAACCCTTCCGCCTCCGCGTACTGCGCCGCGATCACGCGCTCGCCCGCCAGGTTGACGTAGCCCCACAGGCCGCCCTCGCAAAAGCGCGCCAGGCCGTCGGCGCTGAAAGCGCGCGCGTGCTCCATGCCGGGACCGGCCAGCCACGCGCCGCCGGCGTCGATGTAGCCGGCCTGACGATCGAGCGTGTACGCCGCAGCGATCATGCCGCCCCGGCCATCGTTCGTAAAATGGCCGACCTGCAGCAATGGTGTGGCCGGCACGATGACGTGGCCATCGGCCACCAGCAGCAGTTCCGCATCGGCGCCGGCATGATGGAAGTAGTTTCGGACGAGGAGGGGCGGTGTCGGCATCGGGCAGTGTTGTGATTATTTGTTAACAGTTGATTGTAACGCACGTCTTTTGGCGGTGTCACCGGCCGGTGCCCGTCACGCACCAACGCTGCGCGCGCAGGCGTACCGTCAATACGGCGCCGACAAAATCATTTCCAGCGCTTTGCATCAGCGATATACTCCCCGCTTGCTTTTATCTTCTGGGGTATATCTTGTTGAAATCCATCGCCTTACCCGTCGCCCTGCTCGGCGTATTTGCTACCGCAAATGCCGATGAAGGCCAGTGGCAGCCATACCAGCTTCCGCAACTGTCGTCGGAACTCAAACGCATCGGCATCACCATCCCCGCCGAGAAGCTGGCCGACCTGTCCAAGCACCCCATGAGCGCCATCGTGTCGCTGGGTGGTTGCTCGGCGTCGTTCGTCTCCGGCGATGGACTGGTGGTCACCAACCACCACTGCGCGTACGGCGCGATTCAACGCAATTCGACGGCTGAAAAGAACTACATCGTCAACGGCTTTCTCGCCAAGACGCGCGACGCCGAACTGCCGGGCGGCCCGAATACGCTGGTGTACGTGACCGAAAAAGTCGAAAACGTCACCGACCGCGTGCTCAAGGGTCTGTCGCCGACCCTGTCCGGGTTCGAGCGCAATGAAGAAGTCCAGAACCGCATCAAGGCGCTGACTGCCGAATGCGAAACCGACAAGGCGTACCGCTGTTCGGTGCCGAGCTTTCACCGCGGCCTTGAGTATTACCGCATTCGCCAGTTGATGATCCGCGACGTGCGCCTGGTGTACGCGCCGTCGGACATGATTGGCAATTTTGGCGGCGACGTCGATAACTTCGAGTGGCCGCGCCAGACCGGCGACTACTCCTTCCTGCGCGCCTACGTCGGCAAGGATGGCCGTCCGGCCGATCCGTCGCCCGACAATGTGCCGTACAAATCGAAAGACTTCCTGGTCGTGTCGGCCGAAGGCCTGAAGAACGGCGATCCGATCCTGTTGGCCGGCTACCCCGGCCGCACCAGCCGCTACAAGCTGCCGTCCGAGATCCGCTTCGCGCGCGACGCCAACTTCCCTGTGCGCGTGGCCGAGATGCGGGCCGACCTGGCCGTCATCGCTGCCGCCACCAAGGGTAACGCCGCCCAGGACGTGCGCTACGCCAGCGTGGTCAAGGGCATCAACAACGTGCTCAAGAAAACCCAGGGCCTGCTCGACGGCTTTGCGCGCAAGGACATCGCGGCGATCAAGGATGTGCAGGACGCCGAGTTCCGCGCCTGGTTCAACAAGCCGGGTAACCAGAAAGACGTGTCGCCGACCTTGCTGGCGGACCTGGACGCCGCCATCGCCGCCGATATGGCGTTGTCGGAGCCGGAATTTGCCTGGTCGGTCGCCGGCAACAGCGACCTGCTGAAAACCGCGCGCACGCTGTACCGTCTTGCGCTGGAAAGCGCCAAGCCGGATGCCAGGCGCGAGACCGGCTACCAGCAACGCGACGTGTCGTTCATCAAGGCGCGCTTGACCCGCCTTGAGCAATCTTACGTAGGCAGCGTGGACGAGGCGCGCTTTGCCGCCGGTTTGCAGCGTTACCAGAAGATGGCCGCAAAGATGCATCCGCAAGGCCTGGACGCGCTGCTGCCGGAACCAGGCGCCATCGGCGCACTGTACAAACAATCGGAACTTGGCGAGACCGCCAAGCGCCTGGCCTGGATCGGCAAGGATGCGGCGGCGTTTGCAAAGTCGGATGACGCCGTCATCAAGCTGGCCGTCAAGCTGCATGACGTGACCATGGCCCTCGAGAACCGCCGCAAGGAAATCGACGGCAACCTCGAACGCATCATCCCGCAGTACATGTCGGCCGTGATCGCGTGGAAGAAGTCGCAAGGCAAACCGGTCTACGCCGATGCCAATTCGACCCTGCGCGTAACCTTCGGCACGGTGGCGCCTTACTCGCCGCGCGATGGCGTCGTCAAAGGCCCGTTTACGACGGTCGAAGGCATCGTCGAGAAGCATACGGCGGCCGAGCCGTTCAACGCACCGAAGCCGCTGCTCGATGCGGTCAAGGCTAAGCGCTATGGCGTGTTCAAGGACCCTGTGCTGAACACGGTGCCGGTCAACTTCCTGTCCAGCGCCGATACCACGGGCGGCAATTCCGGCTCGGCGGTGATGAACAAGCGCGGCGAGCTGGTTGGCCTGAACTTCGATTCGACCTATGAATCGGTGACCAAGGACTGGTACTTCGACAGCGACATCACGCGCGCCATTCACGTGGACATCCGCTACATGCTGTGGGTGATGAAGGAAGTCGACCATGCCGACAACCTGCTCAAGGAAATGACCATCAAGTACCCGCGCAAGTAAGCCAGGTAAATCTGGGGTGGGGACGCCGTTCCCGCCTTTTGGAAAGCGGCGCATACGCTACAATTGCGCCACTTTCCGCCACTCCCTCCGTATGAACGATTCCTTTGTCCTGCTTGGCCTGGCCACCACACCGCTCGAACTGACGGCGCTGGTCCTGTCGGTCATCACCGTTGTACTCAATATTCGCCAGACCCACTGGGCGTGGCTGTTCGCGATCGCCTCGTCGGCGGTCTACGGCATTGTCTTCCTCAACGCGCGCCTGTATGGCGACATGGGCTTACAGGGCGTGTTCATCGCCGTGTCGGTATGGGGCTGGTACCAGTGGCTGTATGGCGGCGAGCAGCATGCGCCGCTCACGGCCACGTGGTCGGGCCGTGCCGGCTGGATCGGCGGCATTGTCGGCTGGCTGGTGCTGTTCGCCGCGATCGGCTATGCGCTGCGCACATTCACCGATACCGACGTGCCGCATATCGATGGCTTCCTAACCGCAGGCAGCCTGCTTGGGCAGCTGCTTTTGTCGCGCAAGAAGGTTGAAAACTGGATCGTGTGGATTGTGGTCGATGTGCTGTATGTTGGCCTGTACATCCACAAGGACCTGCATGCGACGGCGGTGCTGTATGCGGCGTTCGTGGTGATGGCGGTGTTTGGATGGCGCGCCTGGGCGCGCGCAGTGGACGGCAAGCCATGACGCCGGTTTTGCGGGTCGCCATTTTGGGCGCCGAATCGTCGGGAAAGTCGACCTTGGCCGCGGCGCTGGCGTCGCACTTCGGTACGGTGTGGGTGCCGGAGTACCTGCGCGAATTTGTCGATACCACGGGGCGCGTGCCGCGCGAGGACGATCAGTATCAAATTGCGCTGACCCAGATGGCGCGCGAAGACGCGGCGGCGCGGCAAGCGACGCGCTTCCTGTTTTGCGACACCACGCCGCTGATGACGGCTATTTACAGCCGCTGGTACTGGAACAGGGTCGATGCGCAGTTGTCGGTGCTCGAACGGCGCCATGACTATGCGATGACGCTCGTGACGGCGCCGGACGGGCCGTGGGAAGCTGATGGATTGCAGCGTGAATCGGCGGCGGTGCGCCAGACGATTCATGAGCAGGTGCTTCAGATGCTCGATGAGCGGGCGATCGGCTATACGCTGGTAACGGGGAGCCTGGAGGAGCGGTTGGTGCAGGCGGTGCGCTTGCTTACTTTTATCCACTGACTAAAAGACCGTCGTTCCCGCGCAGGCGGGAATCCAAGGCATCTTCGCTACGCAACTATACCTTGGATTCCCGCCTGCGCGGGAAAGACGGTCTTGAGTCTAGTGGTGTTCCAATCTCTCGCGACGGTTTGCCGATTGGTGCTTAAAAATCAAACTGCGCCGACACCCGCACCGTACGCGGAGCGCCCGGCAGCAAATACCCGCCCAGTTCCTGCGTCACATCGCGCCAGTAAAACTTGTCGGCCACGTTGTCCACCGTCGCACGCACCGTCGTGGACACGCCCGCGATGCGCGTTGCGTACGCGCCCCCCAGATTGAACACGCTGTATCCCGGCACCAGCGTCTTGTTCTCGATATCGAACGCCTTCTTGCCAGTGTATTGCCACATCCCGTTCACCTTCAGGCCAGCCACCGCCGGCACGGCATACTCCAGCACCGTCGCCGTCTTGAACTTCGGTACATTGGTCACACGCTTGCCGTCCAGCGAGGCGGTGCCGGTCCCTTCCTGCTGCGTATCGAGCGCCATCAGCGAGACGCTGTATTTCAGGTCCTTGCCAGCCTTGCCCTGCGCAGCCAGTTCCAGCCCATTGTGCTTTTGCTCGCCGCTGCGAACAAAGGTATTGGCCGCGTTGGTGTACTCCAGCCCCTTGACGATGCTGAACACGGAGGCCGACATGCTGAGCGCATCATTGACCATGGCCTTGACGCCGAACTCCACCTGCTTCGAACGGCTTGGATCGAGCGAGGCGAATTCGTTCGCGGTGCGCTTGGGCGCCACGCCGCCATGCTCCATGCCGTGCGCCAGCGAGCCGTAAACCGTCCAGTCGGGCGTCGGGTTGTACACCAGCGCGACGTTCGGCAGCAGGAAGGTGGTGTCGGTGGTGGCATTGCGCTTGATGCCCACGTAACGCAAGCCGGTGTGCAGCTTGAACTGCGCACCCAGCGACAGGATGTCCTGCACCACGAAGCCGCGTTCATGGTCGTTGCGGCGCTCGGTCAGCGGCCCGGTGACGCGGCTGGCGTCGACCGGCGGCACCACCAGGTTGTTGTAGATATTGCTGAAGCCGACGTAGTCGTACACATACTCGCCCGCCTTGTCGCTGCGTTCCAGATAGGTCGCACCGAAGGTCAGCTCGTGGCCGATCGCGCCGGTGGCGAACTTACCCTGCAACAGGGCCTGCGCGCCGAGCGGCGACTTGCGCTCGCCTACGCTCTGGTAATCGTAAACGTCGTAGTCGCCATTCGAGCAGTAACCAGGATAGAAGCCATCGCCCTCGTTGCCGCAACCGTAAGGGAAGGCGGTGTAGTCATCGCGCTTGAATTGGTGCTTGTTGGCGGTGACGGTGGTGCGCCAGGCGTCGTTGATCTGGTATTCGAAGCGCAGTCCGATATTGCTGGTGTGGGTGTCGACAGGCTTGGTCCACGGCTGGTTGTTGAGCAGCGTCTTGGCCGAGATGTTGGTGGGCAGCGCAACGCCGCGAATGAGCTGGTAGCCCGGCGCGGTGATCTGGGATTTTTTCTGGTAGTCCATGTCGAGCTGCAGCAGCGCCTGCGGCGAGATCTGCCAGTCGAACGCGCCCGAGACAAACGAGCGCTCGCCGTCCGCGCCTTTGACGTAGGAACGCAGGCGCTCGCCGGCGGCGTTGACCCGGTAGCCGAAGCGCTTGTCCTCGAAGCGGCCGCCCAGGTCAAGCGCGCCGTACACGGTGCCGCGCTCGCGCGCTTCCACGGTGACCGAGCGCAATGGCGCGGCGGTCGGGCGCTTGAGCGCGTAGTTGACGATGCCGCCCGGCGCGGTCACGCCGGCCTGCAGGCCCGAGAGGCCCTTGAGGATCTCGATGCGCTCCTTGTTCTCGAGCGGGATCTGGGTGTCGCCCGAGATGGCGATGCCGTCCTTGCGGTAGCTGGCGCCGTTATCGAGCATGAAGCCGCGGATCGAGAACTGTTCGGCGTAGCCGATCGCGTTGTACGAGTCGCTCACGCTGGCGTCGAACTTCATGGCGTCGGTGCTGTTGCGGATGCTGTAGTCCTGCATCTGCTCGCGGCCGATGGACACCACCGTGGCCGGCGTGTACAGCAGCGGCGTGTCGGAAAAGCCGGCTACGCTGGCGCGGTCGGCGCTGATCTGCCTGGCGCCGCTGACGACGACTTCAGGCATCGATTGCGAACTGGTTTGCGCGTGTGCGGAAAAGGCGAACGCCTGGACGATGGCCAGGGCGATGACGGACTGCTTGAATTTTGGCGATGACATAATGTGCTCGTATTACGCGCCGGCGTGCGGGGCGTTGCTTAAAAAGCCGGAGCCAACGGGGGAGCAAACAAAGGAGGGAACTACTTTGCGCTTTCCTTCGCTGGCATTATCCAGATCAGGTACGGAGGGTATCTCTCACCCGGAAAATGACTTCCAGGACCCCTAGCGAATGTCGATTTTATCACAGCTGGCGCGGGCGCAGAAGGCCCGCGCCAGCTGTGCGTGGTGCGCTTTACAGGCTCATTTCCAGCACTTTGCGGCTGACATCGAGCGTAACGTCGCGCTGCTCGCCGAGTTTGACCATGCGGTGCGCTTCGAGCGCCGCCAGCACGCCGTCGATGTCCTTCGTGCCCAGGCCGTAGTCGCCCAGGCGGGTTTTGACGCCCATCAGCTCGAAGAATTCTTCGGTGCGGGTGATGGCGGCCTCGATCCGGGTATCTTCATCGCCGCCGGACAGGTTCCACACGCGTTCTGCGAATTGCAGCAGCTTGGCGCGCTTGGCTTCCTTGCGTACGCGCAGCATGCTTGGCAGGACGATGGCCAGCGTTTGCGCGTGATCGAGATGATGCAGCGCGGTCAGCTCGTGGCCGATCATGTGGGTGGCCCAGTCCTGCGGCACGCCGGCGCCGATCAGGCCATTCAAGGCCAGGGTGGCGGTCCACATGATGTTGGCGCGCACGTCGTAATCGTCCGGATTGGCCAGCGCCTGCGGGCCTTCTTCGATCAGCGTGAGCAGCAGGCCCTCGGCGAAGCGGTCCTGGACTTTGGCGCCCACCGGATAGGTCATGTACTGTTCCATGACGTGCGCAAAGGCGTCCACCACGCCGTTGCCGACCTGGCGCGTGGGCAGCGAATACGTTATGCCCGGATCGAGCACGGCGAAAGCGGGGAAGCATTTGCGGCTCATGAACGAAAACTTCTCGTGCGTCGACTTGCGGGTGACAACGCCGCCGCTGTTCATTTCGGAGCCGGTGGCGGGCAGTGTCAGCACCGCGCCGAACGGCAGGGCGGCGGTGATGTTCGATCCGCGCTTTTCCAGGATGGTCCACGGGTCCGCGTCGAGCAGGGCGCCGGCGGCGATGAACTTGGTGCCGTCGATGACCGAGCCGCCGCCCACGGCGAGCAGGAAGTCGATCTTCTCGGCCTTGACCTGGGCGATGGCGCGCATCAGCGTTTCGTAGCTGGGATTCGGTTCGATGCCGGCGAATTCGGTGACGCTAAAGCCGGCCAGTGCGGCCATGACCTCGTCGTAGACGCCGTTCTGTTTGATGCTGCCGCCGCCGTAGACCAGCAGCACGCGCGCGGACGCGGGAATGTGTTTGGAAATCGCGGCGATCTGGCCCTGGCCGAACAGGATCTGCGTCGGATTGTAGAAGTCGAAGTTAAGCAAAATGGATCCTCGTGTTGGCTCGATGATGATGCCAGATTATCGCTCAAGCACGGGATTCTTGCGGGGAGGGGGCCAAAAACCCGGGCTTACTTTTCGGTCGCGGCCTTCAGGTTCGCCAGCCCCTTCTCGAAATCCCTGCCGATGATCCGGTCCATGCTCATGAAGACGCTCATGATTTTCGAGATGAAGGGCATCGGGCCGGACATGGTCCAGCTAACTTGCGTTTGCCCGTCCTTGGGCACGAGCGTAAATTCGGTCACGTTCGACACCTCGAACGGCTTGATGAAATCGAGCTTGATCACGACCCTGGACGGGGGCGTGAGTTCGGTAATTTCCATTTTGCCGGCGCCGACGTCGTCATTGCCGGTCCAGGCGTACACCGCGCCTTTGCCGCTCGGCGCGCCGCTGTGGACGCGCTGCATGCTTGGGTCGAGCCGCTCCCACGGCGACCAGCCCTGCCATTGGTGGAAATCGCCGACCAGGGCGAGGATTTTCTCCGGCGGCGCCTTGATGGTCACCGAGCGGGTCACGGAAAACGTGTTCGGCTGCATCGCCGCCATGCCCAGAATGCCGATGAACAAGAGCACCAACACAAGAGCGATTCTTCGTATCATGGCGTTCCCCTTATATATAGGTCGGAGCATGCGCTGTCGGATCGGCAGCATTGGCAGATTAGCACGGCGTGCGCTGCCCGTTCAAGCGGATCGGCGATAATCGCCGCACAACTGATCCATGCATGGGAGACGCGATGACGTATGAACTTTACTACTGGCCGACGATCCAGGGACGCGGCGAATTCGTTCGCTTGGCGCTGGAGGAGGCGGGTGCGGCGTATGTGGACGTGGGGCGCCAGAAGAATGGAGCCGACAAGGTCGCGGCCGAGCTTGCCGTGCAGGCGGCCCCGGCGTTCGCGCCGCCGTTTCTCAAGGCGGGCGCGCTGACCATCGGGCAGACGGCGAATATCCTGCTGTATCTGGGTGCGCGCCACGGCCTTGCGCCACGGGCCGAGGCGGGCCGCCTGTGGACCCATCAGTTGCAGTTGACGATTGCCGACCTCGTCAACGAAGCGCACGACACGCACCATCCCGTGGGCGTGTCGCTGTATTACGAAGACCAGAAAAAGGAAGCGAAACGACGCGCCGCCGATTTTGTAGGGAACCGGATACCCAAGTTCCTGTCTTACTTTGAGGGTGTGCTGCAGCAGCCCAAGCGCCGCGGCGGTTTTTTGGTAGGCACGCGCCTGTCGTATGCGGATTTATCGATGTTCCAGGTGATGGAGGGCTTGCGCTATGCGTTTCCCAAGGCAATGAAGCGGCTCGAAGGCGACTATCCCGGGCTGGTGGCTTTGCACGAGCGGGTGGCGCAGCGGCCGAATATTGCCGCCTACCTCGCGTCGAAGCGCCGGATCGCGTTTAATGAAGATGGAATCTTCCGGCATTATCCAGAGCTGGACCGCTGACGGCTGGCCGCTGATCGCTGACCGCTGGCTATTGACTGTGACCGCTTGACCGTTGCTGGCGATGGCTGCCCGCTGCGGATTGCTCTCGGTCAGCCCGGCGAGGGGGCTACTTGCTGTGCTCGTCCAGCCGCACATGGTGTGGTCGCGTGCTGCGCGCTCAACAGCCGCGCAGCACGGTCATCCGTGCGCCCGAGGATTTCCTTAGTGCGCCCCGACTGCGCGGCTTGCGCCCGCCACATGCACCAGTCCGTCGCGACGGTCGAGCCAGCCTGCGAGCGTGGTCAGTCCCAACGCGCCGACCACGACAATGGCGCCGATCCATGGCGTGGCCATCAGGCCCAGGTACGCCACGATCAGCCCGCCGCCCCAGGCGCCAAGCGCGATGCCGACGTTGAATGCGGCAATGTTGAGCCCTGAGGCCACGTCGACCGCCTGCGGTGCGTCCCGTTCGGCGCGCTGCACCACGTACACTTGCAGTCCCGGCACATTGCCAAACGCCACCGCGCCCCACAACAACACCGTACCCAGCGCCAGCCACGTGTTCGAGGCGGTAAAGGTCAGCAGCAGCAAGACAGCCGCCAGCAGCGCAAAGACGATCTGCAAGGCCTTGATCGGGCCTTTCTTGTCGGCCAGTTTGCCACCCCAGATATTGCCGAATGCCACCGACACGCCGTACACCAGCATCACCAAACTCACGCTCGACGCTGAAAAGCCGGACACTTCCTGCAAAATCGGCGCCAGATAGGTGAACGCGATAAAGGTGCCGCCGTAGCCCAGGGTGGTCATGGCGTACACCAGCAGCAGGCGCGGTTTCCTGAGCACGGCCACTTGCGTCAGCAGGCTTGCCGGTGGACTCAGGGCGATCTGCGACGGTACCAGGAAATAGCTGCCGATAAATGCGATCACGCCCAGCAGGGAAACCGCCAAAAAGGTCGATTGCCAGCCGAAGCTCTGGCCGATCCAGGTTCCCAGCGGCACGCCTGTGACCAGCGCGACGGTCAGGCCGGTAAACATCAGTGCAATGGCGCTGGCGGCCTTTTCCTTGCTCACCAGGCTGGTGGCGATGGTCGAGCCGATCGAA
Organism: Massilia sp. CCM 8734; assembly: GCF_011682155.1. Lineage (NCBI taxonomy): Bacteria > Pseudomonadati > Pseudomonadota > Betaproteobacteria > Burkholderiales > Oxalobacteraceae > Massilia > Massilia sp. CCM 8734. The sequence continues at coordinate 171,202 of NZ_WHJI01000005.1, forward strand.
AAGAACACGCCGTGCGCCAGGCCAGTGAGGACGCGCGCGGCCATCAGGGCGTAGTAACCGGGCGCCATCCAGGCCACCAGGTTGCCGACGGTGAACAGTGCCATCAAACCCAGCAGCAAATGCTTGCGCGGCACGCGGCCGGTGAGGGCGGTCAGGACCGGCGCGCCGATGGCCACGCCAAGCGCGTACAGGCTCACCAGCAATCCAGCCGAGGGAACCGACACGCCGAGGCTGGCGGCAATGGTGGGAATGAGGCCGACGATGACGAATTCGGTGGTCCCGATGGCGAAAGCGCTGAGTGTCAGCGCCCAGAGTGCGAGTGGCATGGATTCTCCAGTTGAGGCGGTTTGCGATGGCATGCAGTCTGCGCGCAAAGACCGGGAAGAAAAATGCCCCGCAGCACACTATACTTTTGACTCGCAGTCACTAATCACAGGGCGACGCTGTGCCTTCCCGTACAATGGCTTTTTGACTGTGGAGAAAGACATGATCGACGTCGACGCGCTCAGTGCGTTTGCCGCAGTCATCGATACCGGTTCATTTTCCGCCGCCGCCGAGCGGCTCGGGCAAACGCCGTCCGGCATCAGCCGCGCCATTGCCCGGCTTGAAGCACAGCTGGGCATGACCCTGATGCACCGCACCACCCGGCGCCAGGACCTGACCGAAGAGGGCGACTGGCTGCTCGGCCGCGCGCGCACCATCCTGGCCGCGCTGGAAGATACCGAAGCACAAGTGTCGGCGCGCCGTTCGCAGCCATCCGGCCTGGTGCGCGTCAACGCCGCCACGCCCGCGCTCGATCATCTGGTGGCGCCCTTGGTGCCGGCCTTTCTCGACGCCTACCCGCTGATCCGGCTCGAACTGACCAGTGGCGAAACCCTGGTCGACCTGATCGAAGAGCGGGCCGATGTGGCCATTCGCATCGGCCAGCTGGCCGATTCCAGCCTCAACGCGCGCCGTCTCGGCAGCAGCGCGCTGCGGCTGCTGGCCGCGCCATCCTATCTGGCGCGCCACGGCACGCCTGCCACGGTGCGGGAATTGAGCGCGCATCGCTTGCTCGGCTTCACCGCGCCGGCTTCGCTCAACACCTGGCCGCTGGCGGACCAAGGCGGGGACACGGGTAGCGAGGGGGTGACGGTGAGCCCGGCGGTGCTGGCGTCGAGCGGGGAAACCTTGCGCCACCTGGCGCTGGCGGGTGCGGGTATCGCCTGCCTGGCGGATTTTCTGACGCGTGCCGATGTCGAGGCGGGCAGGTTGATGCCCGTGCTCGACCCGCTGACCCTGCCATGGTCGCAGCCGGTATGGGCGGTGTTCTACAAGCAAGGCGCGCTGGCGCCGCGGGTGGCGGCGCTGGTCGATTTCCTGGCGGACCGGCTCGGCGCGACCGTGCTGACGCCGAGCGGCTAAAGGCTGACGGTGATCTTGCGCGGAGCCTGATACATCTCCTGGGTCATCAGATCGACACCGCAAGGCAGCGTTTCAATCCAGTCGAGGAAGCGCCCGATCATCTCGCGTCCCTTGAATGGCGCGCCATGCTGCGGCACCATCCATTCCGGATCGAGCTTGCGCACCATCTCGACCCAGTAGCGGCAAACTTTGTTCGACACCATGTAGCGCGAGTGGAATCCATGCATGTAGGGCAGGTGTTTGTCGAAGTCTTGCACCGGGTCCATCGCCAGGCCGTCCGGCAGCATCGATGCGCCCATGTCCCCGGAGTACAAGATGCGGCTGACCGGGTCGTAAAACTGGAAGTTCCCTTCCGCATGCAAAAAATGCGCGGGCAGGATCTGGAATTCGGTGTCCCCCAGCGGCAAAAGGCTGCCCTCGTCGGGAATGGCGATGATGCGGCCCTCGGTTTTGCCCTGCGCGCAAAAGTGCGGCACGAAACGCGACCAGATCGACGAAATCAGCAGCTTGGTGTCCGAACCGGCCAGCCAGCGCGGCAGCGAGGCGATGATATCGGGATCGGCGTGCGAAGCGAAGACATAACGAAGCTGTTTTGGTGGAAAATACTTGCTCATTCCCATGAACAGTTCGTTGTAGGTCAACACCCCACCCGGGTCGAGCAAGATGCCGGTGCCATCCTGGACAATCAAAAACTGGTTCGACTGGACCGAGGCTTCGCCTTCATCGACCAGATCGGAGAACATCAGGCAGATGTGCTTGCCGTTATTGAACAGTTCGATCGCCATGATAACCCTACCTTTGAAAGGGTTTATTGTAGACCTTCAATTGGCTCTTGGCAATGTTTCCAATTCAAACTCGTGAGTTGTGCAGTGCGGCGCGTCGTTTTGCGGTAGGCTTATGCAACCGACATCAGGAGCAGCCGCATGAGCACACCGTATTTACCGGCACAGCCGGAACGCAGCGAGATCGATGCCACGCCGGGCGTGGTGGTGCTGGACTTCGGCACCGACTGGTGCGGTCATTGCCGCGCAGCGGCGCCGCTGATCGAACAGGCGCTCGCGGCCATGCCCGAGGCGCGTCATATCAAGGTCGAGGACGGCAGTGGCCGCAAGCTGGGCCGCTCATTCAAGGTGAAGCTGTGGCCGACGGTGGTGGTCATCAAGGATGGCAAGGAAGTCGCGCGCGTGGTGCGCCCGGACGCCGTGGCCGAGCTGCGCAAGGCGCTCGAAGCGTAGAAGTCTGCGCGGGCGCGGACAGTTCATTAGCGGGTCAAGCAAGCGCATAATGTTGTTTTATGTGTTACGGTTAAGGGAAGGGTGCTGCCGAAGCATCCATCATCCCGCGCCCCCGAGGACCAGATGATCTTTGCCGCCGATACCGAAGAATGTTCGCTGCTCGTCTTTCCCGACGCGCTGACGGCCTCCGTCTATTGCGACGCGGTCGATGTGGAGGCAAGCTTGTGGCGTTTCTGGGATGACGAAGGCACGCCGCTGATGCCGGCCTTCCTTGTGCCCAACGAGCGGCACCTGTTCACCACCACCACGGGTGTGTACAGCCTGGTTCCGGTGAACGAGGGTCACTATGAATTTTTATGGGATGCGCTACGGCATATCCGCCAAGTGATCGGGGAAATGCCGTTTACCGATGTGCGCGCGGTGCGCGATTATCTGGTCATGCAATGCGGCGGCCAGGTTTCTCCGGCCTGAACCAGGCCTGGTCATCCGGCCGCGCAGGGCTGGCATGCCCCGCGCGGAACATCCATTACTGGCGATTCGGATTGTTCGGGCGCTCATCGCGACGATTTGGCACGCCGTCGCCGTCATTGTCGCGCTGTCCACGAGCCCAGTTACCGCGCTGCATTTCCCAGCGTCCATCACGCTCCTGCCACGCCGGTGCGGTGTAATGGTAGCCCTTGCGGTCGCGAATCCACGCGCCACGGACCCAGACGTGATGATTGTTGCGCCAGTCCCAGTGCCCAGGCGCCCAGACATAACCGCGTCGTGCCGGCGGTGTGCGTTCGGCACGCGGTTCCGGCGGCGCTTCGCGCACGATGATCACCGCCGATATGGCGGGGGCGGCGACGCTGCCGAGCGAGCCGGCAATCAGGGCGGCAATTAACAGTTTTTTCATCATCGTCTTCTCCTAGTTACGAATGGTGTCCGATCTTTATACCCCTTGCATAAATGCATGTATGTGCGGAATCGCTCATAAGCTTGCGTTTGCAAAACGTTGACTTTTGCGCGGGCCGCGCCTATCGTCATTGCCACCATCACCACCCGAGAGCGAGCTCCATGATCCTGCGCACCACTGCCATCGTCCTGGCCGGCATGCTGGCGCTGCCCTGCCACGCGGTCCCCGCCGCTGACGCGCGCGACGCCTTTTTCGCCAACCTCGGCAAGCTGTGCGGCGCCGTGTACGAGGGCGCCTCGGTGGCGCCCGACGACGGCGGCGAAGCCTTTGCCGGCAAGAAGCTGGTCGCTACCGTCAGCGCCTGCAACGCCAGCGAGATCCGGATTCCCTTCGTCGTCGGCGAGGACGCTTCGCGTACCTGGATAATCACCCGCACCCCGTCCGGCCTGACCTTGCAGCACGACCACCGCCATGCCGACGGCGCGCCGGACAAGCAAACCATGTACGGCGGCGCCGCCGGCAGCGACGGCAGCGCCATCGCGCAGATGTTCCGCGCCGATGCCTACACGGCGCGCTTGATTAACGCCGCCGCCACCAACGTCTGGACGCTCTCGGTCTCGCCGGACGGGAGCAAACTCAGTTACGTGTTAGAGCGCGACGGCAAGCCGCGCTTTCGGGCCGAGCTGCTGCAAACGCGCGTGCCGAACCGATGACCGCGCCGCGGTTCGAGGTGGTCGTCATCGGCAGCGGTTTCGGTGGGCTGTGCGCCGCCGTCAAGCTCAAGCAGGCCGGCATCGATAATTTCGTCATCCTCGAAAAAGACGCGCAGTTCGGCGGCACCTGGCAAGTCAATACCTATCCCGGCTGCGCGGTTGACATTCCCAGCCACGTATATTCGTTTTCGTTCGCGCCCAATCCGAACTGGACGCGCCGCCTGGCCAGCCAGTCCGAACTGCTCGACTACACGCGCGCCATCGTGCGCGACTTCGGCCTCACGCCGCACCTGCGCCTCGGTGTCGCCTACCAAGGCGCGCAGTTCGAGGAGGAGGGTGGCTACTGGCGTGTTCGCACCAGCGCCGGGCCATTGAGCGCCAAGTGCGTGGTGTCGGCCCTGGGCGCGATGAACCGGGCGGCGATTCCGGCCTTGCCCGGCATCGCCACGTTTACCGGCGCGGCCTTTCATTCGAGCCGCTGGAACCACGACGTGGACCTGCGCGGCAAGCGCGTGGCGGTGATCGGCAACGGCGCCAGCGCGATCCAGTTCATCCCGCAGATTGCGCCCATCGTCGCGCAGCTCGATGTGTACCAGCGCACCGCGCAGTGGATCGTGCCGCGCCACGACCGTGCCATCGGCCCGCGCGAACGCTCGCTGTTGACCAGGCTCGCGCCGATCCGCCTGCTGTACCGCGCCTTCAATTACACCCTGTATGAAATCAACGCGCCGCTGTACGTGTTTTTTCCGCGCCTGTTTCGCCTGGCGCAGGCGGTTGGCTTGCGCCACCTGCATCGCCAGGTGGCCGATCCGTCGCTGCGGCGCCAGCTCACGCCCGACTACACCATGGGCTGCAAGCGGGTGCTGGTCATGAGCGACTACTACCCGGCGCTCACGCGCCCCAACGTCAGCCTGGTCACCAGCGCGGTGGCGCAGGTGCGCGCCAGCAGCATCGTTTGCGCCGACGGCGGCGAGCGGGCGGTCGATGTGCTGATCTACGCGACCGGCTTTCATGTGGGGCACGCGCCGGGCGCCATCGAGGTGCGCGGACGTGGCGGCAAGCGCCTGTTCGAGCATGACCAGGATTGCTACAAGGGCTGCGCCGTGGCCGGCTTTCCGAACTATTTTACGGTCACCGGGCCGAATAGCGGGCTCGGTCACAATTCGATGATCTACATGATCGAGTCGAGCGTCAATTATGTGGTCGAGGCCATCAAGGCGATCCGCGCGCAGGGCCTGCACTCGGTCGACGTCAAGGCGCAGGTGCAACGCGACTTCGTCGCCAGGGTGCATCGCAAGCTGCGCGGCACGATCTGGAACAGCGGCTGCAAAAGCTGGTACCTCGATGCGCGCGGACGCAATTACGCGGCCTGGCCGGGCTTTACCTTCACCTATCGCTGGGCCACGCGCCGCTTCGACATCGGCAACTACGTGGTGCGCACCTGATGGGCGCGCCCGATTTCGAGGTCATCGTCATCGGCAGCGGCTTCGGCGGCTTGTGCGCCGGCGTGCGGCTCAAACAGGCCGGCATCGACAACTTCATCATCCTCGAAAAAGACAAGGACTTCGGCGGCACCTGGTGGGTAAACACCTATCCCGGCTGCGCGGTCGACATTCCCAGCCATCTGTATTCGTTCTCGTTCGCGCCCAATGCGCGCTGGACGCGCCGTTTCGCGGGGCAGGACGAACTGCTGGCCTACACCCGCTCGCTGGTGCGCGACTTCGCCCTGGCGCCGCACCTGCGCCTGGGCTGCGCCTACGAAGGCGCGCAATTCGACGAGGAGGGCGGCTACTGGCTGGTGCGCACCGGCGCCGGCACGCTCACCAGCAGGTCGGTCATCAGCGCGCCCGGCGCCCTGAGCCGCGCAGCCATTCCGGCCTTGCCGGGACTGGCCGACTTTGCCGGCCCCGCCTTTCACTCGAGCCGCTGGGACCACGCGGTCGACCTGCGCGGCAAGCGCGTGGCCGTCATCGGCAACGGCGCCTGCGCAGTCCAGTTCATTGCGCAGATTGCGCCGCTGGTCGCGCAGCTCGATGTGTATCAGCGCACGGCGCAATGGATCATGCCGCGTCCCGACCGCGTGATCGGCCCGCGCGAGCGCTCGTTACTGGCGCGCGTGGCGCCGCTGCGGCTCGCTTACCGCGCCCTGAACTACCTGCTGTACGAATCGCGCGCGCCACTGTTCCTGACCACCTCGCGATTCTTGGCGCTGCCGCAGTGGGTGGCGCGCCGTCATCTGGAACGCCAGATTGACGACCCGCTGCTGCGGCGCCAGCTCACGCCCGGCTACAAGATGGGCTGCAAGCGGGTGCTGATGGCGAACGATTTTTATCCGGCCCTGGCCCGCCCCAACGTCAAGCTGATCACAAACGGCATCAGCCGGGTAAGCGCCAACGCCATCGCCAGCGCCGACGGCGCCGAACGAGCGGCGGACGTGATCATCTTCGCGACCGGGTTCGACGTTGAGCGCGTGCTCCACGCGGTCGATGTGCGCGGGTGCGGCGGCAAGCGCATGTTCGCCGACAGCCTGGAAGCCTACAAGGGCTGCACGGTGGCCGGTTTTCCGAACTATTTCACGATCGTCGGGCCGAACACGGGCCTGGGCCACAACTCGATGATCTACATGATCGAGGCCGGTGTGAACTATGCGCTTGCCGCCATCAAGACCATCCGCGCGCGCAAGCTGCACTCGGTCGATGTGAAGGAGGAAGCGCAGCGCGCCTGGAACGATACCTTGCAACGCAAGCTGCGCGGCGGGGTGTGGAGCAGCGGCTGCAAGAACTGGTACCTGGACGGCAAGGGCCGCAATTACGCCATCTGGCCCGGGTTTACCTTTTCCTACCGCTGGGCCACGCGCCGTTTCGACAGCGAGAACTACACCCTGCGCTGATCGAGGCGTCAGCTCGCCAGCGCCATCACCAGCGCGATGCGCAGGCCGCCGCCTTCGCGGTTGCTGACCTGCAGTTCGGCGTTGTGGCGCAAGACCACCCGTTCCACGATTGCCAGTCCCAGCCCGGCGCCGTTGGCCTGTCCGCGCGCGCTGTCCATGCGCGTGAACGGCTTAAGCAGCAGTTCGATATGATCGTCCGGCACGCCCTGGCCGTGGTCCTGCACTTCGATCACCACGCGCTTGCCCAGGCCGTGCGGCTTGATGCGGCACGAAATATCGAGTTCGGTAAAGTCGCTGCCCGGCGTCTTGCCGTAGCGGCGGGCGTTCTCCACCAGGTTGTTGAAGACGCGCCGCAGGTCGGTGGCGTTGCCCATCACGTGCACGCCTTCTTCGATGTGGGTCGTGACATGGATGTCGAGCATGCGCTCCGCTTCGCGCGCGGTGTCCTGCAGCAGTTCGCCGATATCGACCGGAACAAACGTGGCCGCCTCGGTCGGCTTGGCGTAGTCGAGGAACTGGCCGATGATGGCGTCCATCTGTTCGATATCGGACTGCATGCCTTCGCGCGCTTCGTTACTGAGCTTGGCCATTTCCAGCTCGAGCTGCATGCGCGTGAGCGGCGTGCGCAGGTCGTGCGAAATGCCGGCCAGGATGACGGCGCGATCCGATTCGACCTGCTGCAAGTCTTCCACCATCTGGTTGAAGCTGCGATTGGCTTCGATGATCTCTTTCGAGCCTTTTTCGGGCAGCCGGTCCGGTTTTTTGCCCTGGGCGATAGCGCGCGCCGCGGCGGTCAGGCGCGCCAGCGGCAGGTTGACCAGGCTCGAAATGAGCGCCGCGCCGACCACCGACAATGCGCCCACCACCGTGGCCCAGCCGAGCCACTGCACGCCGGTCAAGCCTTCCAGGCGTTCGCGTTCGAGCATCAGCCAGTAACTGTCGTCGTCGATCTTGAAACTGATCCAGAAGCCGGCGGTGCCGTTCACGCGGCTCGAAAAACGCGTGTCCGCGCCCAGCTTGGATTTGATGATGGCTTCGATTTCCGGCATCAGGGTGCTGTCCGGCGGCGGATCGACCGCGTCGGAACTCTCCAGCGTAAAGATGCGGATGCCTTCGTTGCTGACCAATTCGAACAGCAGCTCGCGCCGCAGTTCGGGCGCGGAGTGGGTCAGGGCGGCTTTGGTGATGGTCACCACCGAAATGACCAGGTCGGCCGTCTGTTCGACTTGCGGACCGCGCTGCACGGCGCTGATCATCCCGATCCACGAGGCCATGGACACCGTGGTCAGGATGCTGAGCAAGAGGAAGGTGCGCCAGAACAGGCCGCTCCTGAGCCAGCTCATTTGCGTGCTGTGAGGCGTGCTTGAATCGCGTGCAAACACTAGCGTGGCTGGCCTTCAGGAATGAACACATAGCCCAGGCCCCACACGGTCTGGATGTACAGCGGGGACGAGGGATCGGGCTCGATCAGCTTGCGCAGACGCGAAATCTGCACGTCCAGGCTGCGGTCGAAGACTTCGTATTCGCGCCCGCGCGCCAGCTCCATGAGTTTTTCGCGCGAGAGCGGCTGGCGCGCATGGCGTGCGAACACCTTGAGCACCGAGAATTCGCCGGTCGTCAGCGGCACCGTCTCGCCATTTTTCTTCAGCGTGCGCGTGCCCAGGTCCAGCACGAACTGGCCGAACTCGAAGGACTGCGGCGTTTCGGATGGCGCGCCCGGAATCTCGTCCGGCCCCTTGCGGCGCAGGACGGCGCCGATACGGGCCACCAGTTCGCGCGGATTGAAGGGCTTGGGCAGGTAGTCGTCGGCGCCCATTTCGAGGCCGACGATGCGGTCCACGTCTTCGCCTTTGGCGGTGAGCATGATGATCGGGGTCTGGTCGCCCGCGCCGCGCAGGCGGCGGCAGATCGACAGGCCATCTTCGCCGGGCAGCATCAGGTCGAGCACCAGCAGGTCGTAGCGCTCGCGCAGCCACAGCTTGTTCATGGCAGGCGCGCTCTCGGCGGTGACCACCAAAAAGCCCTGTTCGGTAAGATAGCGGCGCAGCAAATCGCGCAGGCGCACGTCGTCGTCGACTACCATAATCTTGGCGGCGTGACCATTGGCGTTCGCCTGCGTTGTATTGTTGCCTGAGGTAGGGGAGGCTGGTGTGTTCATTTGGCTGTCAGATTTGTCAGATTCATGTCGCTATGGTAACGTCTTATCGCCCGATAGAACACGATGCGCGAAGGTCATTACATACTGTTACAAACTTTACCCAATTCGGCTTATGCCCAGATGCAAATGGTCATACACTGAGTTCCAGTAGCAGGTCAAGCTTATATGTTTATCAGGCACTGCGGAAGAGGATCACCATGAATAACGCACACACCGAAACCAAGACAGCCACCCTCGCAGATCGTTGCAGGCATGCGTTCGTCCGTCGCGTTGCTGTGTGCTGCCTGTTCGCTTGCGCCGGCTTGTCCGTGGCCCAGGCCAACCCCGGCGACAAGGAACGCGATGCCCAGCGCATGGCCGACGCTCAGCGCACCCAGCAGCAGCGCCAGGATACGCAGCGCCAGTTCGAAGCGCGCGCCGACGACCAACGTCGCCAGTTGCAGGCCCAGCAGGACCAAAACGCCCAGAATGCCGACGCCGCCCGGCGTGGCAGCCGCATGACGGCCGACGAGCGGCGCGACCTGCGGCGCCAGATCAACGAAGCCGGCGTCGACATTTACAGGAACGCGCCGCGCCGCTGACCCTCTCCCGGGCGCACCACGGCGCCCGGCGCCATCGCGCACCTGCCTCCCCCTCGCACCACCCCATTCCCCCGATTGTTACATTTGTTGAGTTTCGCGCATCCAATTGTTTATTTAGATGAGACAAGCTGTTACGCTAGAAAAAACTTACCAATAGCGAAATACACTTGCCAGGTGTATAAGCTTGCATCAGCAATGGAGTGACGTCTTGTCGATTGAATTTTCTGGCGCAAGTTCGGCCGCCGGCCCGGGCGATGCAATGCCCGAGCTGGATCACTGCATCATCGAGCGTCCCGACGGCGTATACGGCGACCCGAGCGTGCTCGGCACGACCTTCGGCGCCGCCATCGACCGCATCTTCGCCACCAGTTACCTGGTCGAGCTCGACTATCCCTTGCTGATCAAGGCCGTTTACGGCGCCGGCCCGCCCTTGCCCAAATCCGCCGATGGCCACGTGATCATCCGCCTGGCCTCGGCCATCCGGCCTTTCAGCCCGCTGCGGCGCCCGCTCTACAAGTCGGTCAAGATCAACCGCGGCAAGGCCGAATATTTTTTCGAACCGGTGTACGTGGCCGACCCCGCCGACCCGGATGGCCCGGGCACCCCCGAGCGGCTCGATGTGGACGAATTCATCGCCGACATGTGGGGCAAGGGGATCCGTTTCGGGATTGATGTCGAGGCGGTGCGCCAGGCCATCGACGGCGGCAAGTCCGAGCGCGTGGTGGTGGCCAGGCTGCTCGAACCACGGGCGGGGCGCGACGCGCATGTGATCGAAGTGACCAGCGACCTGCATCGCAGCGACGCGCCGCTGCAACTGGCCAACGGCAAGCTCGATCTGATGGCCTTCCAGAACCGCTTTCCGCAGGTCGAGAAGGGGGTGCGGCTGCTAAAGAAGGTGCCGCGCGTGGCGGGCAAGCGGGGTTTTGAGCTGTCCGGATTGCGGATCGAGCCGCCCATGCCGAAGGATACCGAAGTCACGCCCATGGCCGGACCGGGGACGGTGGTCGAGGTCACGGGCGAGGGCGAGTTCCTGATCGCGCAGCACGCCGGTTTTTTGAATGTGGACAGCAAGAGCGGCCAGATTTCGGTGGGCGACAAGATCATCAGCCGCGATGGCGTGAGCGCGCGCACCACCGGCAACCTGAAACTGAGCGGCGACTTCGAAGAATTCGGTGAAGTGCAGGAAAAGCGCGTGGTCGAAGGCGAGGGCATCACGATTCACGCCGACGTGTTCGGGAACATCATCTCGCGCGGCGGCACGGTGCTGTTGAACCGCAACCTGGTCGGCGGTACGGCGCATAACGCGCGCGGGGATATCCGCGTCAAGGGCGTGGCGTCGGGCTCGGTGATCCAGGCCAGCGCCGGCGAGGTGGTGCTCAACCGCGCCGAGAGCTGTGTCATTTCCGGCACGCGCGTGACCATCATGCACGCGGTGAACTGCGAGATCATGGGCGAGGATGTGACGATCAGCCAGGCCGAGGGCTGCGCCATCGCGGCGCGCACGGTGACGGTCAACAGCGCCGGGCCGCGCCGGCAGAGCGAGATGCACATCTTCGCGCTGCAGCCCGACAGCGCGCGCCTGGACGAGGTGATCGTGACGATGACGGCGCGGGTCGCGCAGTTCGCCGCGCTGGCGTTGCGGCGCAAGGCCGAGATGGACGCGATGACCAATGAGCCGGAAGTGCGCAAGTACGTCATGCTGGCCTCCAAGGTGCGCAAGAAGGAGTTGATCTTGACCGAGGAGCAGGTGCCGATGTTCCAGAAAATGGCGTTGGCGGCGGGGCCGGCCTTGAAGGCGATCGCCAGGGTGTCGCTGGACGTGAAGGCGGCCGAAACGGAGCAGCAGGCCGGCGCCGCGCTGCTGGCGGAGCTGGTGCGCCAGCGCGTCGACAGCACCGGGGTCAGTTCGGTGACGGTCAAGCGGATCGAGGGCGAGACGGTGGTGCGGGGGATGAGCTATCACCCGGACGGCGCCAGCATCTACGACTTGCCGGCCAAGGACATCAAGCTCAAACTGCGCACCAAGCGCGCCGAAGGGGAGGTGATTTTTGCGGGGGAGGACGGGGCGGTCGATTGGAAGAGCGGGGCGTGAGACGCGCTACTCGCTGACCTTGCCCCGCATCGCCTTGGTCTGCCCGCTTTTGGTCTTCGAATCGAGCCGGCGGCGCTGCGAGCCCCTGGTCGGCTTGGTCGCGCGCCGTATCGTGGGTAGCACCGCCACGCTGTCGACCAGCTCCTGCAACCTGCGCAGCGCGTCTTCCTTGTTCTGTTCCAGGCTGCGCGACTGCTGCGCCTTGAGCACCACCACGCCGGCCTGGGTGATGCGCTGGTCCGACAGGGCCAGCAGCCGCTCCTTGATCGCCTCGGGCAGCGACGACGCGCCCACGTCGAAGCGCAAATGCACCGCGCACGAGACCTTGTTCACATTCTGCCCGCCAGGCCCCTGGGCGCGGATGGCGGAAAACTCCACCTCGCCCGGATCGATCGTTGCGTTCACGGCGCCGGCGCTGCTGGGGCGGGCGTCGCCACGACATCGTCTTCGATCGCGTCGAGCGCGCGGTAACACGCCATGGCCTGCGGCGACAGTCCCTTGAACAGCACCGCATCGTCCTGCCCCAGGCGTTCGTTATCGACCAGGATGCGCACCTTGCTCAGGTAATCGGACTGGGTCAGCAAGCGTCCCAGCGGCGACACCGGCACGCCCTTGCGCATGCCGGCCTGCTCGCCGATGGCGCTGACCACGTTCTCCGGGAAATTCCATTCGCGCCCGATGCTGCAGCTCAGGATGCGGGCGTCGCGCACCAGGCGCGCGCAGAACATCTCCGAGCCCAGTTCTTTCTCTCCCTGGCTCATCTGGTCCATGATGCGCAGGGTGACGATCAAGCCCACGTTCTGCACCAGCCCGGCGAGGAAGGCTTCGAAAGGATCGACGCCCATGGCTTCGGCCAGCATGCGGTTGGCCACCGCGCAGCGCTCGGACTGGTCCCAGATGCGCGGCGCCAGCAAGCGCGTGTACTGGCCCGAATTGAGGTCGATGATGGGGCGGAAGGCGACGCTGGTGATCAGGTGGCGCAAGCCTTCCTGGCCGATCAGCATGACCGCGTGTTCGACGCTGGTAATCGTGGTGCCGCTGCCCTTGAACGAGGTATTGGCCATGCGGATCACGGCCGCCACCAGCACCACGTCGTTGGAGATGGTGCGCGAGAGCTGCGCGCCCGAGAAGTTATCGCTGCGCAGGCTTTGCAGCAGTTGCGGCAGCAGGCCGGGAAGGCGGCGCACCAGCGCCGCGCCGGATTGCTGCGACGTCAGGATGGCCGTGAGCGCGTCGAGCACCTGGTTTTCGTGCGGCGTGGTGTCCAGGCCAGTGACGTCGGCATTCTCGAACAGCCAGTTGAAATAGGTGCCATTGACGCCGTCGCGCTGCTCGAACGATAACTGGGCCGCCGATCCGGGTGGCGCGCCGCCAGTCGCTGCCACGGCTGATGGCCGGCTGGCCTGCGCCGCGCCAGACGCGTCGGGCGCCGGCTCGGAAGCAGAAAAAAGTCGCTTCACCCATTGATACATTGTCCGTCCTTCAAGTTCGCAATGATCCCCATGGAATATTGCCGCCCCATTGTAAAGACTTCCCGTTGCATTGCAAGCGCGGCCAGACTGCCCCAAACCTTGATCGCGCTCAACGAGACGCTTGCACACGCGCATTACGATGGGGTTTCGCGACCTTGCCGCAGCCCCGCAGAGACGAAAGGACCACCATGCACACGATTTCAACGCAGTCTGCCCCTGTCGGGAAGTTGGAGTTCCTGAGCTTTCAGCTTGGGGGCATGGAATACGGGGTGGATTTTTGCAAGGTGAAAGAATTGCTCACGTTCCAGTCGCTCGAGCGTTTCGCCTCGGAAGGGGCGATCGTCAAGGGCGTGGCGGTGTCGCGCGGCGTGATCATGCCGCTGGTGGACATGCGGGTGGCGTTCAACGAGCGCGCCGCTTCGCCCGGCCCGACGACCGACGTGATCATCCTGCAGCTGTCGAGCTGCGTGATGGGGATGTTGGTGGACGGGGTGACCGACGTGGTGCGCATGTATCCGGACCAGATCACGCCGATTCCTGGCATGACCCGCGAGAATGGCTGCGACTATTTAATGGGACTGGGCGAAACCGACGGGCGGCGTTTGATATTGGTCGATATCGACAAGCTGATGTCGATCCGGCGCGAGACGGTGGCGCAGCAGGCTGCGTAAGGCGCTATCGTTACCCTCAAAACCGTCGCCCCCCGCGCCAAGGCGGCCCTCGGCAGGGGGGGGCAAGTGTGTTCCGTAGCCGATAACTGAGCTACGAACCTGGACCCCCGCCTGCGCGGGGGCGACGGGGTGTAGTGCGCGCTGCGGTAAGGGTTACGCCGCCAACCCTTCCAACTGCTCCTGCAACTCCATCCACTCCGCTTCCAGCTGCGCCAGGTCCTTTTTGTAGAATGACTGATCGGCCAGCAGCGTTTTCAGCTTGGCCTTGTTGGCCGCCTCATAGATGCTCGCTTCGCCGAGCTTGGCGTCGACGTCGGTCTTTTGCTCGTTGCGCTTGGCGATCTGCTCTTCCAGGCGCTTGATCTTGCCTTCGATCGGTTTGCGCAGCGCCGCCGTGCGCTGGCGCTGTTCCGCGTCCTGGCGCTTCTGCTCCTTCTGGTCCTTCTTGTCGACCACCGGCGCGCTCGGCGCCGCAACCGCCGCCGCCACCGGGAACGCCGTCTTGTTATCCTTGCCCGCCGCCGGCAGCACGGTGGTGCCCTTGCCAAGCTTGGTCTGGAACAGCCAGTCCTTGTAGTCGTCCAGGTCGCCGTCGAACGGCTGCAGCCTGCCGTCGGCGACGATGATGAACTGGTCGGTGGTCGCGCGCAGCAGATGGCGATCGTGCGATACCACCACCAGGGTGCCTTCGAACTGCGCCAGCGCCATGGTCAGCGCTTCGCGCGTTTCCAGATCCAGGTGATTGGTCGGCTCATCGAGCAGCAGCAGGTTAGGGCGCTGCCAGACGATCAGCGCCAGTGCCAGGCGCGCCTTTTCGCCGCCGGAAAACGGGCGGATCGGGCTGGTGACCATATTGCCCGGGAAGTTAAAGCCGCCCAGGAAGTTGCGCAGTTCCTGCTCGCGCACCGTCGGCGCGATCTTGGACAAGTGCCACAGCGGCGACTCGTCATGGCGCAGCATCTCCACCTGGTGCTGGGCGAAGTAACCGATCGACAGGCCCTTGCCGAGCGTGGCGTCGCCCGTGAGCGGCATCAGTTCGCCGGCGATGGTCTTGATCAGGGTCGATTTACCGGCGCCGTTCACACCCAGCAGGCCAATGCGCTGGCCGATCTGCAGCGAGAACTTGATGTTTGAAACGATCACCTTGTCGCCGACCTTGTCGCCATGCTCGTCGAGGATATGGTAGCCGGCGTCCACGTCTTCCATCACCAGCAGCGGATTCGGTGCGGCCAGCGGCTCGCGGAACTCGAACGAGAATTCGGCGGCGGCGCGCAAGGGCGCCAGTTCTTCCATCTTTTCGAGCGCCTTCATACGGCTCTGGGCCTGGCGCGCTTTCGAGGCTTGCGCCTTGAAGCGGTTCACGAACGACTCGAGGTGGGCACGCTGGCGCTGCTGCTTGGCGAGTGCGCCGGCGGCCAGGATCATCTGGGCCGCGCGCTGGCGTTCGAAGCCGGAGTAGTTACCCGAGTAGCGTTTCAGCCTGCGCTCGTCGATATGCACGATGACGTTGACGATCTCGTCGAGGAAGTCGCGATCGTGCGAAATGATGATCAGGGTGCCGGCATAGCGTTTGAGCCAGTCTTCCAGCCAGATGATCGCGTCCAGATCCAAGTGATTGGTCGGTTCATCGAGCAGCAACAGGTCGGAAGGGCACATCAGCGCCTGCGCCAGGTTCAGGCGCATGCGCCAGCCGCCCGAGAAGCTGACGATCGGCATCTGCATCTGCGACAGCGAAAAGCCAAGGCCCAGCAACAGCTGTTCGCCGCGCGACTGCACCGTGTAGGCGTCGGCGTCGGCCAGCGCGCTGTAGATCTCGCCGATGGCGATGCCGTTCTCGGTCGTTTCCGGTTCCGATTCCAGGCGCGCCAGTTCCGCTTCGAGTTTGCGCAGGTGGACGTCGCCGTCGATCGCGTAATCGAGCGCCGCGCGTTCGAGCGGCGGCGTTTCCTGGGCCACGTAAGCCATGCGCCATTTGGCGGGGAAATCGATCTCGCCCTGGTCCGGGTGCAGCTCGCCGCGCAGCATGCCGAACAGGCTCGATTTGCCGGCACCATTGGCGCCGATCAGGCCGATTTTATCGCCCGGGTTAAGGGTAAGGTCGACGCCTTCCAGCAGCGGCTTGGTGCCGCGCATCAGGCTAACGTTCAGGAAACGGATCATGTTCTACTTTTTGTAATGAGTGAGGATTACTGTGCTTGCAACTGCTCTGCGGTGAGCAGGAAAACCATATCGTCGCCGGCGCTGGTGGTCACCCAGGTCAGGCCGAGGTGGCCGAAGGCCGCTTCCGCGTAGTCGCGCTCGTTGCCGATTTCGACCATCAGGATGCCGTTCGGCGACAGGCGTTCGGCGGCCCCGGCGACGATCTTGCGCACCAGGTCCATGCCGTCGGCGCCGCCGTCGAGCGCAATCTGCGGCTCGCGCAGGTACTCCGGCGGCAGCGACGCCATCGACGCCGAATTGACGTACGGCGGGTTCGAGATGATCAGGTCATATTTTTTGAACGGGACATTCTGGTACAGGTCCGAGGCGATCGGGTTGACCCGGCCTTCGAGCTTGTATTCGCGGATATTGCGCTCGGCGACGGCCAGCGCGTCGGTCGAAATGTCGACCGCATCGACCACGCTGTCGGGGAAGGCGTCGGCCATCATGATTGCCAGGCAGCCCGACCCGGTGCACAGTTCGAGGATGTTCTCGACCGCGTACGGATCTTCCACCCAAGGGCTGAACTGGTGCGGGATCAGTTCATGGATGAAGGAACGCGGCACGATCACGCGCTCGTCGACGTAGAAGGCATAGGTGCCGAGCCACGCTTCGTTGGTGATGTAGGCGGCCGGCACGCGCTCGCCCACGCGCCGTTCGATCACGGCCAGCACTTGCAGCACTTCGTCCGGCAGCAGGCGGGCGTCGAGGAAGGGATCGAGCTTGTCGAGCGGGAGCTTGAGCGTGTGCAGGATCAGATAAGCCGCTTCGTCCAGCGCTTCGGCGCTGCCGTGGCCGAAAAACAGCTTGGCGCCGTTGAAACGGGTGATTGCATAGCGCAGCAGGTCGCGCGGCGTAGTAAAAGTCGATGTAAACAGAGTAGTCGTCATGGCTGTTCTCGGGTCATGTGTTGTGCGGCGCAGGCGCCAGCAGGTGCTCGAGCGTGCGGCGATAGATATTCTTGAGCGGATCGATGAAACGCACGTCGATGTGCTCGTCAATCTTGTGGATGCTGGCATTCGGAGGGCCGAATTCTATCACCTGCGGGCAGATGCGGGCGATGAAGCGCCCGTCCGAGGTCCCGCCCGTGGTCGATAATTCGGTCCGCACGCCGGTCTCGGTGAAGATGGCCGAAGAGAGCGCGTCCGACAAGGTGCCGCGCGGGGTCAGGAAGGGCAGGCCGGACAAGGTCCACGCCAGCGCGTATTCCAGGCCATGCTTGTCGAGGATCGCATGCACGCGCGCTTTCAGGCCTTCAAACGTGCTGGCGGTCGAAAAGCGGAAGGTGAAGTCGATCGTCACCTCGCCCGGGATCACGTTGTTCGCACCCGTGCCAGCGTGGATGTTCGACATCTGCCACGAGGTCGGCAGATAGTATTCGTTCCCCGCATCCCACTGCTCGGCGGCCAGTTCGGCCAATGCCGGCGCGCCCTGGTGAATGGGATTCCTGGCCAGCTGCGGGTAGGCGATATGGCCCTGGATACCCTTGATGACCAATTTGCCCGACAGCGAACCGCGCCGGCCATTCTTGATCATGTCGCCCAGGGTGTTGGCCGATGTCGGCTCGCCCACCAGGCAGTAGTCGATCTTTTCGCCGCGCTCCTCCAGCAGGCGGCAGACCACCACAGTGCCGTCGGTGGCCGGGCCTTCTTCGTCGCTGGTGATCAAAAAGGCGATCGAGCCGGTGTGATCGGGGTGTTCGGCGATGAATTCTTCGCACGCCACGACCATGGCCGCGATCGAGGTCTTCATGTCGGCCGCGCCGCGTCCATACAGCTTGCCGTCGCGCTGGGTCGGAATGAAGGGCTGCGACTGCCATTGTTCGACCGGGCCGGTCGGCACCACGTCGGTGTGGCCGGCGAAGACGAACACCGGCGAGGCGGCGCCCTTGCGCGCCCACAGGTTGGTCACGCCGTTCGATTCGATGGTCTCGCACACGAAGCCGAGCGGCGCAAGTTGCTCGATCAGGTGCCGCTGGCAGCCTTTGTCGTCGGGTGTGATCGAGGACAGCGCGATCAGTTTTTCGGTCAGCGCGAGGGTACGGGAAAAGGTCATTGGCGTCTTAAAGTGAGAAGATCTGGCGGTACTGCTCATCCGAAAAGCCGACCGACAGCTTGCCGGCGCCGGCCAGCACCGGGCGCTTGACGACGGAGGGCTGTTCGAGCATCAGTTCGAGCGCGCTGGCTTTGTCGACGATGGCCGCGCGGCGCTCGTCGGGCAGCTTGCGCCAGGTCGTGCCCTTGCGGTTGACCAGCACTTCCCAGTCCAGTTGTTCGAGCCAGGCGGCCACGGTGGCGCGCTCGAGCCCCTGCTTCTTGAAGTCGTGGAAGTCGAATGGCTGCGCGTGCTCCGCCAGCCAGGTGCGGGCTTTTTTGACGGTGTCGCAGTTGGGAATGCCGTACAGGGTTTTTTTCATGGTCGATCAGGAGCGCGGCGGTCCGGCGCCCGGCATGCGGGCGTGGTTGCCTGAGTATTCTTGGGGAACCCGGGAGGATACCACAGGCGCACCGCTGGTAGCGCGGTGGCCGGGGAGAAGCTCCTGCGCATGCGGCGCAGGAGGGCGGCGAGCGCCGCCCGAATCAGCTATTGAGCGTAAACTCGGTGAACGACGACGATTCCACGACAGGCTTGGGCGCTGCCTCCGGCGTACTCGCGGCGCGTATGTCCGGACCGTTGTTAAGAAGCCACAACAGATTGGTTGCCGAGTCGGCATTGGCCAGCCCTTCTTCCTGGGTGATCAGGCCGCTCTTGACCAGCTCGTACAAGGCCGATTCGAAGGTCTGCGAACCCGGCGACAGGCTGTTTTCCATCGCTTCCTTGATCTGGCCGATCTCGCCGTTGTCGATCAGGTCGGCGATATAGCGCGTGTTGACCATGATTTCCACCGCCGCCTGGCGGGTGCCGCCCGCCGCCGAGCGCACCAGGCGCTGCGACACGATCGCCTTGACCGCCGACGACAAATCCTGCAGCAGCGCAGGGCGGTTTTCGATCGGATAAAAACTGATGATCCGGTTCAACGCGTTGTACGAGTTGTTCGCGTGCAAGGTCGCCAGCACCAGGTGACCGGACTGGGCGTACGCCAGGGCCGCAGCCATGGTTTCCTTGTCGCGAATCTCGCCGATCAGGATGCAATCGGGCGCCTGGCGCATCGAATTGCGCAGTGCTATGTAGAAACTATTGGCATCGCTACCGATCTCGCGCTGGTTGACGATCGATTTCTTGTTCTTGAACAGGTATTCGATCGGGTCTTCCAGGGTCAAAATGTGTCCGGCCCGCAATTCATTACGGTGATCCAGCATCGAGGCGATGGTGGTCGACTTGCCCGAACCGGTCGCGCCGACCAGCAGCAGCAAGCCGCGCTTTTCCATGATCAGGTCGGCCAGCACGTGCGGCAGGCCGAGGTCGGCCAGAGGCGGGATGATCGCCGGCACGAAGCGGAACACGGCCGAAATCGAGCCGCGCTGGCGGAACGCCGACAGACGGAAACGCCCCAGGTTGGCGACCGAAATACCCATGTTCAGCTCGTTTTCACGCGCCAGTTCGTCCATCTGCTCCTGGGTGCAGATTTCCGCGAGCAGGGCTGAAATGTTTTCCGGCTCCAGCTTTTGCTGGTTGATGGGAATCAGGTTGCCGTTGATTTTGATGTGGACGGGCGAATTGACCGCGAAGAACATGTCCGACGCGTTTTTTTCTTTCATCAGATGGAACAAGCGGTCCATTGCCATTTTTTTTCTCCTGGTTTGGACTTTTACTGTATCAGATACCGCGAAGCAATTCGTTGATCGCTGTTTTAGAGCGTGTCTGGGCGTCCACACGTTTCACGATAACGGCGCAATACAGGCTGTAGAGGCCATCCGGCGACGGCAGGTTGCCCGACACGACGACCGAGCCGGCCGGCACGCGGCCGTAGCTCACTTCGCCGGTGGCGCGGTCGTAGATCTTGGTCGACTGGCCGATGTACACGCCCATCGAAATGACCGAGTTTTCCTCGACGATGACGCCTTCGACGATCTCGGAGCGGGCGCCGATGAAGCAGTTGTCTTCGATGATGGTCGGATTTGCCTGCATCGGTTCGAGCACGCCGCCGATGCCAACGCCGCCGGACAGGTGCACGTTTTTGCCGATCTGCGCGCACGAACCGACCGTGGCCCAGGTGTCGATCATGGCGCCTTCATCGACGTAAGCGCCGATGTTGACGTAGGACGGCATCAGCACCACGTTCTTGGCGATAAAGCTGCCGCGCCGCGCAACGGCCGGCGGCACCACGCGAAAACCGCCGCGCGCAAAATCGTCGGCCGTGTAGTTGGCGAACTTGGTCGGTACCTTGTCGTAGAACTGCATGGTGCCGTCGGAGGTCATGACGCTGTTGTTCTCGAGGCGGAAGGAGAGCAGCACCGCTTTCTTGATCCACTGGTTGACGACCCAGTCGGCACCGGTTTTTTGCGCCACGCGCATGCTGCCGTCGTCCAGGCCAGCGATCACGTGGGCGACTGCCTCGCGCAGTTCGGCCGTGCCGTTCGATGGATTGATTTCGGCGCGCTGTTCCCAGGCGGTGTCGATGATGCTTTGGAGTTGTTGGGTCATGATCGTATTATCAGTAAGTGGTGTGGCGGAATCAGTGTGACCGATTCAAGAAGACTTCAGTGACTTGCAAAACTGGACGATGCGCTGGGCTGCCTCGACGCCTTCGTCGACTTCGGCGACCAGGGCCATGCGGATGCGGTTGCTGCCCGGGTTGATGCCGTGCGCGTCGCGCGCCAGATAGCTGCCCGGCAGGACCGTTACATTATATTCCGCGTAAAGACGGCGCGCGAATTCGGTGTCCGACAGGCCGCTGCGGCGCACGTCGGCCCACAGGTAAAAGCCGGCGTCGGGCAGCTCCACATCCATCACTTCCCTGAGCAGCGGGGTGACCAGGGCGAACTTTTCGCGGTACTTGACGCGGTTTTCCTGCACGTGGGTTTCGTCGCCCCAGGCGGCGATGGACGCGGCCTGCACCGGTGGCGACATGGCGCCGCCGCAGTAGGTGCGGTACAACAGGAATTTCTTGATCACGGCCGGGTCCCCGGCCACGAAGCCCGAGCGCATGCCCGGCACGTTGGAGCGCTTGGACAGGCTGGAAAACACGATCAGGTTCGCGTACGGCGTCTCGCCGCCGCTGCGCCCGAGCTGGTGCGCCGCTTCCAGCGCCCCCAGGGGCGCCGCGCTGGTGTGGTAAATCTCGGAATAGCATTCGTCGGCGGCGATCACGAAGCCGTAGCGGTCGGACAGCGCGAACAACTGCTCCCAGTCCGCCAGCGACAGGGTGGCGCCGGTCGGATTGCCCGGGGTGCACAGGTACAGCAACTGCACGCGCGGCCAGAATGCGGCCGGCACGCTGGCGTAATCGCAGCCGAAATTGCGGCCCGGTTCCGAGTTGACGAAGTACGGCTCGGCTCCGGACAGGTAGGCCGCGCCCTCGTAGATCTGGTAGAACGGGTTGGGGCAGACGATCAGCGGCGCCGGTTTCGAGGCATCGATGACGCAGTGGGCGATCCCAAACAGCGCCTCGCGCGAGCCGTTCACCGGCAGCACCTGGGTGGCCGGATTCAAGGCCGGCACGCCGTAGCGCCGTTCCAGCCAGCCGGCGATGGCGCCGCGCAAAGCGTCGCTGCCGGCCGTGGTCGGGTAATTGGCCAGTCCCGCCACACCGTGCGCCAGCGCCTTCTGGATGAAGGGCGGCGTCGGGTGTTTCGGCTCGCCGATCCCGAGGCTGATGGCGGCGTAGTCCGGGTTCGGGGTCACGCCCGCGAACAACTGGCGCAGTTTTTCGAAAGGGTAGGGGTGCAGTTTGTCGAGATGTGGATTCACGGCGTTGCCAGGTTTTGGCGCAGGAAGCGCAGGGTTAGCGTAGATCGGAACAGCGACGTATTATAGGCGCAAATGGCCGCTATCGCGCCACGCTCCGGGATTTACCCCGGACCATTCCTTGAAGGCGTGGGAGAACGCGCTTTGCTCCTGATAGCCCAGCAAAAACGCGATATCGACCAGCGACAGGCCGCCCTGGCGCAGGTAATCCATGGCCAGGGCGTAGCGCGCCTGGTCGAGCACCTGCTGGAAGCTGGCCCCGGCCTCGCTCAGTTTGCGCTGCAGGGTGCGTGGCGAGAGCTTGAGTTCTTCCGCAATCGTGGCCAGCCGCACCCGGTCGTGCGCCAGGTTGCCGATGATGGCCGCATGCACCCGCGGCACCACCCCATCGTCATCCCGGCCGCGCTCGCGCAGGAGCTGCTCGGCGTGCCGCTGCAGCACCGGATACAGGCCCACATCGGCATTCGGCACCGGCCAGCCAAGCAGTTGGGCGTCGAAGCCGGCCGCGTTGGCGCTCGCCCCGAAGCGCGGCAGCGCGCCGAAAATGCGCGCATACTCGGCGCCGTCGGCCTGCTGCGCGTGGGTAAACTCCAGTTGCGGCGCCGGCAGCGCGGTCCCGGCCAGCCAGTTGGTAAAGGTGCGGATGCCGGCAAAGACGCTTTCGACCAGGTGGCGGCTGCCGTCGGGATAGTTGCTGACCCATTCGTACTGCGCCTGTGCGCCATCGAGGTGCAGCACCGAGCGACCCAGGTCGTGCGCCAGCTGCTCGTAGCGCAAGGTCTGCTGGAAAGCCTGGCCGAAATCGCGGCACGACAGCAAAATCAGACCGTACACGCTGTACGTTCCCAGCCTGACCCGTTCCCCCACGTGCAGGCCGAAATGCGGGTCGCGCGCCAGCTCGGCGCCGGCGGCCAGCAGGCGCACGTAATCGGCCGCGCCGAGCGAATCGGGCAGGCGCTCGAGCGTCGCCGCGGGCAGGCCGGCGGCATCGGCCAACGCGCTTGGGGCCACGCCGCGCGCCTGCGCCGCTTCGAGCAGCGGCTGCAGATAGGACCCGGTGACGCGGCGCGCGTCAGCGCGCGGCACGGGTGGCATCGCTGGCATGTTTGAACAAAGCAGTTGTCATGAAAGCGCAATACGTGAAGCCCGCCTTCGCATACGCTGGCGGCTGTGGATGAACAGACAAGTATAACGGGAAAAAACGATGAAACGGTGGAACGGATGGGGCGACGATGCCATTGAATTTGCGTTGAACGACGACGCGCTGGCATTTTTGGGCGAACGCCTGGGGCCTGGAACCGCCGGCGCCGAGACCAGCCATGCCGACGCCTGCGCGCGCATCGGCGCCAGCCGCCTGCCCCCGCATCCGCTGATCGACACCTCGGCCGCCGCACGGCTGGCCAATGCGCTTGGCCAGAGCCTGCCCGACTGGCTGCGCCTGCGCTACGGCAAAATCGACACCGCCCCGGACGGCGTGGCCTATCCCGAAAGCGGCGAAGAAGTGCGCGAGCTGCTCGATTTTGCGGCACTGTGCGGCGCCATCGTCATTCCGTACGGCGGCGGCACCAGCGTGGCCGGCCATGTCGGCGTCGACGCCGGGCCCAAACCGGTACTGACCATCAACCTGACGCGCATGCGCGCCATGATCGACCTGGACAAGGACGCGCAACTGGCCACCTTCGGCGCCGGCGTGCTGGGGCCGGACCTGGAAGCGCAGCTGCGCGCCTTCGGCTACACGCTCGGCCACTTTCCGCAATCGTTCGAATACTCGACCTTGGGCGGCTGGGTCGTGACGCGCTCGTCCGGCCAGCAGTCGCTGCGCTACGGGCGCATCGAACAGCTGTTTGCCGGCGGCAGGGTCGAAACACCGGTCGGCACGTTTGACTTGCCGACCTTTCCGGCGTCGGCCGCCGGTACCGACCTGCGCGAAATGGTGCTCGGCTCCGAGGGCCGGCTCGGCATCCTCACCGAGGCGACGGTGCGCATCAGCCGCCTGCCGCAGTACGAAGCCTTTCGCGCCGTGTTCTTCCCGAGCTGGGACGCGGCGGCCGCCGCCACGCGCGAGCTGGCGCAGGCCAGGCTGCCGCTGTCGATGCTGCGCCTGTCGAATCCGCTGGAGACCTTGACCATGCTGACCCTGGCCGGCCACAAGCGCCTGATCGGCGCGCTGGAAACCTGGCTGCGCTGGCGCGGCTGCGCCGACGGCAAATGCATGCTGATGATCGGCGCCAGCGGCAGCGCCGCCAACGCGAAGCACGCGCTGCGCGCCGCGCTGGCGATCGCACGCGCCGGCGGGGGCGTGCATGTGGGCCGCACCATGGGCGACAAATGGAAGCAGAACCGGTTCCGCAACGTCTACCTGCGCAACGCCGCCTGGCAGCACGGCTACGCCATCGACACGGTGGAAACGGCGGTCGACTGGCCGGGCGTCACACCCATGATGCACGCGCTGGAAGACGCCGCCGCGCAGGCCATGGCCTCGTGCGGCGAGCGCGTGCACGCCTACACCCACCTGTCGCATTTGTATGCGCAGGGCGCCAGCGTTTACACCACCTTCGTGTACCGCCTCTCGGGCAGCTATGAAGAAGACTTGCAGCGCTGGCGCCGCCTGAAGAGCGCCGTGTCGGAGGCGATCGTCGTCAACGGCGGCACCATCAGCCACCAGCATGGCGTCGGCGCCGACCACGCGCCTTACCTCGCGTCCGAAAAAGGCTTATTGGGCATGGGCGCCATGCGCACGCTGTTTCGCCACTTCGATCCGGATGGCCGCATGAACCCGGGCAAGCTGGTGTCGCCATGAGCGCCCACTGGCAGAACGGCTGGCACACCACGCTGCCGCTGCTGCTGGCGCGCGAATGGGACTTGTTGATCATCGGTGGCGGCATCACCGGCGCCGGCATCCTGCTGGAGGCCTCGCGCCGCGGCCTGAAAGCACTGTTGGTCGAGCAGCGCGATTTTGCCTGGGGCACCTCCAGCCGCTCCTCGAAACTGGTGCACGGCGGCCTGCGCTACCTGAAAGAAGGCCGCATCGCCCTGACCCGCGAATCGGTGCACGAGCGCGACGCGCTGCTGGCCGGAGCTGCGGGGCTGGTCGAACCGCAAAGCTTCGCTTTTGGCGACTACGTGGGCCGCAAGCCGGGCCGCAAGACGTTCTTGCTCGGTCTGGCGATGTACGATTTTCTTGCCGGTAAACGCGAACGCCACTACGTCGACGATGGCGAATTTGCGATGATGACGCCAAACGCCGCGCGCGCCGGCCTGCAGGGCGGCATGCTCTACACCGACGCCAAGACCGACGACGCGCGCCTGGTGCTGCGCGTGCTGCAGGAAGCGCAGACCCATGGCGGCGTGGCGATCAACTACATGGCCGCGCGCGAACTGCTGCGCAGCGGCGCCACTGTCAACGGCGCAGTGCTGCTCGACGGGCGCGATGGCGCCACCCACGAAGTGCGCGCGCGGGTGGTCATCAACGCCACCGGTGCCTGGGCCGACGGCCTGCGCGCGCAAGCGGGCGGCGCACCGCGACTGCGTCCGCTGCGCGGCAGCCACCTGGTGCTGCCGGCGTGGCGCCTGCCGCTGGCGCAAGCGGTCAGCCTGATGCATCCGGCGGACGGCCGCCCGGTGTTCGCCTTTCCGTGGGAAGGCGTTACCCTGGTCGGCACCACCGACGTCGATCATGGCGCCGGCCTGGCATGCGAAGCGGCCATCACGCGGGCCGAACTCGATTACCTGATGGCGGCGCTGCATGCGCAGTTCCCGCAACTGGCCTTGAGCGAGGCGGATGTGATCGCAACCTACGCCGGCGTGCGCCCGGTGATCGACAGCGGCGCGGGCGACCCGTCCAAGGCCTCGCGCGACCATGCCGTGTGGCTGGAAGACGGCCTGTTGACCGTCACCGGCGGCAAGCTGACCACCTTCCGCGTGATCGCGCTCGACGCGCTGCGCCACGCCATGCCTTTGTTACCCGGCTGGCGCGACGACCTGGCGCCGTGCACCGTGTTTGCGCCGTCGCCATCGCTGGTCGCGCCGCTGCGGCCGGCGCTGGTGCGGCGTTTGCGCGGCCGCTACGGCGCGCATGCGCAGGCCTTGATCGACGCGGCGCGCGCGGGCGAGCTGGAAACCATTTCCGGCACCGAATCGTTGTGGGCCGAACTGCGCTGGGCGGCGCGCACGGAAGCGGTGCAGCACCTGGAAGACCTGCTGCTGCGCCGCACCCGCCTCGGCTTGCAGCTGCGCGGCGGGGGAGTGCGGCACCTGGCGCGCATCCGCGCGATCTGCCAGCGCGAGCTGGAATGGGACGACACGCGCTGGAGTGCCAGCGAAGCGGCGTATCTGGCGCTGTGGCAGGCGCACTACGGCCTTCCGGGCAAGCTGCCATGCTAACTAAGACCATCCTCGCCATCGACAACGGCACCCAGAGCGTGCGCGCGATCCTGTTCGACCTGCAGGGCAATATCGTGGCCAAGGCGCAGGTGCATTTCGAGAGCTATTTTTCGGCGCATCCCGGCTGGGCCGAGCACGACCCGGAAGACTACTGGCAGTCGCTGTGCCGCGCCTGCCAGCAGTTGTGGCAGCAGCCGGGCGCCGACAAGACGCAAGTGCAGGGCGTGGCCGTGACCACCCAGCGCGGCACGGTGATCAATGTCGGCATTGACGGCGTGCCGCTGCGGCCGGCCATCACCTGGCTGGACCAGCGCCGCACCGACGTGGCGCCGCAAGTGGGCATGTGGTGGAACCTGGCGTTCCGGCTGGCGCGGGTCAAGGGCACGATCGACTACTTTCGCGGCGAGGCCGAGATCAACTGGATCAAGGCGCACCAGCCGGATGTGTGGGCGCGCACGCACAAGTTCCTGCTGTTGTCGGGCTACCTGAACTACCGCCTGTGCGGGCGCTATGTCGATTCGACCGGCTCGCAGGTGGCGTACCTGCCGTTCGACTACAAGCGCCAGCGCTGGGCCGGGCCGCGCGACTGGAAGTGGCAGGCGCTCGCGATCACGCCCCAGATGCTGCCCGAACTGGTGGCGCCAGGCACGGTGATCGGCAAGATCGACGATGCGGTGGCCGCCCTGACCGGCATCCCGGCCGGCACGCCGCTGCTGGCGGCGGCCGCCGACAAGGCGTGCGAAGTGATCGGCGCGGGCTGCCAGGCGCCGCATATCGGCTGCCTCAGTTACGGCACCACGGCCACCATCAACACCACCAGCGGCCGCTATGTGGAGGTGACGCCGTTCATTCCGCCGTACCCGGCGGCCATACCCGATACCTACAGCACCGAGGTGCAGATTTTTCGCGGCTACTGGATGGTGAACTGGTTCAAGGAGCAGTTCGGCCACCACGAGCGTGCGCGCGCGCTGGAAGAAGATGTCGCGCCGGAGCAGTTGTTCGATGAACTGGTCAATGCGGTGCCGGCGGGAGCCATGGGACTGATGCTGCAGCCTTACTGGAGCCCTGGCATCCGCGTGCCGGGGCCGGAGGCGAAGGGCGCGATCATCGGCTTTGGCGATGTGCACACGCGCGCGCATGTGTACCGGGCCATCCTGGAAGGACTGGCGTATGCGCTGCGCGAGGGGAAGGAGCGCACCGAGAAACGCAGCGGCGTGCCGATTACCGAGTTGCGGGTGTCGGGCGGCGGCTCGCAGAGCGACGCGGCGATGCAGCTGACGGCCGATATTTTCGGGCTGCCGACGGCGCGCCCGCACGTGTATGAAACGTCGGGACTGGGGGCGGCGATTGCGGCGGCGGTCGGCCTGGGTTTGTACCCTGACTTTGCGGCGGCCATTGCGGGGATGACGCGCATCGGGCGGGTGTTCGAGCCGATTGCGGCGAACCGGGTCATGTACGACCGGTTGTACAGGCAGGTGTACCGCAAGATGTACGCGCGCTTGCAGCCGATGTATGCGCAGATTGCGGAGATTACGGGGTACCCGAAGAAGCCTTGAACCACCGTCGGTCCCGGCACTGCCGGAACCGACCTCCCGCCTGCGCGGGAACGACGGTGGCTATTCAACGTTCGCTTTTCGATCCCAGCTATCCACAAACACCGTATCTTCCAGCTTCCTGCGCGATGCCCACCCCTCCATCTCCAGCATCGGCATCGGATAAAACTGCGCCACGTGCCCGATGCAGACCACCGCCACCGGCTTGCCGCCCGCCGGAATCGACAGCAGCGCGGCCAGCTTGTCGGGATCGAACAGCGACACCCAGCCCATCCCGACCCCCTCCGCGCGCGAGGCCAGCCACATGTTCTGCAGCGCGCAGGCCACCGACGCCAGGTCCATCTCGGGCAAGGTGCGCCGTCCGAATACATACTCCTCGCGCCGGTCCATCAGCGCCGCCACCAGCAATTCGCCGCATTCGCGAATTCCCTCGACCTTGAGGCGCATGAATTCCGAACCGCGTTCGCCCAGCGCCTCGGCCGTGGCCAGCCGTTCCTCGTCGACCAGCTTCACGATCGCCTCGCGCACGGCGTCGCTGCGGATGCGGATAAAGCGCCACGGCTGCATCATCCCCACGCTGGGGGCCTGGTGCGCCGCGTTGACCAGCCTTGCGAACAGCGCCTCGTCGATGGCGCCCGGTACAAAATGGCGCACGTCGCGGCGCGCGGCGATGGCGCGGTAGACGGCGTCGATATCGCCCTGGCTGAATTGATCGGTCACGGTGGCCTCGCAGGTGGCGGGCAGCGCGGATTGCGCCGCCGGTGCCACCATTATCGGGCAGCCCGGCTACTTGAGCAAACGCGAGATGAAGGTGCGGATCAGCTCCGCGCTTTCGCTCGCCGCGCTCATGTGCGGGCAATGCCCGATATTGTCGACAAACGCCAGCCAGCTTACCGGCAGGTGCCGGCGCATGTACTCGCCCACTTCACGCGGGGCGATCATGTCATCGGTGCTTTGCAAAATCAAGGTGGGCGTGTGCGAGCGCGGCACGTCGGCGCGGTGGTCCGACAGGAACGTGACGCGCGCGAAATGCCGGGCGATTTCGGGATCGTTGCGGCAAAAGCTGGCGGTCAGCTCCAGCTGCAGGTCGGGCTGGCCGGGCGCGCCCATGATCAGCGGCCCCATATTGGCGGCCCATTTGAGGTAATTGTCGTGCATGAGGCGCAGCAGGGTGTCGATATCCTCACGGTTAAAGCCGCCGATGTAGTCGCCATCGTTGATGAAGCAGGGCGACGGGCCGACCATCACCTGGCCGGCGAACATGGCCGGCTCGCGGATCGCGGCCAGCATGCCGATCATGGCGCTGACCGAATGGCCGATGAAAACCACCGGCTCGTTGGCGACTTGGTGGATGATCTCGAGCAGGTCTTCGGCATGGCGGTGCAGGGTGGCGTAGTCGAACTCGTTGTAGGCCGCCAGGTCGGAGCCGCCGCTGCCTACCAGATCGTACAGGGCGACCTTGTGGTGGTCGGAAAAGGCGGGCAGCAGCTTGCGCCACATGTTCTGGTCGCAGCCGAAGCCGTGGCCGAATACCAGGGTGGAGGAACCGGTTCCGTAAAAATTCACGTTGTTGCGTTGCTGAATATTCATGGCGCATCCACGAGTGAGTACAGCATTGGCTCCCTTACCTATCAGAGCGCGCGGTTGTCGGCTTATTCTATTCCTGTTATCAAATCAAAGTGTATTTGCCGGGAAATTTGTGGCTTTATGCCTCACGGGTAGAGAGCCCGGCTTGCCGCTCTTATAATGGCTGTACCGTGATCGGAAACCTTTTGATCCGCATATGGATCCATCGACGATGCACGTTCCGCTTTCCCCCCCCGCCACCGAGGCCGCTGGCCCAGATGCTGCTCCACGCGGCGCTGATCGCCTGGGGCGTTTCCCTTCTCTTGCCGGCGTTTACCCTCGAAGGCGAACGCTGGCCCGATCAGGGCCTGGACGTCATGCTGGACGGCTTGGTGCTCGGCTGGATGGTGAACGGATGGGCCGTGTATGCAAACGTGTTCTTCGCTGTCGGCGCCGTGCGTGTGCATGCCGGCAAACCGGCCGGCTATGCCATCGGCGCCATGCTGTTCTTGGCGGCCACATTGCCCTTCCTCGATGGCTCGTATGCCAATTTCTCATCGGGGACGGTCTGGCCGGTGGTCAGCTGGGGCTGGGGAGCCTTTCTCTGGCTGGTGTCGCTGGTGCTGCTCGCCGCTGCGGCGCGGGCAAAGGAGGAGCGCCTGGCCAGGCGCGGTGCGGTGCGGCTCGGGCTCGCAATTGTGCTCGCCTGCGTGGCGGCGCTGGCGCTGCATGGCTACCAGTGGTGGCATGCGAACGAGCCCGACAGGCAGGCGCTACTGTCGAACGGAATGATATTTACCGTCAGCGAATTATGTCCCTTCGCACTGGCCTGGCCGGCGCCGCTGGACGGGGCGACGGGCGAAGCGGTGGTGCTCGATATCGATCCGCTGCTGCGTAGCAGCGGCGTCAAGCTCGATCTTCCCGTCGAGTTCACCGACGAACAGGGCGATGGCTCCGCCTGGCGCGTGCATCGCATGGAAGGAACGTCCGCCACCGTGATGGTGAGGGAGAAGGCCCAGGCAGGATCGCTGGTACTGCAGTTCAAAGCCGAGGGCAAGGACGCCGTCATGCGCTTGCTCAAAGGCGCGCCGCAGCGCGTGCTGTACGAGCAGCGTTTGCACGAGGTGGCGTCGGCCAAAGGCGACGTCGGATTTTGCCCGCTCCATGACCGGTCCAGGTTTTCGCAGCGGGACGATTATGACAAGGCGCTGATGCGCGCCATGGCGTTCGATCCGCCCATTCAAGCGGGCACGCCATTGCCCCGTGCCGAGGAGGCGCGCGAACCGTGCGACTTCGGTACGGAAGATATCGACCGCATCAAAGGATTGCGCAACTGGGATGGGCGCGAGGTCATGATCTGGAACGCGAGCCGCCACAAGGTATCCGGCTTTTGCTCCGCAAGCTACATGGTGCTGGTGTATCACGGCGCGCCTCCGCATGAACCTGCGCTGTGGCAGTCGATGTACGTGTATGACCGCAAGACGCTCAAGCCCCTTGCCGTTTTCAGTCGCGCGGACAGTTGCCCGGATACCGTGTGCGGGCCGGGAGTTGCCGTGACTGTCCAGGCAATCGGCCTGGATGGCAGAAAAGCCGTGATACAGACCACGCTGGGCAGCTATTGCGCCACGATGAGCGACCGATTCTGACCGCTGCGGCGCGGCCTGCGCTTCGTATAATGGCGCCTGCCCGTGAGCAACACCTTGCCAAGGGCATTTTCTGGTGCAAACGACGATGACTTCTCCAAGTACCCCCGCGCACTTGCGGCCGGTCGATGTTTTCCTGCTGGGCGCGGCGCTGCTCGCATGGATGGTTTCGATGGGGAGCCCGGTGTTTGCCACCGGGGCATACAGCCCCCCGTTGCCAGGCGGTGGCCTCATGCTGCTCGGCCTGTTATTCGGCTGGGCCGCGAACGGCTGGGCGGTGTATGCCAATCCCTTCTTCCTGTACGCGGCGTGGCGTTTGTGCATGGGCAAGATTCCGCGCAAGTCCATCGTGCTCATGCTCCTGTTCGCCGCCACCTTGCCCCTGTTGAACGGCATTCCCGGCATGACGGGCGGGCACGGCGCGCACGCGGTCAGCTGGGGATGGGGCGCATTCATGTGGCTGTGGTCGCTGGTGCTGCTGAGCGCCGCCACGGCGTCCAGGCGCAGGCTCATCGGTGTGCGCGGCGCGCTGGTGCTGGGGCTGCTCATGGTGCTCAGCTTCGTCGCGGCGGTGGCGCTGCATGCGCGCCAGTGGCGCGCCGCCGACCATGACGATCGGGCCTTGCTTCTGCCTCACGGCATGATCTACACCACTAGCGACTTGTGCCCGGTCCCGCTGACCTGGCCCGTGCCGTCGGACGCGCCCGGCGGCGAGCCGCTGGTGCTCGACATCGATGCGCGTGTGCTGAAACCGGCGGGCGCCGGGCCGGCGCTGGAACTGCCGGGCGGGTTCACCGAGGCGCATGCCGATGGGGCGGCCTGGATCGCGTATTCCGACCGCGAAGAGAGCCTGATGATCAGGCAGGCGGCGCAGCCCGGCGCCCTGCTGCTGGAGGTAAGAGCGCTGGCCGACGGCGCCGTGCTGCGTTTGCTCAAAGGCGAACCGCGCCGCCTGCTGTACGAGCAGCGGGTGGCCAGCGTGGATAGCGGCCGCGGCCGCCCCCGCAGTCTTTGTCCGCTCATGGCGCGCGCGCCCAATTCCGGGCTGCACTCCGAGTATGGCGGGGCGCTGCTGCGTGCCATGGGCCAGGGACTGCCGTTCGCGCACGACAAGCCGCTGGCGCGTGCCGAAGTGGTGCGCCAGCGCTGCCCCATCGGCAGCGCCGACATCGACGGCATCGCGGGCCTGCGCTCGCTGGACGGGCGCGAAGTGATCGCGGCGGGAAGGATGGGCCGCATGTCCGGCTTCTGTTCCGCCAGCTACGTGGTGCTGGCCGGCGACCTGGCGCGTTCCGGCGACGCCCGCCTGCGCCCGGTGGTGCATGTGCTCGACCGCAAAAGCCTGCGGCCGCTGGCCCGCTTCGACGGGCAGCGCAGTTGCCCGCCGGCGATCTGCGCGCCGGGGCCGGAAGCGACGCTGGACGGCGTGCGCCTGGAGGGCGCCAGCGCGGTGATTGAAACCTCGCGCGGCGAGTATGTGGCCACCTTGAGAAAGCGGCCCTGACGCCGGCGCATCGAATGCAAAACGCCGTCCGCCAGTTGCCTGGGGGACGGCGCTGGCTTGCCGCGGCCGGATTTACATCTGGGCGGCGATCAGCTTGCCGAGGATGGCGACGCCTTCACGGATGCGCTCCGGCGGCACCGTCACGAAGGACAGGCGCAGGGTGTTCGTTTCCGGCTCGTTGGCGTAGAACGGCGCGCCCGGCACGAAGGCCACCTTGGCCGCGATGGCCTGGTCGAGCAGCTTCATGGCGTCGATATGCTTGGGCAGGGTGACCCAGATGAACATGCCGCCTTCGGGCTTGGTCCAGGTGACGCCTTCCGGGAAGAACTCGGCGACCGCGTCGAGCATCGCCTGGCACTGGTTGGCGTACAGCGCGCGGATGGTTGGAATGTGCTGGTCGAGGAAGCCATCCTTGACCACTTCGTAGACCACCATCTGGGTCAGCTGCGCGGTGTGCAGGTCGGCGGCCTGCTTGGCCAGTTCCAGGCGGCGCACCAGCGGCAGCGGCGCCACCACGTAGCCGAGGCGGATGCCCGGCGTGAGCACCTTCGAGAACGAGCCCATGTAGATGACGCCGTCCGGGTTCATGTTCAGCATTTTCGGGAACGGCTCGCCCTTGTAGCTCAGCGCGCCGTACGGATCATCTTCGATCAGCGGCAGGCCGAGGCGGGCGCAGGTTTCGACCAGTTCCTGGCGGCGCTCGATGGACAGGCTGCGCCCGGTCGGGTTCTGGAAGTTCGGCAGCGCGTACAGCAGGCGCGCGCCCTCGGCCACGGCGGCGATCGAGGACGGCACCAGGCCATGCTCGTCTGTTGCAACCGACTTGAATTCGGGGCGATACACCGAGAACGCCTGCAGCGCGCCCAGGTAGCTTGGCGTTTCGACCAGCACGCGGCTGCCTTCGTCGATCAGCACCTTGCCCAGCAGGTCGAGCGCCTGCTGCGAGCCGGAGGTCATCAGGACCTGTTCCGGCAGGATCTTGCAGGTGGCGGTGGACAGCGAATTGGCGATCCACTCGCGCAGCAGCGGGTAGCCATCGGTCGGGCCGTATTGCAATGCCACTTTACCGTTTTCGGACAAGACCTTGTCGAAGGCCGCCTTCATGTGCTCGACCGGGAAGGTGGCGGGCGAGGGCAGGCCGCCGGCGAAGGAGATGATCTCCGGACGCTGGGTAATCTTCAGGATTTCGCGGATGAACGAACTCTGAAGCTGGCTGGCGCGCTCGGAAAAACGCCACTCGATGGGGTTTGGATTTTCGATTTTCATACTGGTCTCACAGTCAAGGCGGCCGGGTTCGCACTGGGCCGATTATAGAGCACGCTGGGTAAGCGGCTGGAAAGACGCCGCCGGATAAGCAGCGTCCGGGATGTTGATGTTGGTTTAAGCGACTTCGACGATCATTTCGATTTCGACACAGGCGCCGCGCGGGTTCTGCGCCACGCCGAAGGCCGAGCGCGCATGCTTGCCGGCATCGCCGAACACCTCGGCCAGCAGTTCCGAAGCGCCGTTGGTGACCAGGTGCTGGTCGGTGAAGCCGGGGGTCGAGTTGACCAGGCTCATCAGTTTGACGATACGCTTGACCTTGCCGAGATCGCCGCCGCAGGCTTCCTGAAGCGTGCCCAGCAGATCGATCGCAATCGCGCGCGCGGCGGCGATACCTTGTTCGGTGCTGACGTCCTTGCCCAGCTGACCGGCATTGACGGAACCGTCGGCGTTCTTCGCGATGTGTCCGGAAATAAACACCAGATTCCCGGTCTGGACATACATCACATACGCGGCGACGGGCGCGGCAGGTGGGCTGAGGGTGATATCAAGCGATTTCAGTGTGTCGTAGACGGTCATGGTGATTCCTCGGAAGCGGATAGAAAGACAAGGCAGTATTGTACGTCGGGCACGACCGACTGCCCACCGGAATCACGCCAAGGCCAAAAGTTGGGACAGCCTCCGGCAAAACAACTTCCGAAACTCCTACAACCGGGGTCAGAGCTTTAATTCGAAACTCTTTCTCTCTATTAACGCAGATCGCATTCGACCGATCGCATTTTCAGCGTCCCAAGGGCTTACCGACCCGGCTTGCCGTGAAAAGCTTGCAAAACCGGCGCCTTTGGCGGTTTTGCTATAAAAAGTTTCCAATTAAAGCTCTGACCCCGGTTGGGGGTGTTAGCGTTTGATTTGCATGCGGCGGCCGATGGCGACGACGGCAATCACCGCGAGGGCGAAGCCGATGTTGGCCGGCTCCAGCGGCTCGCCCAGCAGCAGCCAGGCGCCAGCGAGCGTCATGAACGGTTGCAGCAGTTGCACTTGCCCCACCCGGGCAATGCCGCCGCGCGCCATGCCCCGGTACCAGAAGAAAAAGCCGATGAACATCGAGAATATCGATACGTACGCAAAGCCGATCCATGCCCGCGCACCAGCCTCGGCCATCCGGTCCAGCTGCGGCAACGCCAGCCAGATAAGCAGCGGTAACACCAGCGGCACCGACAATACCAGCGCCCAGCTGATCACTTGTTGTCCGCCCATGCTCTGCGATAACTTTCCTCCCTCGGCGTAGCCCACCGCCGCCGCCGCCACTGCCCCGAACATCAGCAGGTCGGCCTGGTGGAAGCTGCCGCCGCTCTGGCGCAGGGCGAAGCCGATCACGATGGCCGAACCCGTCAGGGCGGTCAGCCAGAAGCCGAGCGAGGGCTTTTCGTTGCCGCGCAGCGCGGAAACGAGCGCCGTGGCCAGCGGTAAGATGCCGACCAGCACCGCGCCGTGCGACGCCGGCAAACTGCGCAAGGCAATCGAGGTCAGCCACGGAAAGCCGATCACGCAGCCGAGCGAGACCATCGCCAGCGGCCATAGCGCCGACCTCGGCGGCAGCGGCGCGCGCTTCCACGCCAGCCAGATGGCCGCCAGCAGGGCCGCCACCAAGGCCCGCCCCAAGGCGACAAACACCGGCTCCAGCCCGGCCACCGCCATCCGCGTGAAGGGCAGCGTCAGGCTGAACAGGGCAACCCCGGCCAGCCCCAGCAGCATCCCGGCGCTCTCGTCCGACATGGCGGGCCGCGCTGTCATCGTCAAGGTGCTCGTCATGGCTCAGGGTCCTTGCAGGATGTGGCGAAACAGTTCGGCGTCGACATTGCCGCCAGTCAATGGCAGGCCGATCTTCTTGCCTCGGATCAGCGGCCCGTCTTTGATCTGCATGGCCGCCGCCAGCGCCGCCGCGCCCGCGCCCTCGGCCAGGTTGTGGGTGCAGCGGTAATACAGGCGCATGGCGCGTGCGACTTCGTCGTCGGTCACGGCCAGCACGTCGTCGGCCCATTCGAGCACCGCCACCAGCGACGCCGCATCGGCCACGCGGCACGCCAGCCCGTCGGCCACCACCGTGCTGACCGCCGCTTCGATGCTGTACCCGGCCCGGAATGAGAGCTGGTACGCCGGCGCATGGCTCGACACCACGCCGATGATCCGGGTTTTCACGCCCAGCGCGTGGCGCGCCGCGATGGCGCCGCAGATGCCCGAACCCTGGCCGATCGGCACCAGCACCAGGTCCAGGTCGGGCTGGGCGCGGAACAGTTCGAGCCAGCCGCTGGCCACGCCCGCCACCAGGTCTTCGTGGTACGAGGGCACCATGTGCAGGCCTTCCTCGCGCATCAGCGCCAGCGCATGCTCGCGGCTTTCCTGGAAGTCGTGGCCATGTTCGATGACGCGCGCGCCCAGGCCGCGCATGCAGGCGTTCTTTTCCACGCTGTTCCCGTGCGGGACCACCACCGTCACCTGCAATCCCAGGCGCGCGCCGCTGAAGGCGATCGCCTGCCCATGGTTGCCGCGGCTCGGGGCGATGATGCCGCGCACCTCGGGCGCGCGCCGCACCAGCGCATCGAGATAGACCACCGCGCCGCGCGCCTTGAAGGTGCCGAGCGGCGTGTGATTCTCGTGCTTGACCCAGGCCTCGGTGCCGAGCGCCTCGTTCAGCAGCGGCCACGAATACTGCGGCGTGGGCGGCATGGCGCGGTACACAAGGGCCGCGGCGGCATCGAGTTCGGCAAGGGACGGCAAGTACATGGCGCTCTTTCAAAGGTGGGTCGATGGGTGTATCCTAGACGAGAAAACCAGTACAGTGCAAATACACTTATCAACATAATTACGCATACTGTGACGGTGCCATGACCAATACAAGCAATCCCGCCATCGGCCTGCTCACGCGCGGCTCGGGCGAAACGCTGATCGACCAGATCGTGCGTTCGGTCTCAAACCGCATCGACGATAAAATCCTGCGCAGCGGCGCGCGCATGCCGTCGATCCGCCAGTTCGCCGCCACTCACAGTGTGTCGTGCTTCACGGTGGTGGCCAGCTACGACAAGCTGGTGGCCAAGGGGTACGTGGAGTCGCGCCGTGGCGCCGGCTTCTTCGTGCGCGAGCGCTCGCCGCTCAACGCCGGCGAGCGCTCGGCGCCGGACGCCGCGCCGGCGGCGCTGGAAACCAAGCCGCTCGACGTGGTCTGGCTGATCCGCAACATGTTCCGTCCCGCGCCCTCGCAGCGGGTGCCCGGCTCCGGCGTGCTGCCGTCCGAATGGCTGGACGGCCCGATGATCGCCAACGCCCTGCGCGCGGTCAGCCGCCAGAGCGCCGCGCTGCTGCTTAACTACGGCATGCCGCAGGGCTTCCTGCCGCTGCGCCAGCAGCTCCAGCTAAAACTGGCCGAGCTCGAAATCGACGCCGCGCCCGAGCAGTTCGTGACCACCGTCGGCGTGACCCAGGCGCTGGACCTGGTGGCGCGCGAGTTCACCCGTCCCGGCGACACCATTTTGGTCGACGACCCGGCCTGGTTCCTGATGTTCGGCGCTTTTGCGGCGATGGGGCTGAAGGTGGTCGGCATTCCACGCCTGCCCGATGGCCCGGACCTCGCCCAGCTGGCCGCCATGGCGGCGCTGCACAGACCGAAGCTGTACGTGATCAATTCGGTGCTGCACAACCCCACCTCCACCTCGCTGTCGGCGGCCAAGGCGTTCCAGGTGCTGCGCATCGCCGAGGAACACGGCTTTACCATCGTCGAAGACGATATCTATTGCGACCTGCATCCCGGCAGCGCGGTGCAGCCGGCCACGCGCATGGCGGCGCTCGACCAGCTGAAACGGGTGATTTACCTGGGCGGCTTTTCCAAGTCGCTGGCGGCCAACCTGCGGGTCGGCTTCATCGCCACCTCGCCCGAGTGGGCGCAGCGCCTGTGCGACCGCAAGATGCTGGCCACGCTCACCACCAGCGACATCGGCGAGCGCGTGGTATACAAAGTGCTCTCCGAGGGCTTGTACCGCAAGCACGCCGACCGCCTGCGCGCACGGCTCGACGCGGTGCGCGCGCACACGGTGCGCCAGATGGAAAAGGTCGGCTTGCGCATCGACGTGGCGCCGCCGGCGGGCATGTTCATCTGGGCCGACACCGGTGTCGATACCATTGCCCTGGCCGAACGCGCCATGGCCGCCGGTTTGCTGCTGGCGCCGGGGGCGCTGTTTTCGCCCAGCCAGCTGCCGTCGACCCGGATGCGCATGAATGTGTCGACCTCCCAGGAGCCGGGCGTGTGGGAATTTCTGGCCAAGGAACTGGGGAGCCCGGTTCGCAGGCCTTGAAATCGCCCGGAACACCCCCATTTCTGCACAATCCGTTCAACCCGTCTTACACGAGGACTAAAAATGGCTGTTGCCGAAAAAGAAACCCTTGGTTTTCAAGCAGAAGTAAAACAGTTGCTGCAACTGATGATCCACTCCCTGTACTCGAACAAGGAGATCTTCCTGCGCGAGCTCATTTCGAACGCGTCCGACGCGTCCGACAAGCTGCGCTTCGAGGCGATCAATAACGACGCTTTATACGGTAACGACCCAGAACTGAAAATCCGCGTCGCCTTTAACAAGGAAGCGCGCACGGTCACCATTTCCGACAACGGCATCGGCATGAGCCGCGACGAAGTCATTTCGCACCTGGGCACCATCGCCAAGTCGGGCACCAAGGAATTCTTCGGCAAACTGTCCGGCGACCAGCAGGCCGACGCGGCCCTGATCGGCCAGTTCGGCGTGGGCTTCTACTCGGGCTTCATCGTGGCCGACAAGATCACGGTCGAAACCCGCCGCGCCGGCGCCGAAGCATCCGAAGGCGTGCGCTGGGAGTCGGCGGGCGAGGGCGATTACAGCGTCGAAGCGATCGAGAAGACCGCGCGCGGCACCGACATCATCCTGCACCTGCGCGAAGGCGAGGACGAGCTGCTGTCGAGCTGGAAGCTGAAATCGATCATCCGCAAGTACTCGGACCACATCTCGCTGCCGATCGTGATGCAAAAGGACGAGTGGGACGCCGAGAAAAGCGAGACAGTCCTCAAGGATGAAACCGAGACGGTCAACCAGGCCAGCGCGCTGTGGGCCCGCAACAAGAACGACATCACGCCCGAGCAGTACGAGGAATTCTACAAGCACGTCTCGCACGACTTCCAGGCGCCGCTGGCCCACACCCATAACCGGGTCGAGGGCCGCAGCGAATACACGCAATTGCTGTACGTGCCGGGCCACGCCCCGTTCGACCTGTGGGACCGCAACAAGCGCGGCGGCATCAAGCTGTACGTCAAGCGCGTGTTCATCATGGACGATGCCGAGCAGCTGATGCCGGCCTACCTGCGCTTCATCAAGGGCGTGATCGATTCGAACGACCTGCCGCTGAACGTGTCGCGCGAGATCCTGCAGGAATCGCGCGATGTGAAGGTGATCCGCGAAGGTTCGACCAAGCGCGTGCTGGGCATGCTCGAAGAATTGGCCAACGCCGAGGAGCAGGAAAAGAAGGACAAGTACACCACCTTCTGGAAGGAATTCGGCCAGGTTCTCAAGGAAGGCATCGGCGAAGATTCCGGCAACCTCGAACGCATCGCCAAGTTGCTGCGTTTCGCCTCGACCGCCAACGAGAACGCCGACCAGACGACCTCGCTGGCCGATTACATCGGGCGCATGAAGGAAGGCCAGGAGAAGGTCTACTACGTCACCGGCGACAATTACACCGCTGCCAAGAACAGCCCGCACCTCGAAATCTTCCGCAAGAAGGGCGTGGAAGTGCTGTTGATGACCGACCGCGTCGATGAATGGATGCTGTCGTTCCTGACCGAGTTCGAAGGCAAGGAACTGGTGTCGGTGGCCAAGGGTGGCCTTGATCTGGGCGGCCTGGAAGATGAAGCCGAGAAGAAGGAACACGAAGAAACCGAAACCTCCTACAAGGACCTGGTCGAGCGCATGAAGGCGGCGCTGGGCGAGAAGGCCAAGGACGTGCGCGTGACGTTCCGCCTGACCGATTCGCCAGCCTGCCTGGTGGCCGATGAAAATGAGCTGTCGGGCAACCTGCTGCGCATGTTGAAGGCGGCCGGGCAGAGTGCGCCGGAGTCGAAGCCGATTTTGGAGATCAACCCGAATCACCCGCTGGTGACGCGTTTGAAGAATGAAGACGCGGCGAGCACCCAGTTCGGCGACTGGGCGCACATCTTGTTCGACCAGGCGCTGCTGGCTGAAGGCGGTTCGCTGAGCGATCCGGCGACGTTCGTCAAGCGCCTGAACGAGATGCTGCTCGCCGGCGCGAAGTAAGCTCCGTTAGTACCGCTATCTTCAAGACCGTCGTTCCCGCGCAGGCGGGAACCCAAGTTTTTTGGAGCCGCCTGCAACTGCGGCACGAAATTGGGTTCCCGCCTGCGCGGGAACGACGGTTTTGAGGGTAACGTGAATTGTCAAATTACGTTGGCATGTTACCCCGACACCTGCTTGCACAGCTCCCCCAACAGCTTCTCCCCCTCCGGCCAGTCGCCGTACCCGCTCTCCCCATTGATATGCCCCGCGTCGCCAATCTCGACGAAGCGGCTGCCCCACGCCTGGGCAAACGCGCGTGCGCGTTCGATCGACACGTAAGGATCGTTGGTGCTGGCCACCACAATGCTCGGAAACGGCAGCTTTTGCAGCTGCACCGGCGCAAACCCCACCGCCTCGGACGGAAACGAGTGGGCATCGGCATCGGCCGGCGCCACCAGGAAGGCCCCGCTGATACCGAGCTTTGATTCCGAACGCGCCCAGTGCGCCACCAGGCCGCACGCCATGCTGTGCGCCACCAGGATCGGCGGCCCTTCGCTCATCGCAATGGCCGCATCGAGTTCATCGACCCATTCGTGACAATCGGGATTGTTCCAGTCGCGGTGCGCGACCCGCTTCCACTTCGGGTTGCGCCGTTCCCAGTGCGTTTGCCAGTGCGACGGCCCCGAATTCCAGATCCCCGCCAATGTCAGTACATCGCAATCCATTACCCCTCCGCTGTCGTTGGTTCGATTACAACGATTGTACGACTAAAGGCGCCAGCGGTTGTGCACGCGGCCGGGCGCACTGGCATGAACAGCGCGCCCGGCCGCGGCACAGGGGGCGTTATCGCGCGCCCTTGCTCACCTTGATCCAGTTCAGGTTCCAGCCGCCCTGTTTCGCATACACGCCGAACGAATGGCTGCCGGCCGACAAGGTCACGGTCCGGTTCACCGAGGCCCAGTTCTGCCAGCCGCCCGTGGCCGGCACCGCTACCGTGGCGTAGTTCGGCTTGCCGCCGGCTTCCTCGAAACTGAGCTCGCCGCCGCCCGGACTGGCCACCCGGAATTCGATCGTGTAGGCGCCGGTTTCGGGAATGAGCACGGGTGCGTTGGTGTACGACATCCAGTCGCCGGTATCGATATGGCTGGCGTTCCTGCCGCCGCCGGCGTCGGTGGTCGGTTCCGACTCCACGCCGCTCATGCTGGCATGGTCTTCGGCCTGGATCAGCGCGATCTGCCCGCCCGATCCGGCGGCGGCGATGCCGATCCAGTTCAGGTTAAAGCCGCCGGTCTTGGCCGCGATCCCGATCGACTGCTTGCCGGCCGGGAGCTGCACGTCGTGCGAGATGGTGCTCCAGTTTTGCCAGCCGCCGGTCGCGCCCACCGCTTTGGTGCCGAACACCGGGCTGCCGCCGGCCCGTTCCAGGCTGATGCTGCCGCCGCCACTGGCGCTCGCTACGCGGTACGACACCGTGTACAGCCCGGCGGACGGCACGTCGACCGTGTAGTTCATCCAGTCGCCGCTGTCGATGTAGCCGACGTTCTGGCCGCCGCCGGCGTCGCTGGTCGCTTCCAGCTGCACGCCGCTCATCTGGCACCAGGCTTCGGCCTGGATGGTCGATGGCACGCTGGCGGTGGCGCAGCCGGCATCCGGCGTCGATGGCCAGTTGCGCACCGTCTCGCGCGCCTGCTTGCCCGATTCGGTCAGGTCCCAGTTGGCCCAGCCACCGTTGGAGCTGGCTCCCGGCACCAGGCTGGCCGAGCCTTCTCTGGCATCATCCAGCGCCCAGTTGGCGTTGCTGATGTTGTGCTTCTTCATGAAGTCGATCCAGGCGTTGGTTTCGGGGTAGTTCACGCCGCCGTTGCCGTCCGCGTTGACCGAACCCCATTCGGTCACGAACAGGGCCAGGCCGTTGTTCATGGCGGTGGTGGCCTTGTCGCGCAGGTATTGGGTGTGGGTGCCGGCGTAGAAGTGCAGGGTGTAGGCTATGTTGCTGTGGCCCGTGATCGGATTGCGCGAGGCGATGTCGACATCCTGCGACCAGTGCGGCGAGCCGACGATGATCAGGTTGTCGGGATCGATCGCCCGGATCGCCGCGATCACCGCCTGCGCGTACGGCTTGACGTTGGCGTCCCAGGTGACGTCGTCCTTCGGTTCGTTGTAGATCTCGTAGATGACGTGCTTGTGGTTGCCGTAGGTGCGCGCCATCTCCTGGAAGAAGGCGATCGCTTCGTTTTGATGGCGGAAGGCGTAGTGCGAGTGCCAGTCGATGATGACGTACATGTCCTTGGCGATGGCGGCGTCCACCACCGCCTTGACGCGCGCCTTGTTATCGGCCGGGAACTGGATGTAGCCGCCGTCTTCTTCCACGCCCATGGCGGCGCGCACCAGCTTGGCCTTCCAGTCTTCCTTGAGCCAGCCGACCGCGCCGGCGTTGTAGAAGCGCGCGCCGGGCCAGCCGTTGTTGGACCAGTACATGCTGCTGCCGCTGATGCTGCCCGGCTTGCCGCCGACCAGCACCTGGTTGCCGGCCACCGACAGCGCCGCCACATCGGCCAGCGCGGCGCCGGCGCACAGCGACAGCGCCAGCACGGCGGCCAGGCGCGTGAAGGGGAGGTGGAAAGTCGGGCGGAAGGTTGGGCGCAATACTGCTGCATTGCTGAGGGTCATGCTCATCGCTATTGTCTCCTGAGTCGATGTCGGTGAGCGAGGGGCGACGGGCCAGTGGCGGGATCGGGCTTGCTGCCATCTCGGTTCTGCGTGCGGCGCACCTTGGCGCCTGTCGTCCCCGAATAGTTTTGAAATCGTTTTCAGGTGACTGTGGAACATTTGACATCATGCTCCCGTCCAAGTCAATGGAAACCTTTCCGCCGTGCGGCGTGGAAGAAACACTGACTTGCTGCAAGTATTCAGGATACCGGCTGGCTGATCATGAAGTCGTCGCCCGGCGCAGCGCGAACCTTCCAGGCTCTTGTACCGCTTACAGGGCCGTGCGCAGCGAGAACAACTCCGGAAACAGCACTACATCGAGCATCTTGCGCAGGTAGCTCACGCCGGCCGTGCCGCCGGTGCCGGTTTTGAAACCGATGATGCGTTCGACCGTCGTCACGTGGCGGAAGCGCCAGAAGCGAAAGGCGGTCTCCATGTCCACCAGCTTTTCGGCCAGTTCGTACAAGGCCCAGTGCTGCGACGGGTCCTGGTATACGGTCAGCCAGGCCGCCTTGACCGAGTCGTCGGCGCGGGTCGGCAGGGTCCAGTCGGCGTTCAGGCGTTCGGGCGCGATGGCAAAGCCGCTGCGCGCGAGCAGCATCACCGCTTCGTCGTAGACCGAGGGCGCGCGCAGTTCGCGATCGAGCACCGCGTGCGCCGCCGGCGCGGTGTCGTGCACATTCAACAGCGCCGCGTTCTTGTTCCCGAGCAGGAATTCGAGTTCGCGGTACTGGTGCGACTGAAAGCCCGACGACGCGCCCAGGAACGGGCGGATGGCGGTGTATTCGGTCGGCGTCATGGTCGCCAGCACGTCCCAGGCGTGCACCAACTGGTCCATGATGCGCGCCACCCGGGCCAGCATCTTGAAGGCCGGCGCCAGTTCCCCGGCGCGCAGGTTGGCGCGCACCGCGTGCAATTCGTGCAGCATCAGCTTGAGCCACAATTCGCTGGTCTGGTGCTGCACGATGAACAGCATTTCATTGTGGTTGGGCGAGCGTGGATGCTGGGCGCCCAGGATCTGGTCGAGTCCCAGGTAGTCGCCGTAGCTCATCGCTTCGCTGAAATCCATCTTGGCGCCGTGCCATTGGGCCGGGCATTTTGCTTCATCGGACATAATTCGCTTTCAGGTAACGGCGCCGCGGCTGGCGGCAATATCGTAGGCTCGGTCATCGAGGATCTGGCGCAGGATCTCGACCGCGTCCCAGACGTCGGCAAAGCTGGTGTACAGCGGCGTAAAGCCGAAGCGCATGATGGCCGGCTCGCGGTAGTCGCCAATGACGCCGCGCGCGATCAGGGCTTGCATCACCGCGTAGCCGTGCGGGTGGGTAAAACTGACCTGGCTGCCGCGCCGCGCATGCTCGCGCGGGGTGGCAAGGCCCAGCGGATGGCTGGCGCACCGTTGTTCGACCAGGGCGATGAACAAGTCGGTCAGGGCCAGCGACTTGGCGCGGATGGCGTGCATGTCGGTTTGTTCGAAGATCTCGAGCCCGCATTCGACCAGGGACAGCGAGACGATCGGCTGGGTGCCGCACAGCGCGCGTCCGATGCCGGCGGTCGGCTCGAATTCGGGCGCCATGGCGAACGGCCGGGCGTGGCTCCACCAGCCCGACAGCGGCTGGGTGAAGGCCGCCTGGTGGCGCTCGGGCACCCAGATAAAGGCCGGCGCGCCGGGGCCGCCGTTGAGGTACTTATATGTACAGCCGACGGCCAGGTCGGCGCCGTCGCGTTGCAGCTCGAGCGGCACGGCGCCGGCCGAGTGGGCCAGGTCCCACAGGATCAGCGCGCCCTGTTCGTGCGCGTGGCGGCTCATGGCGGCCA
Source organism: Massilia sp. CCM 8734 (assembly GCF_011682155.1). NCBI lineage: Bacteria > Pseudomonadati > Pseudomonadota > Betaproteobacteria > Burkholderiales > Oxalobacteraceae > Massilia > Massilia sp. CCM 8734. The sequence continues at coordinate 216,106 of NZ_WHJI01000005.1, forward strand.
TGTCGTGCTGGTAGCCGGTGCGGTAATTCACGTGGGTGAGCATGACGACCGCGCAGTCTTGCCCGACAGCGCCGGCAAGCTCCTCGACCGAGTCGACCAGGCGCACCTCGTAGCCGCGGTCGAGCCAGCCGGTCAGGCCTTGGGCCATGTACAGGTCGGTGGGGAAGTTGCTGCGTTCGGTGACGATGAGCTTGCGCCCGGGCGAGCCCGACTGCATGTGCAGGGCCGCGGCGAGCGCCTTGAACAGGTTGAGCGAGGTGGTGTCGTTGACGACGACCTCGCCGGCCGCCGCGCCGATCAGCGGGGCGAGGCGGTCGCCGAGGCGCTTGGGAAGGTCGAACCAGCCGGCCGTGTTCCAGCTGGTGATCAGGTCGCGGCCCCATTCGCGGGCGATGACGTCTTGCGCGCGGGCGAGGGCGGCGCGCGGGCGGGCGCCCAGCGAGTTGCCGTCGAGGTAGATCAGGCCATCGGGCAGGTCGAATTGCTGGCGCAAGGGGGCGAGGGCGTCGCCGGCGTCGAGGGCAAGGCAGTCGTTACGGTTCATCGTTCACCTTAGAAATACTTTAGGCTTCATGTAATTTGAGCCAATGCGGCAGTGTAGCAAGAAAATTGAGGCGGGAGGCGGGAATGGCCCCCGCCCCGTCGTTCCCGCGAAGGCGGGAACCCAAGTTGATTGATCCGCTAGTGGCGTCGGCACGTACTTGGATTCCCGCCTTCGCGGGAACGACGAGCTGGCTGCGAGAACGACAGGGGCGTTACGGAAACGACCTGAGCACTGAGCGTGAAAATATTTTTCAACTTCCCCTCAAGTTCCCCGTCCACCCGCCGTTACCGAGTCAGACACGCGGAACTTTCAAACTGTTTTCAGTTTTTTTGAATTTATTTTGAAAAAACCCTCAAGTTCTCCAAAAGTTTGACGTAACCGGTACAAGACGACAGAAAAACCGCGTCGACGGGTCAGTTACACAGCGCCCCACAATCAGCTTCTCCGCCCCGTTTTCATAGGGGCGCGACCATGATCCGGCAGGGTTCGTAGGACGAACACCTACGGACTTGCCTCATCTGTACCTCACCCAAAATACAGGCGCGCGCCTATTCTCGTATTGTTGCTGTACAGTCAGAATCTATCTCACTGGCAATACGAACACAGCGCCAGATTTCAACGGATTGAAGGAGACGGAAAATGACTGCGAACGACATGATGGCTGAAATTCGTGATGCGAACCTGAGCTACCTGATGCTCGCCCAGCAGATGATTCGCGCCGACAAAGTGACCGCGATCTTCCGTCTCGGGATTTCGGCGGACATCGCTGAACTGATCGAAAACATGAGCAATTCCCAGATCCTGAAGTTGGCTGGCGGCAATATGATGCTGGCGCGCTTCCGCTTCGACGATGGTGCTATTCTGTCGATGTTGACCAGCAATAGCAAAGACCGCGTCCTCGCCCAGTCCCACGCCGCCATCCTGATGGCCGGCCAGGCAGTCGAAGAAATCGTTTAAGCGTTGCCTGGTTTGTCGCAGTCGCGGCCAACAACAGCAACCTCGGGAGAGCTCATGGCCAAGAAAAGCGTCGTATCGGAAGCCCAGGAAATCGGCCTGGCCATGGAGCTGATCAACCTGGGCGCCCGCTTGCAGTTGCTCGAGACCGAAGTGTCGCTCTCGCGCGAACGCTTGCTCAAGCTGTACAAGGAACTCAAGGGCGTCTCGCCGCCGAAGGGCATGCTGCCTTTCTCGACCGACTGGTTCCTCACCTGGCAGCCGAATATCCACGCTTCGCTGTTCATCAATATCCATAAATTCCTGGTCGAGCATGCCGGCGCCACCGGTATCGAAGCGGTCATGAAGGCCTACAAGCTGTACCTCGAACAAATGCCGCCCGAGCCCGGCGTCGAAGCGCTGCTCTCGCTCACCCGCGCGTGGACCCTGGTGCGCTTCTTCCAGAGCAAAATGCTGGCCATGGCCCCGTGCGACAAGTGCCAGGGCAAGTTCGTGGTCGATTGCCTCGACCTGAACCACGGGTATCAGTGCGGCCTGTGCAACATGCCTTCGCGCGCCGGCAAGACCAGGAAGGTCAAGGATGCCAAAGACGCCAAGGATGCGAGCGACGCCAGGGACGCCAAAGCGGCCAGGGACGCGCACGCCGCCGCGACGGCGCTGCTGAACGCGTGACCGGCAAACCTTCCCGCACATCCTCCGAAGGGCAGGGCGCAAGCCTTGCCCTTCGCCGCATCTGGCGTGCCCCCGCGGTGCAGGCGCTGCTGCTGCAATGCCTGGCTTTTCCGCTGACCTTGCTCATCGTGTTCCTGCTGGCGCGCAGCGGCGCCGCCTTGGCGTATGCCGATCTCGCCCTGGTGCAGGGCATCGTCGCCTGCGCCATGACGCGCCTGCGCGGCCTGGCCGTGTGGTGGCTCGGGATCGCGCTGGTGTTTCCGCTGGCCTTGACCGGCGCGCTCAGCCTCGACATGCCTCCGCTGCTGTTCCTGGGCGTGTTCCTGTTCCTGCTGGCGCTGTACTGGTCCACCTTCCGCACCCAGGTGCCGTACTACCCCTCCGGCAAGTGGGTCTGGAATGAAGTCGACAAGCTGCTGCCCAAAGACAAACCCTTGCTGGTGATCGATATCGGCAGCGGCCTGGGCGGTTTTACGATGGAGATGGCGCGGCGCCGGCCGGAGTCGGATTTTGTGGGCATCGAACTGGCGCCCCTGCCCTGGCTGCTGAGCTTTTTGCGCGCCCGGCTTACCGCAAGTCGCGCGCGTTTTGTACGTGGCGATTACGACAATCTTGATTTAAGTAACTACGACGCGGTGTTCGCTTATCTGTCGCCGGCGCCAATGAGTGCTTTATGGAACAAGGCCTCAAAAGAGATGCGTCCCGGTAGCATTTTGCTCAGTTATGAGTTTCTGATAACGGAAAAAACGCCGGATATTATTCTTATGCCTACAGGGCGTGGCGCGCCTCTCTACGGATGGCACTTTTAGGAGACAGACGGCAGGGTTTTCCTTGCCGCTCGGGCCGTCTCACGCTATTGTAGTTCCGTATGTAAATTAAATGAATCGAGCAATTTAAAGAAACGACAGCATTCATTGCCATTCATATATTGGCGTTGTTTTCTTTAAAACGTCGGGCGCTGCCCGAGCTCTTTCCAACCTGGGAGTCAGCGCACTTGTTAGTCATACTCGGATACATCATCGTTTGCGGTTCCGTCTTCGGCGGCTTTGCCGCCAGTGGCGGCCACCTGGCGTCGCTGTTCCAGCCGCTCGAACTGGTGATGATCGGCGGTGCGGCTTTTGGCGCTTTTTTTGTCGGCAATAACAGCAAATCGATCAAGGCCACGCTCAAGGCCGTTCCCGGCCTGTTCAAGGGCTCGCGCTATACCAAGGACCTGTACATGGAGATGATGTCGCTGCTGTTCGACGTCCTTTCCAAAGTGCGCAAGGAAGGCTTGATGTCGATTGAAGGCGATATCGAAAACCCGGAACAAAGCCCGGTGTTTTCCAAATATCCCGGCGTGCTGGCCGACCACCATATTGTCGAATTCATGACCGATTATCTGCGTTTGATGGTATCGGGAAATATGGACGCCTTCCAGATTGAAAATCTGATGGATAACGAAATTGAAACGCACCACCACGAAGGCGCGGTTCCGGCCCATTGCATCGCCAAGCTGGGCGATGGCTTGCCGGCGTTCGGCATCGTGGCGGCGGTGATGGGCGTGGTGCACACGATGGAGTCGGTCGGCATTCCGCCGGCCGAACTGGGCATCCTGATCGCCAAGGCGCTGGTCGGCACCTTCCTCGGGATTTTGCTGGCGTACGGCTTCGTCGGCCCGCTGGCCAGCCTGCTCGAACAGAAGCTGGAAGAGTCGACCAAGATGTTCCAGTGCGTGAAAGTGACCCTGCTGGCAAGCTTGAACGGCTACGCGCCAGCGCTGGCGGTTGAATTCGGGCGCAAGGTGCTGTACTCGACCGAGCGACCGACCTTCGCCGAGCTGGAAGACCACATCAAGAAATCGAAGACCAAATAAGCCCATCATGCCCAGCCACTTAGCCCCTTGCATGATGCCGACCAGACGGAGCGCATATGTCCGATGAAGGCCTGCGGCCGATTATCGTCAAGCGCATCAAGAAGACCGCCGGCGGCCACCACGGCGGCGCCTGGAAGATCGCCTACGCCGACTTCGTGACGGCGATGATGGCTTTTTTCCTGCTGATGTGGCTCCTGGGTTCGACCAGCAAGGGTGACTTGAACGGCATTTCCGAATTTTTCCAGACCCCGCTGAAGGTGGCGCTGGCGGGCGGCTCGGGCAGCGGCGACAGTTCCTCGATCCTGCAGGGCGGCGGCCAGGATTTGTCGCGCCGCACCGGCCAGGTCAAGCGCGGCGAAAACCCGGACAAGAAAACGTATGACCTGAAGGCGGCCAAGGCGGCGCTGGAAGCGGCCGAGGCGGACCGCCTCAAGACACTCAAGGCCAAGCTGGAAGCGACCATCGAGGCCAATCCGCTGCTGAAAAAATACAAGAACCAGCTGCTGCTCGATATCACCAGCGAAGGCTTGCGCATCCAGATCGTGGACGAATTGAACCGGCCGATGTTCAACCTGGCCAAGGCCGAACTGCAGCCGTACACGCGCGACATCCTGCACGTGATCGGGATCGTCTTGAATGAAGTGCCGAACCGGATCGGCCTGTCGGGCCACACCGATTCGACCCCGTACATGAGTGACACCGGTTACAGCAACTGGGAATTGTCGGCCGACCGCGCGAATGCGTCGCGGCGCGAACTGGTCATCGGCGGCATGAGCGACGCCAAGATCCTGCGCGTGGTGGGACTGGCCGCAGCGGCGCCGCTGGACCGCCAGGATCCGTTTTCCGCGGCGAACCGGCGCATCAGCATCATCGTCATGAACAAGCGCACGGAAGAAGCGGTCATGCGCGACGGCGCCTCGATGGAGGTGCCGGAGCAGTCGGGCGTCGCCACGCCGGGCGTCGCTACGCCGGCGGCGGGACAGGCGCCGGCAGCAGCACCGGCAGTAACGAAGGCGGCGCCATGATGGCCAGGGAAGTTACGGGAGAGGGCGAATGACAAGAAAGAAAATACTGGGCTCGCACGTGAAGCGCTTGCTGTCGGGCGTGTCGGATCACGGCAAGAAGCACCTGACGGAAGTCGAGACCGATCTGCTCCAGACCCATTTGCTGCTGGAGGAAGCCATCGACAAGCTCACCAGCAGTTTCATGGCCATTCATACCGCCGTCGGGGCGCAGCAGGATACCATCAACCTGCTGCTGGCCGGCGGCACGCCGAGCCCGGAAGACAGCGCGCGCCTGGGCGCCATGTCGGGCGAGATCGGCGCGCACGTGAACACGGCGATCACCAGCATGCAGTTCCAGGACATGACGAGCCAGTTGATCGACCGCACCCTGAAACGGGTGACCGGCCTGCGCGAGTTCCTCGGCACCCTGGGTGCGCACGGCGCCGACATCGTGCCCGAGACGGGCAGCGAAGAAATCGTCGAACTGCTCGGCAAGGTCAGCATGGCGCTGGCGATCCAGTCGCTCGAATTACGCAGTGTACTAAGAAAAGCAGTCAATCAGCAGCATCTGGAAAGTGGCGACATAGAACTGTTCTAAGGTTCACTCTCGATGATTATGGGCGCAGTGCCCCCGATTCAAAAAAAGCAGGAGCAAAAATGGCTAAAACAATACTCGCAGTCGACGATTCCAGTTCGCTGCGCCAGATGGTGGCATTCAGTCTCAAGGCCGCGGGCTACCTCGTGGTGGAAGCGGTCGACGGCCAGGACGGGCTCGAAAAAGCCAAGCAGCAAACGGTCGACCTGGTGCTGACCGACCAGAACATGCCGCGCATGGACGGCCTGTCCCTGATCAAACTGCTGCGCGGCCTGCCCGCGTACCAGAAGGTGCCGATCCTGATGCTGACCACCGAATCGTCCGACGAAATGAAGACCAAGGGACGTGCCGCCGGCGCCAATGGCTGGCTGGTCAAGCCGTTCGACCCGCAGCGCCTGATCGAAGTCGTCAAAAAAGTCATCGGTTGATGAACCGGGTGGGAGCACGCGCCATGATGCATCGCGAAATTCACGGAGTCTGACCATGACCATCGACATAAGCCAGTTTTTCCAGGTCTTCTTCGATGAAGCCGAAGAACTGCTGGCCGAAAAAGAGCGTCTGCTGCTGGCCGTCGACATCGCGTCGCCGGATCCGGAAGACCTGAACGCCATTTTCCGCACCGCCCACTCGATCAAGGGCGGTTCGTCGACGTTCGGCCTGAACGACATGACCGAAGTGACCCATTTCCTGGAGTCGCTGCTCGACCGCATCCGCAAAGGCGAAATGGCGCTCACCGCCGAACACGTCGACGCCTTCCTCGCGGCCAAGGACATCCTCAAGATGCAGCTCGACGGCCATCGCAACGGCGCCCACGTCGACCAGGATGCCGTGGCCAATGTGCGCATGATGCTGCAGGAGCTCTCGCAGGATGTGGTGCCGGTGGCCGCGCCGCCGGCGCCCTCGTTCATCCAGAGTTCGATCAAGGCCAACGTGAGCACCGGCGGGCGGCGCTTTCGCATCGAGATGCCGCATGTGGAGCAACGCGATGTGAATGCGCTCACGGCCGAACTGGGCCTGCTCGGGCGCGTGTCGGTCATGCCGCTGCCGGACGACCGGCATGCGATCACCGTCACCACGCACGAGTCGTTGGACGACATCATTGCGATCTGCTCGTTCGTGCTCAACCCCGACGACCTGAAAATTTTCGAAGCGCCGGCGCTCACGCCCGAGCAGCAGATCATCGAAGACCGCGAACGGGCCAAGATCGAAGACGACATGGGTTACGGCTTTTTCGACCCGATCGACGCCCCCACCCAGGTCCAGACCGACGAGGAACGCGGTTACGGCTTTTTCCAGCCGATCGAACATATCCGCGCCACGGCCGGCATTGTCGCTCCCACCGGTAACAGCGCGGCGGCCGCCGCGCCGCCGGGCGCGCGCGCCGAGCCGCTCGAGATCGGCGAGCCGGCCGAGAAAAAAGCCGTCGTCAAAAAAGACGACAAGCACGCCGCCGCCGAATCGTCGTCGATCCGCGTTTCGATCGAAAAGGTCGACCAGTTGATCAACCTGATCGGCGAACTGGTGATCACCCAGGCCATGATCGAGCAGCGCAGCGACGCGCTCGACCCGATGCTGCACGAACGGCTCTTGAACAGCGTCAGCCAGCTCACGCGCAACACGCGCGACCTGCAGGAAGCGGTCATGTCGATCCGCATGATGCCGATGGATTTCGTGTTCTCGCGCTTTCCGCGCATGGTGCGCGACCTGGCCGCGAAACTGGGCAAGAAGGTCGATTTCATCACCCATGGCGCCGCCACCGAATTGGACAAGGGCCTGATCGAACGCATCGTCGATCCGCTCACCCACCTGGTGCGCAACAGTATCGACCACGGCATCGAAATGCCGGAAGCGCGCGCCGCCGCCGGCAAGACCGAAGCGGGGCGGCTGTTCCTCTCGGCCGGCCACCAGGGCGGCAATATCGTGATCGAAGTGTCCGACGACGGCGGTGGCCTGAACCGCGAACGGATCCTGGCCAAGGCGGCCCAGAACGGGCTGCCGGTGGGCGAGAGCATGACCGACGGCGAAGTATGGCAGCTCATTTTCGCGCCGGGCTTCTCGACCGCCGAAACGGTGACCGACGTGTCCGGACGCGGCGTGGGCATGGATGTCGTCAAGCGCAACATCATGGCCATGGGCGGCTCGGTCGACATCCGCTCGGCCAAAGGCTTCGGCACCACGATCTCGATTTCGCTGCCGCTGACCCTGGCCATTTTGGACGGCATGTCGATCCGCTGCGGCGAGGAAGTGTATATCCTGCCGCTCGGCTTCGTGGTCGAATCGCTGCAACCGTCCCCGGAAGACATCAAGGAAATCTCGGGCCGCGGCCCGGTGATCAAGGTGCGCGGCGAATACCTGCCCCTGATTCCGCTGCACCAGATGTTCGACATCACGCCGCGCTTTACCAACCCGTGCGAAGGCATCGTCGTGATCCTCGAGTCGGACGGGCGCAAGGCCGGCCTGTTCGTCGACGACCTGGTCGGCCAGCAGCAGGTCGTGGTCAAGAACCTCGAATCGAATTACCGCAAGGTGACCGGGATTTCCGGCGCCACCATCCTTGGCGATGGCGGCGTGTCGCTGATCCTCGACGTCACGGCCCTGATGCGCTCCTCGCGCCAGCTGGCCGACGACGCCATCTTCTCTTAACGTACACCAAACCAGATAGGAATTTATCATGTCCATGACCTCAACCTCCTCCAAGAACGGCGAAGCCAAAGATGGCGCAGGCAGCGAATTTCTGGCCTTCACGCTCGGCTCGGAAGAATACGGGATCGACATCCTGAAAGTGCAGGAAATCCGCGGCTACGAAGCGGTCACCCGCATCGCCAACGCGCCCGACTTCATCAAGGGCGTGATCAACCTGCGCGGCATCATCATCCCGGTGGTGGACATGCGCATCAAGTTCAACCTCGGCACCCCGGTGTATGACCAGTTCACGGTCGTCATCATCCTCAACATCGGTGGCCGCATCATGGGCGTGGTGGTCGACAGCGTCTCCGACGTGACCACGCTCACCCCCGAGCAGATCAAGCCGGCCCCGGAAATGGGCACCGCCTTCGGCTCCGACTACCTGGTCGGCCTGGGCACCGTGGACCAGCGCATGCTGATCCTGATCGACATCGACAAGCTGATGTCGTCGGGCGAAATGGGCCTGATCGAAAAACTGGCCGCATAAGACGACGGCCATTGACGCATTGACAGCAACGCCGGAGCGAGCGGTTCGCCAGAAGCCGCCGTCCCTATCCGTACGACGTATCGAGGAGAGAAAACATGAATCTGCGCGATTATAAAATTGGTACGCGCCTGGCGTTCGGATTCGGCAGTATTTTGCTGATCCTGGTCGCGATGGCGTTGATGGCGAGTGTGCTTAACTCGCGCAACAAGAACAGCCTGATGACGGGCCTGGCCAGTTCCAGCGCCCAGAACCTGCATGCGGCCAGCATGAAGAGCTCGATGCTGGAAACCGGCATCGCCATGCGCAATATCGGCCTGCAGTCCGACGTTGCGCTGATGCAGAAGGAACAGGACAAGGTCAAGGTCCAGAGCAAGCGCTATGAAGAGGCGCGCACGCGCCTGCAGGCCACCGGCCTGGATGAAGCCGAAACCAAGCTGCTGGCCGATGTGGCTGCGCTCGACAAGGAAGTCGACGCCGCCTTCAAGGAAGCCATCGGCCAGGTGCTGGCGTTTAACAGCGAGGGCGCGGCCAAGGTGATCGCCACGCGCATCGACCCGCTGAGCCAGAAGACCCTGGAAGTATTGAACAAACTGGTCGACAAGCAGCAGGTCGAAGCCGACGACTTCCTGAAAAAATCGGTGGAAGCCGACCAGCGCGTGGGCATGATCATGTTCGTGGTGTGCGCGCTGGCCGTGGCGCTGGGCGTGGTGTGCGCACTGGTCACCACCCGTTCGATCACCTTGCCCTTGCTGGGCGCCGTCTCCGTGGCCAAGAAGGTCGCCGCCGGCGAACTGACTTCCGAAATCCGGGTCGCGGGCAAGGATGAAACGAGCGAACTGCTGAAGGCGCTCAAGGACATGAACGACAGCCTGTCGAAAACCGTGGGCGATGTGCGCTCCGGGACCGAGATGATCACGGTCGCTTCGCAGGAAATCGCTTCCGGTAACGCCGACCTGTCCTCGCGCACCGAGTCGCAAGCGAGCTCGCTCGAAGAAACCGCCAGTTCGATGGAAGAACTGACCTCCACCGTCAAGCAAAATGCCGACAATGCGCGCCAGGCCAACCAGCTGGCCGTGTCGGCGTCGTCGGTCGCGGTCAAGGGCGGCGCCGTGGTGTCGCAGGTGGTCGACACCATGGGCTCGATCAAGGAAAGCTCGCGCAAGATCGTCGACATCATCGGCGTCATCGACGGCATCGCGTTCCAGACCAATATCCTGGCGCTCAACGCCGCGGTGGAAGCGGCGCGCGCCGGCGAACAGGGGCGCGGTTTCGCGGTGGTGGCGTCCGAAGTGCGCAACCTGGCGCAGCGCTCGGCCGGTGCGGCCAAGGAAATCAAGGCGCTGATCGGCGATTCGGTCGACAAGGTCGATGCCGGCAGCAAGCTGGTGGACGAAGCGGGGCAGACCATGGACCTGATCGTGACCTCGATCAAGCAGGTGGCCGACATCATGGGCGAGATCACCGCGGCGACCCAGGAACAGAGCAACGGCATCGAAGAAGTCAACCAGGCCATCACCCAGATGGACGAAATGACGCAGCAGAACGCGGCCCTGGTCGAGGAAGCCGCCGCCGCCGCCGAGAGCATGCAGGAACAGGCCCAGTTGCTGGCCGCCGCCGTGAGCATCTTCAAGCTCAGTGGCGACGATCGCAAGACCGCGACGGCGGCGCCGCTGCGCGCGGCCCCGGCGCCCGCCAGGCCGGTCTCGCGCGCGGTAGCGACGGTGGCGCGTCCGGCGCAAGCGGCCAAGCCGCGCAAGCTGGCCGCCGCGACGCCGGGCGACGACTGGGAAGAGTTTTGAACGGTCCGGCCACTTGGCAGCACGCGCAGTGAACATGAAAACAGGGTGAAGCAGTGACGCAAACGAAAATCGACACCGTCAAGGAATTCAACTTCACCAAAAGTGATTTTGAGCGCGTGCGCGCGCTGATTTACCAGCGCGCCGGCATTTCGCTGGCCGACAGCAAGCAGGAAATGGTCTACAGCCGCCTGGCGCGGCGCCTGCGCGCCACCGGCATTGTGTCGTTCGGGCGCTACCTGGACGACCTGGAAGCGGGGCGCCTGGGCGAGGAGTGGGAGTCGTTCACCAATGCCCTGACCACCAACCTGACCTCGTTTTTCCGCGAAGCGCACCACTTCCCGCTGCTGGCCGAGCATGTAAAGAAGCTGCGCGACCATCCGATCCAGATCTGGTGCTCGGCGGCGTCGACCGGCGAAGAGCCGTATTCGATCGCCATGACCGTGTGCGAAGCGTTCAACACGCTCACGCCGCCGGTGCAGATCATCGCTACCGATATCGACACCAATGTGCTGGCCACCGGTGCGCAAGGGGTGTACGGAATCGACCGCATCGAAAAAATGGAGCCCGAACGGGCCAGGCGCTTTTTCTTGCGCGGCAAGGGCGAGCAGGAAGGCATGGTGCGGGTGCGCCCCGAACTGCGCCAGCTGATCACCTTCAAGCAGCTCAATTTGCTGGGCGACGGCTGGCCGCTGAAAGGCCCGTTCGATGTCATTTTTTGCCGTAACGTGATGATCTACTTCGACAAGGCGACCCAGCGCAAGATCCTGTCGCGCTTCGTGCCCTTGATGAAGCCCGACGCACTGCTGTTTGCCGGCCACTCCGAAAATTTTCTGTACGTGTCGGAGTCGCTCAAACTGCGTGGCAAAACCGTGTACGAACTCGATGGTCGCCGGCCTTGATGCGACCCGCACCGAACTGAGAATTGAACATGGCTATCGAAATCAAAGAACAATTCGCAACCAACGTGTATTACGACCGCACTTTCGACTGCGACGCGGCCAAGATCCTGCCGGGCGAGTACTACTACACGCCCAAGGACATGTTGATCGTGACGGTGCTCGGTTCCTGCGTGTCGGCCTGCATCCGCGACAAGGTCACCGGCTTGGGCGGCATGAACCACTTCATGCTGCCGGACGGCGGCAGTGATCCGAACAGCCCGATCTCGGCCTCGATGCGCTACGGGACGTACGCGATGGAGGTGCTGATCAACGACCTGCTCAAGGCCGGCGCGCGGCGCGAGAACATGGAAGCGAAAGTGTTCGGCGGCGGCGCGGTGCTGCGCGGTTTTACCGCGATCAACGTCGGCGAGCGCAATGCGGCGTTTGTGATGAGTTTCCTCAAGACCGAAAAAATGCGCGTGGTGGCCGAAGACCTGAACGATATCTGGCCGCGCAAGGTGTACTTCTTCCCGCGCACCGGCAAGGTGCTGGTCAAGAAGCTGATGCAAACCCATAACGATACCCTGGCGCGGCGCGAACTCGATTACGCCAGCCGCCTCAAGGTGCAGCCGGTCGGCGGCGAGATCGACCTGTTCTGACCGTCCTGACCGACATACTGAAAGCACTATATGAAGATCAAAGTACTGATCGTGGACGACTCGGCACTGATCCGCAGCGTCATGAGCGAGATTATCTCGAGCCAGCCCGACATGGAAGTGGTGGGCGTGGCGCCCGATCCGCTGGTGGCGCGTGAGCTGATCAAGCAGACCAACCCGGACGTGCTCACGCTCGACGTCGAGATGCCCAAGATGGACGGCCTCGACTTCCTCGAAAAACTCATGCGCCTGCGACCGATGCCGGTGGTGATGGTGTCTTCGCTGACCGAGCGCGGCTCCGAAATCACGATGCGCGCGCTGGAACTGGGCGCGGTCGATTTCGTGACCAAGCCGAAGATCTCGATCCAGAGCGGCATGCGCGAATACACGGAACTGATCTCGGACAAAATCCGCGCGGCCTCCAAGGCGCGCATCAAGCCGCGCACCGTCACCGCCGAAAAGGCGAGCGGCGCGCTGCCGGCCTTGCGCAATCCGCTCACCTCGTCGGAAAAGCTGATCATCATCGGCGCCTCCACCGGCGGCACCGAAGCGATCCGCGAATTCCTGATGCAGATGCCGTCCGACTGCCCCGGCATCCTGATCGCCCAGCATATGCCGGAAGGGTTCACCACCTCGTTCGCGCGCCGCCTCGACACCCTGTGCAAGATCAGCGTGCGCGAAGCGGCCGGCGACGAACGCGTGCTGCCCGGGCACGCCTACATCGCCCCCGGCCACTCGCACCTGCTGCTGGCGCGCTCGGGCGCCAACTACGTCACCCGCATCGAGCAGACCGACCCGGTCAACCGGCACCGGCCCTCGGTCGACGTGCTGTTTCGCTCGGCGGCCCAGGCGGCCGGCAAGAACGCGGTCGGCGTGATTTTGACCGGCATGGGCAAGGACGGCGCGGCCGGCATGCTCGAAATGAAAACGGCGGGCGCCTACAACTTCGCCCAGGACGAGGCCTCGTGCGTGGTTTTCGGCATGCCGCGCGAAGCGATCGCGATGGGCGGAACCCACGAAGTGGGCCCCTTGAACGCGCTGCCGGGCATGGTCCTTGGCTATCTGGCAACGCATGGCAGCCGTGCGTTGCGCGTTTGATCCGATTTGAGCCGAATTACTGTCTTTTTGCTGCTCGTTTATTCGCTTCACAGCAACAAAACTGCTATCCTTTAGTCTGCTTCCGCAGTAGGGGAAGTCTGTCAATAACCATAGTAAGAGAATCAACGGAGTAATTTAATGGCCGATCCAAAGATGCGTTTTTTAGTTGTTGACGATTTCTCCACGATGCGTCGCATTGTGCGTAATCTGTTGAAAGAACTGGGTTATGCCAACGTCGACGAGGCGGAAGACGGCGTCATGGCGCTGGCCAAGCTGCGTAGCGAAACATTCGACTTCGTGGTCTCGGACTGGAACATGCCGAACATGGATGGCCTGACCATGCTGCAGAACATCCGCGCCGACCCGGCGCTGGCCAAGCTGCCGGTGCTGATGGTCACGGCCGAGGCAAAAAAAGAGAACATCATCGCTGCCGCCCAGGCGGGCGCGAACGGCTACGTGGTCAAGCCGTTCACGGCGGCCACGCTCGATGAAAAGCTGAACAAGATTTTCGAGAAGCTCGAAAAAAGCGGAGCGTGACCATGAGCGAGCACCTCAGCGCAGGCGCAGGCCCGTCGGAAGAGCCGGGCCTGCACGACGAGTTCCTCAGCCGGATCGGACACATGACGCGCGCGCTGCACGACAGCCTGCGCGGCCTGGGCCTGGACAAGCTGATCGAAAAAGCGGCCAGCGACATTCCTGACGCGCGCGACCGCCTCGACTATGTCGCGCGCCTGTCGGAACAGGCTGCGCAAAAGGTGCTCACCGCAACCGAAGCGGCCGGCCCGCTGCAGGACCAGATCGACAGCGGCGCGAGCGCCCTGGGCGCCTCGTGGCAAGCGCTGCTCGACGCGCCCGCCACCAGCGACGCCGAATGGCGCGCGCTGGCCGAGCGCAGCGTGGCGGCCATGAGCCAGGCGCGCACAGCCAGCAGCGCCACCAAGGGCTACCTGATGGACATCATGATGGCCCAGGATTTCCAGGACCTGACCGGGCAAGTGATCACCAAGGTGACCACCATTACCCGCAACCTGGAACAGCAACTGGTGCAGATGCTGGTCGATTTTGCGCCGGCCGAGGTCAAGCGCGAATACGACAACGGGCTGCTCAATGGCCCGCAGATCGACCCGACCCGGCACGACGTGGTCTCGAACCAGGGCCAGGTCGACGATCTGCTGGACAGTCTGGGCTTTTAAGCGGGCTGAGAATTTCAGCTTGCGGCGGGGCGCATTGCCCCGCTTTCGCATGGCATCACCTAAACGACCCATACAATGCACGAATCAAACTTTATCGTCCGCGAACCCCTGCTCGATCCCAAGCAGCGCGTGATCGGTTATGAATTATCCTGGCAGCACCATGAAGGGCAAGCCGTCACCGACGAGGAGCTCGAAGCCCTGATCGGCTTCGTCGCCGAGAACGTCAACGACGAAGAGCACGGCTGGCTGCTCAAGGACAAGATCCTGTTCCTCGACGCGGTCCCGGACATGCTCTCGACCGACGCCCTGTTCGCCATGCCGCCCGAGCGCACCGTGCTGACCATGAAGGCGTCCGACCTGGCCGACCCCGACACCCTGGCGGCGGTACAAGGCTTGCGCGCCGGCGGCGTCGGCATCTCGGTGCGCGACGGCGACCTGGCCCACCTGGGCAAGAACCTCGGCATGAGTGCCTCCTACATCGAAGTGCGCTTTTCGGGCGCCGACGTGGCGGCCCAGGCCCGCACCTACGCCGCCGCCAAGCAATCGTCGGTGCGCATGGTCGGCCGTCCGGTCACCACCTGGGCCGACTTCGACGCCTGCGCCGCGCTCGGCCTGGACGCCTTTGTCGGCAAGCTGCACCTGACCCCGCGTCCCGGAATTCCGGTCAAGGGCATGAACCCGGCCCAGACCATCATCCTGCAACTGATGCAGATGGTGCAAAAGAACGAAGACATTCCCAAGATCGAAAGCGTGCTCAAGCGCGATCCGGCACTCTCGTACAAGCTGCTGCGTTTCATCAACTCGGCTGGTTTCGGGGTCGGGCGCGAGATTCAATCCTTGCGCCAGGCCATCACCATGCTCGGCTATTCGCCGATGTACCGCTGGCTGACCCTGTTGCTGGCCACGGCCAGCACCAGCGGCTATTCGCCGGTGCTGATGGAAACGGCCGTGGTGCGCGGCCGCCTGACCGAACTGCTCGGCAACAAAGGCTTGCCACGTAGCGAGAGCGAAAACCTGTTCATGGCCGGCATGTTCTCCTTGCTCGATCGCCTGCTCGGTTTATCGATGAAAGAAGTCCTCGAGACCATCCAGCTGCCCGATGAAGTGGTGCGCGCTTTGCTCACCCGTGGCGGCGCGTACGGACCGTACCTGGCGCTGGCCGAAGCGTGCGAGCTCAACTCGCAGCTGGTGGCCTCGCTGGCCAAGTCGATCAACATTGCGCCGGTGGACGTCAACAAGGCCCACCTGTCGGCACTGGCCTGGGCCCAGAACCTGACCACCTGAGCCCGTCACTGGCTTTCTCCCTCTCTCCACCGGGGTCGGAGTTGTAATCAGAAAAATTCCTGATTGCAACTCGGACCCCGGTTTTATCGCTAAAGCACACGCATGAATACCACAACATCGTTATTTCCGGCCCGGCTCGCACGCCCTGTGCTGCTCGCGGCTTTGCTGGCCTGGTGTGCCGTTGCGCAGGGGCAGGAGGCGACCGGCTGGGAGGCGGAGAAAGCGGTCGCGCCGGCAAGCGGCAAGCTGCCTGTATGGCGTGTCGCTCCCGATCAGCCGCAGCTTCCGGTTGTGCAGAACTGGTCACCGTTCCAACATTGCGCCGGGCCTGAGTATCCGAAGAGTTCATTGCGCAACAACGAAGAAGGCGTGGTCAAGGCGTCGTTTCTGATTGCGGAAACGGGCCAGGTGATCGACGCAAGAGTCATGAAGTCGAGTGGATTCGCTGCCTTGGACCAGGCTGCCATCCGCGCGCTGCTCAAGTGCTGGTTTGGGCCTGCCACGCTGCAAGGCGTGCCGGTGAAGGTGTGGATCGGCACGTCCTACCATTTTGCGTTGTCTTGATGGCAGTGACAATGCCCGAGGCGGAGGGTGCATGAAGGTCTATCTGGACGATGAGCGCGCCACGCCCGACGGCTGGGTGCGCGTGTACTGGCCGGACGAGGCCATTGCCTTGTTGGCGGCCGGGACGGTAACGCACATCAGCCTGGACCATGATCTGGGCGATGACGCGCGCGGCACGGGTTACGACGTCGTGTTGTGGATCGAAGAAAAGGTCATGACGGCGGGTTTTCAGCCGCCGTTGATGCGGGTGCATTCGGCCAACGCCTCGGCACGCATCAAGATGGAGGCGGGTATCGGCGCAATCGACGCTTATGCCGGCCGGCACGGGGACGCGTGAAGCAAGTTTTGTGGGAAAAATGCGTATTTCGCGCTTGGCCACAGGCGTTCTGATCGATCCCCGTTCCTCTCCGGCATGCTTCCTTGCACGACCGTCCGCCCGGCCTGTCGATGGCAAACCTGCTCGACATCATTGAGTTGTCCGCTGATTATTTTGCCCGATGTTACTTTCCAAAAGATATAATTAGAGCAATTAAACTGAATCTGCATTTCTCTCCTGCGGCTACCATATGACACGACTGTCTTTTGCGGACTTGGGGCGCCTGATTGTTCTCGCCGGCGCCTTGGGGAGCTTGTCGGGCCATGCGCATGCATGGGATCGCGCTGATCAGTCCGGCCTTCCAATTGGCGCGGCACAGGCTGCGGATGCGGCGGCATATCCACTTTCCTCGCTACGCGCCAAGCATCAGGGGAATGTCACGATATCGTTCCTCATCACTGTCGATGGCAATGTCGTCGATTCCAGGACCGTCAAATCAAGCGGACATGCTTTGCGCGATATGACAGCGGTGAAGGCGCTTTCTCTCTGCCGCTTCAAACCTGCCATTGGAGACGGGAAGGCGGTCGGGGCATGGACGAACGTTCAATACGGGTGGACGCTGACTTGATGCGGCAACCCGACGCAGTGCGCGGGTACGCTGGTGCTCAACATGGATGCGGGTATCGAGGCAATTGACACGTATGCCGGCCGCTCCGGCGACGTATGAAGGAAGTTTTGTGGAAAAACAACTGATATCACGCTTGTTTGCGGGCGTCCTGATCGCTGCGCTGTCCGGCGCGGCCTGTGCCAATCCGGTCCACCTCAGCATCGCCAAGATGACCCAAAGCAAGCGCCAGGCGGCGTTGGGCGAGATGGTCAAGCAAGCCGGCATCCGATGCATCGGCATCAAGCGCGCGATCTACCAGGGGAGTGACGCGGACGGCACGGCGCGGTGGAGCGCGCGCTGCGTGGACGGGCGCCTGTTCGCGGTGGACATCGCCAGCGATGCCAACGGCACGGCGCGCGTCGTCCCCTGCAAATCGCGCAAGCGCGGCGTGAGCAACTGCAAATTCAAAGGTAAGTACTGACGAAACTGTCGGATGTCCTTAACAGAACTGACAAGTGGTCCCCGGCCTTGCGTCAGTATGGCGGCAATTTAACAATGTTTCGAGTTAAAGCTCTGACCCCGGTGTCGGTTTGCTCCAAAGAAAGATGATTGCGAATATCGACGCCCTTGCCAGCATGATCCCGGTATCCGGGGAACTTGCGCCTTTAACAGCGCACCTCGACTACCTGCGTGACATTGCGCAACCCTGCATCGAGATCAGCCTGCTGGAAAGTGTCGCTCCAGCACCGGCGGCGAGCAGGTTCGGTGGCGTCCCGATGGTGCCGGCCGGCTTCGCGTGGCCGGCGCACGCCGTCGGCCAGTACCGGTTCCTCGGGCAGGTCAACTTCGGTGACATTAGCTCGCCGTCGGCGTTGCCGGGCGCCGGCATGTTGAGCTTGTTTTATGCGGAAGACGAGGATGGCGCATGTTTTTGGGGAGATCCCGATTATGTCGTCGCCTATTATTGGGACGATCCTGAGCAATTAGCGCAGTTTATCGGTGGTGACGGGGATCGGGTCCAGCACAGCGTCGCACTCGATTTCAACGCGGGGATCAGTATTCCCCGGCATTACGAGCTGCGCAATGACTGGCCGTTCGAGCAGTACAGCGAGGAGGCGGACCGCGTGCTCAGCGCTTTGTCGCCATTCGCCGCCGATGATTACTTGCTTGGATACCCATCGTTCGATTCCCTAGCAGCCTGTCGGACTTGGGGAGTCGAAGCGAAAAAAATAGCTGGGCGAGGCCAGATTTTGACGATTTCGCAGTGCCAATAGCGAGCTATTGGCCGAGAAAGCGGCGAAATATGGACCGTCCCAGGTATTTTTGCAGCCGACGATCCCAAGTCCGACAGGCTGCTAGCGTACGATCCGACACCAGAAAAGGACTGGGTAAGCCTGTTGACGCTCGTCTCGCATGAGGCGCTGCAATGGTGCTGGCAGGACGGCGCCAAGCTGATGGTGTTCATTCACAAAGACAAGCTCAAGGAAGCCGACTTCAGTGAACTGCGCTGCGATGCCGGATAGTGTCTCCCAACCGGGGTCTGACCTCTGATAAGAAATCTTTCGAATCAGAGGTCAGACCCCGGTGGAGTAATGTCGCGGCAAAGTGACGCGGCGGTCGACTAACGTTGGTGTAGTCAAGCAATAGCCGTCGGCCTTGCCTCAATGTGACGAAAATTTAACAAAATTTCGAATCAGAGGTCAGACCCCGGTTGGGGGTCAGATTTCGAGGTTGTCGATCAGGCGGGTGGTGCCGAGCTTGGCCGCCGCCAGCACGACCAGCGGCGCGCCTTGCGCCAGGTCGCCGGCACTCGGCGGTTGCAGGTCGTTTTGCTTGCGGATCGAGATGTAGTCCGGCTTCCAGCCGCGCCGCGCCAGTTCTTCCATCGCTTTGTGTTCGAGCTGGAAGATGTCCAGGTGGCCCGATCGGACTTCGTTTGCCACGGCATTGAGGCTCTGGTACAGCGCCGGCGCTTCGGCCCGCTCCGCTGCCGACAGGTACATATTGCGCGACGATAGCGCCAGGCCGTCGTCCGCCCGCCAGGTCTCGGCGGCGATGATTTGCGTCGGTAAGGCGAATTGACGACTCATGTTGCGCACCATCATGAGCTGCTGGTAATCCTTTTTGCCGAAGACGGCCACCTTCGGTTGCACGCACGAAAACAGTTTCAGCACGATGGTGGTCACGCCGGTGAAAAACCCCGGGCGGAATTCCCCTTCCAGGGTGTTGCCGAGGTCTTGCGGCGGGCTGACGCGAAATTCCTGCGGCTCCGGGTACAAGTCCTTTTCGGTCGGCGCGAACAGCACGTAGACGCCTTCCTTTTCCAGTTTTTCCACATCCGCCTGGAAGGTGCGCGGGTATTTGTCGAAGTCTTCGTTCGGCCCGAATTGCAGGCGGTTCACGAAGATCGAGGCCACCACCGGGTCGCCATGCTTGCGCGCAAGGCGCATCAGCGAGAGATGCCCTTCGTGCAGGTTGCCCATTGTCGGCACGAAGGCCGTGCGCAGCTGGCCGCTGAGCTGGTCGCGCAGTTCTTCAACGGAAGAGATGATTTTCATGGGGCTTTCCTCAAACGGGTGTCAAATGAATCGGCTTATGCCGGGGAGTAGGCGAGGCGCACGTAGATCGGCGCGAACGGCTCGGCCTGGGTAATTTCGATCAGGGTTTCCTTGGCCAGTTCCAGCATGGCCACGAAGTGCACGACCACAATCGGCACGCCGCCCTGGCCCTGGAACAAGTCGGCGAACTCGACGAAGCGGGCCGTTTGCAGTTGCCGCAGGATCGAGGTCATGTGCTCGCGCACCGACAGTTCCTGGCGGCTGATGCGGTGGTGCTGGGTCAGCTTGGCGCGCTTGAGCACGTCCAGCCAGGCACGCTGCAGGTCGAGCGGGTCCACATCGGGCCAGGTTGGAATGTTGCTCTGTTCGACGAACAGGGAGGGCCGGGTGAAGTCGCGGTCGAGCTGGGGTATGGCGTTGATTTCGTAGGCGGCCAGCTTGATCTGCTCGTAGTCGAGCAAGCGCCGCACCAGGTCGGCGCGCGGGTCGTAGGTGTCGAGCAGGTCGTCGTCGGCGACCCGTTGCGGCAGCAGCATGCGCGACTTGATTTCGATCAGCATGGCGGCCATCAGCAAATACTCGGCCGCCAGTTCCAGGTTGTGCAGGCGGATCTGGTCGACATATTTCAGATATTGCAGGGTGACCTGCGCCATCGGAATATCGAGAATATTGAAGTTTTGCTTGCGGATCAGGTAGAGCAGCAGGTCGAGCGGACCTTCGAAGGCGTCCAGGAAGATCTCGAGCGCGTCGGGCGGGATGAACAGGTCGGTCGGCATGCGCAGCAGCGGTTCGCCGTACAGACGGGCGAACGCGGGCGCTTCGGGCGGCGCTTCAAGCAGCGCCGGCAGTTCGACCGGGGCGGCGGGCGTGTCGCTGAGCGAGCCACCTGGCTCGGTGGCGAGTTCTTCCGTCGCCGCCTCTTCTGGCAACATGGTCTCGCCCTGAACCGTCAGAGTTTGTTCTGGTACACGTAAGCTTGCTGCTGGACGCGCGATTCCTTGGTTTTATCCTGGTCGGCCAGGGTGATCGGCGCCTTGTCCCACAGCAGCGCGCGGCCGGCGATCTGGCCGGCTTCCATGTCGGGATTCTTGGCCTTGAGCTCGCGGATGAACTTGGTGTGGTCGGATTCGTAGAGCTGGAATTGTTTGGTCAGTTTCATAATGGTACGCGGGTAGCGACATGGGTAGCGACAATGCTATTTTACCGCGAGCAAGGCGGCAGGGGAAATTCGTCGGGCGCCACTGGCAGCCCGACGACCGGGAGTTGCGGACGCTTACGGGTGCAGTGCGTTCAGTTGCTTGGCGATAATGTCGTGATTGAGCCACACCACCGGGGCGATTTTCTCGGCGGCGCCGTAAAACATCAGCGGGCCGGCGCTTTCCAGCACCAGCGCACTGAGGTGGTCGGTGATCAGGGCCTTGCGGTCCTTGTGCAGCTTGGTCATTTCGTCCGAGGTGCCGATCATCAGTTCGGCCAGGGCCGGGGTGTTGTCCATCGGCCAGGCGTCGAAGTTGCGGAAGCTGGCGCTGACCGGGTCGTTGTTGTAGGCCTCGATCTGGTCGATCAGGCTTTGCAGCGAGACGCCGTCGTTGAGCAATTCCTGGCAGGTGGCCCATTGCTGTTCGACCCAGGCGGCGCCGCCTTCGCGTTTGAGCGCGCTCAGCAGGGGGAACAGCGACAGCTCGACGCCGGCAAAGATATCGGACGAATTGGTGCGGATTTCAGGGCAGTTGAACACCGTTGCGGCAATCCCTTGCGCCCAGGCAGCCTGCGCCACGCTCTCTAAGCGCATTTTGGCGTAGCCCTGGGTGTAATTGGTGTAGGTTTGCCACTGGTATGTGCCGTCGATCAGGATTTCGCTGCCGTGGTAGCCGTACGCCGTGTAGCGCACCTGGCCGCCCTTGGCGGTGATGCGCTCGCGGATGGCGGCGCTGGCGCTAATCAGGTGTTGCAGGGTGTTGGCGGTGACTTCGTCGAAGTTCATCAAGATCAACTTGCCGAGGTCGCTGTCGAGCAGTTCCCGCGAGGACATGAAGCGCTCGCCGCGGCCCTTGTAGATGCGGTTGGCGATCGCCAGGAAGGCCTTGATCTTGGGAATCCCGCCGGCCATGGTGTGGGCGAAGAAGACATTGCTGCCGTCCGGGATCAGCTTGTCGATCTCGGCCATGGCTTGCGCGGCGGAGCTGGCGAAGCGGCGCACGCCGACGTCGCGGCAGCGTTCGACCGCGGCCCAGTCCAGTTTTTCTTCCTGCCAGCCCTTGAGGGTGATGCCGGCCAGCATTTCGGTCGGGTTCTGTTCGCCTTCGGGTGCGTCGAGGTCGAAGCCGGCCATCAGCGGCACATTGATGATGCGCCCGCCCAGCTTGGCTTCGGCTTCGGCCAGTTCTTCTTCGTTGAGTGCGCGCAGCGCGTTGTTCTCGTCGCGCCGGCCGACGGTGATGCCGACGATGGTCATGCCGGCCTTGCGTGCCTCATCGATCAGGCCGTTAGCATAGCCGCGGCCGAACAGCTCGCCGAACAGTACGAACACGTCGCCTTTGCGAAACAGGTTGGCGTGCGGGATGTGCCTCAAGGAAGTCAATTCGGTCATAGATACCACTCAAAAGTAAGAAGGTTCGGGCGCCTGGCCCACCACCCCGCTCAGGCGCCGTGGTGCGGCGGCTGGCATGTGGGGCATGTTGTTTTTCTCGTCAAGCGCGACATTATAGTCCCCCGCTTGGGGCGCTGGCGCTCGGCGTTCCGGTATTGACGCGCTCATTCGTTGCAAGGATGGTTTTTAGTGGCGCAGCACGCGCCGCATCACGCGCGGCGGCGGTTCGGCCGCGTTGGCGTGCGAATAGTCGAGTTCGTCGGCCAGTTCGAATGCGTAAGCGGCGTACAGGTCGAGCAGCCTGGGCTGGTCGTCACGCACGGCCAGCCGCAGTTCCTGCACGCCACTGGCCAACCCCTGGTGGATGACCGCTTCGAGCAGGTGCTGCGACAGGTTGGCGCCCCGGCAGCGCGGCAGCACGCCCATGCGCCGGATTTCCCACACGTCCGGTTCGAACTCGTGCGGCGCCCAGCGCACCGAGCCGACCGGGGCGTCGTCCTGCAGCAGGATGAAGGCGCCGCCGGCGCGCAGCTGTTCGGTCACGCGCTGGGCGGTTTCGCGGTGGCCGCTCGAGGTCACCGTCACCGTTCCGGCCCAGGAGGCCCGGGTCAGGTCGGCGATCAGTTGGGCGTCATCGTCGTCCGCCGGGCGCACCACCAGGTTCATGCGCGTCCTTAGCCGATGCGCATGCCCGGCTGCGCGCCCGGGAATGGTTCCAGGACGTATAAGCCAGGGTTGGCTTTCTCGTCGGCGGCGGAGGCGCACAGGACCATGCCTTCCGAGTTGCCGAACTTGCCGATCTTGCGCGGCGCCAGGTTGGCCACCATCACCGTCAGCTTGCCGATCAGTTGTTCGGGCGTGTAGGCCGACCTGATGCCCGACAGTACGTTGCGGTGGCGGCCTTCGCCGACGTCCAGGGTCAGGCGCAGCAGCCGTTCGGAGCCATCCACCGCTTCGCAGTTGACGATTCTGGCGATGCGCATGTCGATTTTTACAAAATCGTCGAACTCGATGGTCGGTGCGATCGCTTCGATGTCGCCGGCGAGGGGCGCGTCCAGTACCGGCGCCGTCACGGCAGCCACCGGCGCCGGTGCGGGCGCAGCGGCCACGGCCGGCTTGTCGATCAGCGCCTCGACCATTTTCGGTTCAATCCGGGTCATCAGCGGAACGTAGGTGCCGATCTGGCGGCCGAGCATGGTTTCGTAGACGGCGCTGCCGGTCGTTTCGCTCCAGTTCAGTTGATCGTCGCCCAGGAAGGTAGCGACCTTGCTTGCAAGCTGCGGCAGCACCGGCGAGAGCATGATCGTCATCTGGCGGAACAGGATCAGGGACGTGCTGCAGACATCATGCAGCTGCGCCATTTTTTCCGGGTCTTTGGCCAACAGCCAAGGTTTGTTGTCGTCAATGTACTGATTTGTAATGGCGACGATTTCCATGATTTCGCGCAGGGCCTTGCCGAATTCGCGGCTCTCGTAGCCGGCGGCAATGCTGGCCTGGCGTTCCTGGCCATCGACCAGGAGCGCACGGCCGATGACCTGCTGGGCGTCGGGCGACAGGGTCGTGGCCAGCTTGCCATCGAAGTGCTTGGCGACGAACCCGGCGCAGCGACTGGCGATGTTGACGTATTTTCCGATCAGGTCGCTATTCACGCGGGCCATGAAATCGTCGCCATTGAAGTCGAGGTCTTCTACCTTGGCATTGAGCTTGAAGGCCATGTAGTAGCGCAGCCATTCCGGATTCATCTCCAGCTCGAGGTAGCGCAGCGGCGAAATGCCGGTGCCGCGCGACTTGGCCATCTTTTCGCCGTTCAGGGTCAGGTGGCCGTGCACGTTGACCTTGAGCTTGTCGATCACCGGGTGCCCGGCGAAGTTGAGCATCGCGGGCCAGAACAGCAGGTGGAAGGACACGATATCCTTGCCGATGAAGTGGACTTGCTCGGTGTCCGGATCATTGAGCAAGGCGTCGAAATCGATCCCTTTCTTGCTGCAGTAATTTTTCAGGCTGGCCAGGTAGCCTACCGGCGCGTCCAGCCAGACATAGAAAAACTTGCCCGGCGCATCGGGAATCGGGATGCCGAAGTAGGGCGCGTCGCGCGAAATATCCCAGTCCGCCAGCTTTTCACCGGCCTCGCCGAGCCATTCCGACACTTTATTGACCATTTCCGGCTGCAAGCGGCCAGGCGTGTTCAGCCATTCCTTGAGGAAGGTGTAGCAGCGCGGGTCGGACAGGGCAAAGAAATACTGTTCCGACGGTTTCAGGATCGGGGTCGAGCCGGTAAACACCGAGAACGGGTTCACCAGTTCGGTCGGCTGGTAAGCCACGCCGCACACTTCGCAATTGTCGCCGTATTGGTCCTTGGCGCCGCATTTCGGGCATTCGCCCTTGATGTTGCGGTCGGCCAGGAACATGCCCTTGACCGGGTCGAAGAAACGGTCGACCGTCTTGGTGACGATCAGGCCGGTATCGCGCAGTTTGCGATAGATGCCTTGCGACAGCTCCACGTTTTCCGGCGAATCGGTCGAGTACCAGTTATCGAAAGCGATATGGAAGCCGTCCAGGTATTGCGGACGGTCGGCGGCGATCCTGGCCACGAATTCCTGGGGCGTAATGCCTTCTTTTTCGGCCGCGATCATGATCGGCGTGCCGTGGGTGTCGTCGGCGCAGACGAAGTGGACTTCACGGGCTGCGTCGGCGTCGCGTTGCATTCGCTGGAAGCGTACCCAGATATCGGCCTGGATGTATTCCATCATGTGGCCGATATGAAAAGCTCCGTTGGCGTAAGGCAGGGCGGTGGTGACGAACAGCTTGCGAGTCATGGTTAAGATGCGCTTTTTAATAAGTTTATTAGGAAATACAGAGGAGCATTTTACCAGCGGATGACCCGACTGCGCACGGGGCTTTGCCCGGATTTGCCATTCAGGCAAGGCCGGGCAGGGCGATTTGCGCTAAACTTCGGCATGTTTCGGCATCATATTCCTTGGAGATTTACATGAGCATCACAGTAGAAGACGTCAAGAATGCACTGACGGCGGTTATCGATCCGAACACGCAGAAAGATTTCGTTTCTTCCAAGGCGATCAAGAATATCAAGCTCGACGGCAACGACATCGCGCTCGACGTCGAACTCGGCTATCCGGCCAAAAGCCAGATCGACGGCATCCGCAGCGCCATCGTGGCCGCCTTGCAGGCGCTGCCGGGCGCGGGGCGGGTCAATCCGAACGTGTATGTCAAGATTATTTCGCACACGGTGCAGCGCGGCCTGAAAATCATGCCGAACGTGAAGAACATCATCGCGGTGGCGTCCGGCAAGGGCGGCGTGGGCAAGTCGACCACGGCGGTCAACCTGGCGCTGGCCCTGGCGGCCGAGGGCGCCAGTGTGGGCGTGCTCGATGCGGACATTTATGGTCCGTCGCAGCCGATGATGCTCGGCATTAGCGGCCGCCCGGAAACCTCGGACGGCAAGACCATGGAGCCTTTGGCAAACCACGGCTTGCAGGTGTCGTCGATCGGTTTCATGATCGATCCGGACGAGCCGATGGTGTGGCGCGGCCCGATGGTCACGCAAGCCTTGCAACAGTTGCTTGAGCAAACCAACTGGCGCGACCTCGATTACCTGATCGTCGACATGCCGCCAGGCACCGGCGACATCCAGCTGACCCTGTCGCAAAAAGTGCCGGTCACGGGCGCGGTGATCGTCACCACGCCGCAGGATATCGCCTTGCTCGACGCGCGCAAGGGCTTGAAAATGTTCGAGAAAGTCGGCATTCCGATCCTTGGCGTGGTGGAAAACATGAGCACGCACATCTGCTCGAACTGTGGCCACACGGAAGCCATTTTCGGTCACGGCGGCGGCGCCAAAATGTGCGCCGACTTTGGGGTGGAGTTCCTGGGCGCATTGCCGCTGACCATGTCGATCCGCGAGCAGACCGATTCGGGCCGCCCGACCGTGGTGGCCGAGCCGAATGGCCCGGTGGCGCAGATCTACAAGGATATCGCGCGCAAGGTTGCCATCAAGATCGCAGAGAAGGCGAAAGACATGACCAGCAAGTTCCCCAGCATTGTCATTAAAAACGACTGAGTACCCGCGCAGAAATAAGTGTGAGTTTTTGGCGAACATAGCCGGATGCGATTGCCGTGCGCCCGACGCGACGCAGTGCGAGCACTGCGAACGAAGGGCAACGCTGCAGTGCGCCGGCTATGGAAGACAAAAATCACAGTTATGTATGGGCGGGTACTTGGCAGCCTGCCGGACTTCGGGCCTATCTGTTGAGATAGGCGCTAAGGTGTGGCGCTTTCCTGGCGCTGTGGTGCAGAATAGGCAAGTATCGGCCCGCGCCACGCCAACAAGCCTCTTACCAACCGCAAAGGAATCCACTTGAAATCGTTCATCAAGCACCTCGTCTTTTCCGCATCCCTGCTGGTCGCCGCCGGCGCGTCGGCGCAATCGGTCTCCTTCGTCGAACCGGCGGACGGCGCGACCGTCAAAAGCCCTTTCAAGGTCAAGTTCGCCGTCGACGGCATGGAGGTCAAGCCGGCCGGCGCGCCGGTCGCCAATTCCGGCCACCACCACCTGGTCATCAACGGCGGCGCCATCAAGGAAGGCGAGTCGATTCCCTTCGACGACAAGCACTTGCATTTCGGCAAAGGCCAGACCGAGACCGAGGTCAAGCTGGCGCCCGGCGAATACACCCTGACCATGCAGTTCGCCAACGGTGCGCACCAGTCCTACGGCACGCCGATGAGCAAGTCGATTAAAGTGACCGTCAAGTAATTCCCCCGTGAGCGCTGGCGGCAGTACAATTGTTTTATCGTCTTAACATTGGCTGCCATGAAGCGCTCCGATTCCCCTGTCGATATTGCCCGGCGCGCCCTGATGCTCGGTGCGGCGGCGGCGCTCGCCATGCCCGTCGCCACCGCCCGTTCCGGTCCGCGCGAACTGCTGGTCGTCGGCGCCCATTTCGCCCGCGTGTACGAGCGCGCCAACGGCGAATTCTCGGGCATGGCGGCCGAGATTATCCGCGCCATTGCCGGCGAACTCGGGCAACCGGTGCATTTCGAGCTGTACCCGTGGGCGCGCGCGCAGTCGATGGTGGCGCAGGGCCAGGCCGATATTCTCGTCGGCCCTTACAAATCGCCTGAACGGCTGGCCTCGTTTGCGTTTTCCGAACGTCCGTTTTACCAGGATCAGATGGTATTCTTCTCGCGCAGCAATGCGCCGTTTGCTTGGGACGGCAGCTACGCGTCCTTGCGCGACAAGCGCATCGTGATCATCAACGGCTGGGCTTACGGGGACGAATTCAATGCCGCGCGCGATCAATTGACGGTCAGCGTGACCAATTCGGTCGAGTCGGCGCTGACCATGCTCTCGCACGGGCGCGTGGACTTATTCGCCAGCAATGTGCGCAATACCGAACCGGTCATTCCACTGCTGGCGCTGGAAGGCAAAGTGCTGCCGGTCGGGCGCACCATTTCCCTTCAGCGCGGCTTCTTTGCCTTCCCCAAGCGTCCCGAATACGACGTCATGCGTGCGCGTTTCGACCGCGCCTTCAATGCCTACGTCGACAGCGGCGAACTGCGCAAACTCGGCAAGCGGCTCAACGTCCAGGTGCCCTGAGCGGCGCTGGGGCGCGTTCGCCCCGCTCATATCCTCGTAGAATCGACGGCTTGCGGTTACCATACGTCACATGACGCATTGACAACGGTCATATTCCCAGTTGATTTTTCGCAGGAGATGCCTTGGTGCGTCCACCTGCTCCCAGGAGACAAAAAATGATTAACAAACATATTCTGCGCACGGCTTGCGTGTCGGCGGTGGCGGTATTCGGCGTACAGGCGTCCGCCTCGGCGGCGCTGCTGTCGGTCGGACCGGGCAAGACCTACGCCAAACCCTGCGCCGCGATTGCCGCAGCGAAGAATGGCGACACCGTCGAGATCGAAGGTGGCGTGGTCTACAGCGGCGACGTGTGCGGCATTTATGCCAGCAACTTCACCATCCGGGGCGTGAACGGTCGTCCGAAAATCGATGCCGCAGGCAAGAATGCGATGGGGAAAGCAATTTGGGTGGTGGTCGGCAACAACGTGCTGATCGCCAACGTGGAGATGTACGGGGCCAAGGTGCCTGACCGAAACGGCGCAGCCTTGCGTCTGGAGGGCGCGGGTTTCACCTTGCTCAACAGCTTCCTGCACGATAACGAAAACGGTATTCTCAGCGGCGCGAATGCGGCCAGCGATGTGCTTATCGAAGGCACCGAATTCGGACGCAATGGTTACGGGACCGGGCAGACCCATAACCTGTATATCGGCACGGTGCGCAGCCTGATGTTCCGCCGCAATTTTTCGCATGACGCCAATGTGGGACATAACCTCAAGTCGCGCGCGCTGACCAACTATATTCTGTATAACCGTTTTTCCAGCCTGCGCCCGGGCGAAACCGGTTCGACCGCAGCCGGCCAGCCGAGTTACGAGATCGACTTGCCGAATGCCGGTACTTCGTACGTGATCGGGAATGTGATCCAGCAGCCGGCGGCCAATCAAAACGGGGCCATGCTGGCGTATGGGGAAGAGGGAGCGTCCAACCCAGGGCATGATCTGTATGTGGTCAATAACACCTTCCTCAACGACGATACCGCGCGCGGCGTGTTTGTGATGGTGGGCGGGGGCGTGACCAAGCCGGTTCTGCTGCAGAATAATATCTTTTCGGGGATCGGGACCTTGAGTACGCAGGTCAGTACGGTGGCCAAGACCAATTACCGCTCGGTGGCGCCGGGCTTCGTGAACCGCGCCACGTATGATTTGCGGCCGACGCCATCGCCGCTGGTGGTCAATGCGGGAACCGATCCGGGCGTGTCGGCCAGTGGCTATGTGCTCAAGCCGGTGGCGCAGTACAAGCATGTGGCGTTCTGGGTCGGCCGCCCGGTAACCGGCGTACTCGATATCGGTGCGTATGAGGCGAATTCGATCGCGCCGTAATTGGCATAATCTTTATCGTTAGCCTTCAAACTGTCGTTTCTGGCATTGCCGCAACCGTCGTTCCCGCGCAGGCGGGAACCCAAGTTTCGTGCTCACCGAGTGCGCTAAATACTTGGGTTCCCGCCTGCGCGGGAACGACGGTTACGGCTTCACTCCCACAATCCCCACTTCGGCCGCCCACTGTCCCAAGTCACTGCGCTTGATCGCCGCCGCCATCAGCTCCGGGAACAAATCCGGCGTACACGCAAAACACGGCGCACCCAGCGCGGCAAAATACGCCGCATTCGCGTGGTCATAACTCGGCGCCCCGTTATCATCGAGCGCCAGCAGCACAATGACTTGCACCCCGGCCGCCACCAGCGCCGCCGCGCGCCTGCGCATCTCGTTATTATTCCCACCCTCGTACAAATCGCTGATCAGCACGAAAATGGTATCGGTCGGCCGTGAGATCAAACCCTGGCAATACCCGAGCGCCCGGTTAATATCCGTCCCGCCGCCCAACTGCGTACCGAACAGCACATCGACCGGATCGGCCAGCAGCGGCGTGAGGTCGATCACCGCCGTATCGAACACCACCACCTGCGTGCTGACCGCCTTGATCGTGGCCAGCACCGCCGCGAACACGCTGGCGTACACCACCGACGGCGCCATCGATCCGCTCTGGTCGATGCACAGCACGATATCGCGCAGCGATTGCCCCTTGCGCCCGAACCCGATCCGCGTTTCCGGAATAATGGTCCGGTACTCGGGCTGGTAATGCCGCAAATTGGCGCGGATCGTGCGCAGCCAGTCGATTTCGTGATGGCGCGGGCGGCGGTTGCGCGTGGCCCGGTTCAAACTCCCCGTCACCGCTTGCCGGAACGGACTGGCCAGCCTGCGCTCGAGTTCTTCCACCACTTGCCGCACCACCATGCGCGCGGTTTCCTTGGTCTTGTTCGGCATCACCTTGTTCAAACTGAGCAGGGTGGCGACCAAGTGCACGTCCGGCTCGACCGCCTTGAGCATCTCGGGTTCCAGCAGCATTTGCTCCAGTCCCAGCCGCTCCAGCGCGTCTTTCTGCATCACCTGCACCACACTCGATGGAAAATACTGGCGGATGTCGCCCAGCCAGCGCGACACGTTCGGGGCCGACGCCCCGAGCCCGGCGCCGCGTCCCGACGGCGGGTTGTACAGGGCCGACAGCGCCCGGTCCATGGCCAGGTCGTCCACGCCGAGCGAGACTTCCGGCTCGCCCGGCCCGCTGCCCAATACCATGCGCCAGCGGCGCGTTTGTTCCTGCGGGGTGATGTCATGCGCCATGATGGGCCTCCGTTGTCGATGCCGATGTCACTGCGCTGCCGCCGAGGATCATCCCGAGCACCGGCAGCACCAGCCTGGCGCGCGCTTCATCGAGGTTGCCGCCTGGCGCGGCGATGCTGACCGCGCCCCCGGCGCTGCCGGCGCGTTCGCTCAGCTGACGCCGTTCCGGTGCCTCGAACGCGCCAAAGGTGCGGCGCAGCAGCGGCAGCAGTTCGACGAAGCTCTCCGCATCGAGGCCGTTGATCCAGGTATTGACCAGGGTCCACAGGCTGTCGTTGTGCAGCAGCAAGGCTGCGCTGCCCTGCAAAAAGCCTTCCAGCCAGTTGCCGCTGGCCAGCGGCGCGCTGGCGTGCGAGCAGCGCAAGGCCAGGGCGCGCGCGGTGCGCTCCTGGTCCCAATGCCCTTGCTCCGACAAAATGCGGGCGCAGCGCCCGCTGATCAGCGGATGCGACAGTTCATTGCCCGCCACCTGGTCGAGCGCGTCGAACCAGGCCTCCAGCAGTGCTTCGTCCTGGATCAGGCGGATCGCGCGGTCGGCGGCGATGAGCTGCTTGACCAGCACCGCCGCCGGCTCGTCGGCCATGCCCAGCACGCCGAAGGGCAGGGCGATGCAGGCGCGCGTGACGAGGCCGTCCACCACCTGGCCGATGGCGCTGGTATCGGTGCCGCGCACGCTGCCGTAGCGCAGTACGCCCGCCAGCGGCGGCAAGGCCGCCAGCATGAAGCCGACATCGGGCGTCAACGCGCCCACTTCCTGGATGCGCCGCATCAGCAAGTCGACCGCGCGCGGCAGGTCGGCCAGCAGCACCTGTTCGATCAGGGCGGTCAGCTCGGGCAGGGTGAGCGCTTCATTGGCCTGGCTGACCGCCTTGCCGGTGGCGGCCGCTTCCAGGGTGCCGCCCCAGACGTTCGCTTCGATCAGGCGAATCGCAAATTCCGGTTCCCATGCCAGGCGCCACCATTCGTGGAAGGTGCCGGACTTGCCGGTCACCCTTTCGGCACGGCCCCATTCGACCCCAAGCAGCGCCAGGCGGTGCAGCAACACGCTTTTTTCCAGGTGCGCCGGCTGGCGCAGGTCGAGTTCGAGCTGGCTGTGATCGGCCTTGACCGGCAGGCGCAGCCGCTTTTGCTGGGTCTGCACATCCTGCGACAGCGGCAGGGTGGGGACGCCTTCAGGCACCTCGCCCAGGCGGTCGTTGATCAGCAAGGCGTCGTGGATCAGGCGCAGCGGGGCGTCGCTGTCGTAGCAAAACACGGCGCGTACCGCTTCCTGCAACTCGCTCAGGCCCGGACGGGGCCGTTCGCGCATCGCCGCCAGCGTATCGGCCAGGCGCACCGCTTCGATGATGCTGGCCGAGGACGCATCAAGGTCGTGCTTGCGCAGCAAAATGGCGACGTCGGTCAGCCAGTACAAGCTGGCCTGGGCCGGGTGGTTCCACATATGATGGTACCAGCCGGGCGCGCTGACCCCCGCTCCGTAGCCGCTGCGAAACGCCAGGCGGCCGTAGCTCCACGGGGTCCAGGTCGCGGCCAGTTTTACCTTGGGCACGCCCTTGGGCAAGCCCTTGAGCAAGTCGTTGTCGCTCTTGGCGGACGGCATGCTTGCCAGCGCCGGCACGTGGTAGGCGCCGCAGACCACGGCGATGCGCTGGTGGCCCTGTTTTTCGGCCAGGCGGATGGCGTTGCGCATCCATGCTTCGCGCTGCTGCTCACGCAGATCGGGCGGGGCGGCGATGTCGGTGCGCACCGTGGTCATCATTTCGGCGATGGCGGCGAACAGGTCGAGGCTGTCGGTACGCTGCTCGACCAGGTGCTCCCACCAGGTGTCTGTGTCCGAGAAACCGGCGGCGTGGGCGAGCCAGTGCAGCGGGTCCTGGTGCAGCGCGTCGGTGTCGGTCCCGGTCCCGGTCCCGGTACCGGTCCCGGTCCCGGTGTCGGGCGGCGCTTGCGCGGCGTCGTCCTGGTCCGCGCCCTCGTCCTTGTCCTCATCCTCGCCGGTCTCGGCTGGAGCGACCCCGGCAACTTCCTCTTCGGCCAAACGATGCGTCTGCGGCAAGTCGCAAAAGCGCACCGGCACGCCGTTGGCGGTGGCGTAGCGCATGGCTTGCCATTCCGGCGAGAACTCGGCGAACGGGTAAAACACGGCGCGCTGCGGCGTGGCTGGCACGTAGACCAGCAGCGCGACCGGCGGCTTGATGGCCGGATCGGCGGCAAAGGCGATCAGCTCGTCGGCCTCGGGCGGGCCTTCGATCAGGATGCAGTCCGGTTGCAGCGCCTGCAAGGCTTGCGCCAGGCTGCGCGCGCAGCCCGGACCGTGGTGGCGGATGCCGAATAAATGAACGCTCATCGGCCAGTCAATTCATCACGTCGCGGCAGGCCCGGTACAGGTCTTTCCAGCCTTCGCGTTCCTTGACCACGGTTTCGAGGTATTCCAGCATGACCACGCGGTCCTGGACCGGATCCTTGACGATGGCGCCGATCATGCCGGCGGCCACGTCGGCGCCGCGCATGGTGCCGTCGCCGAAGTGGGCGGCCAGCGACATGCCGTTGGTAATGACCGAAATCGCTTCGGCCGTGCTCATGCTGGCGCTGGGCGCCTTGATCTTGCGCTTGCCGTCCGTGGTGACGCCGGCGCGCAGCTCGCGAAACACCGTGACGACACGGCGGATTTCTTCCAGCGCCGGCACTTCGCCCGGCAACTCCAGCGCGCGGCCGAGGCTGGCCACGCGGGTTTCGACGATGCGCACTTCCTCGTCGGCGGTCGCCGGCGGCGGCAGCACCACGGTGTTGAAGCGGCGCTTGAGCGCGCTCGACAGTTCATTCACGCCACGGTCGCGGTCGTTGGCGGTGGCGATGATATTGAAGCCTTTTTGCGCCAGCACTTCGTCGTCGAGTTCGGCGATCGGCAGCATTTTTTCCGACAGGATGGTAATCAGGCTGTCCTGCACTTCGCTCGGGATGCGGGTCAATTCTTCCACGCGGGCGATTTTGCCGTCGCGCATGGCGCGCATGATCGGGCTCGGCACCACCGCTTCCATCGACGGCCCCTTGGCCAGCAACTGCGCGTAATTCCAGCCGAAACGCACCGCTTCCTCGCTGGTGCCGGCGGTTCCCTGCACGATCATGGTCGAATCGCCGCTGATGGCGGCAGCGAGGTGTTCCGACACCCACGACTTGGCCGTTCCCGGCACGCCGAGCAGCAGCAGGGCGCGGTCGGTCGCCAGGGTGGCGACGGCGATCTCGATGATGCGCGCATTACCGATATATTTAGCGCTGATTTCCACGCCATTGTCGAGCGTGCCGCCCAGCAAGTACTTGGACACGGCCCATGGCGACAGCTTCCAGCGCGGTGGGCGCTGGCGCGTATCGGCCGCGGCCAGCGCTGCGAGTTCCTCGGCGTACTGGGTTTCGGCGTGCTGGCGCAGGATGGTAGAAATGGCGGTCATGCAGAGTGCTCCTGAAAAGGTAAGTACATATCGTGTCGGAAACGCAGGGTGCGCAGGAATTTATCGACCGTCTCTTCCCACTGCGCAAACTCGGGGATGTCTTTCGGCCAGCCGTTTTCGTAGTCCTCGATGCCAAGCGGGTCGAGTACCAGCGCCAGCGTGGCCATGGTGTAGCTGAGCGACCAGCTTTGCAGCGTGTTGGCCGCGCAACCGGCCTGGATGCGGCCGACCACGGCCTTGGACAAGGCCAGCGGCCAGTTGCGCTTGGCATTCTTGGCGGCATCGTCGAGCAGGTCGATCAGGCTCGAATGGGCGCGCATCCAGGCGGCCGGGGTGGCCTCGACCAGGGTGCGCAGCAAGTCGTCGGCGGCGTCCGGCGGCAGGGTACCGAACAGGCTGAAGAAGTCGCGCGGCATGTGGGTGTGGATGCCGGTCGATTTCAGGTACAGGTCGAGGAAGGCGGTGAACCATGCGTGCAGGCCGGCATCGTAGCCGGCTTGCAGGCTGCGCTGCAGCGCGCTCGACCAGCCCAGCAGCAAGGTATGTTTGAACTCGCTGGCCATGGCCAGCGCCAGGCAGGTGCGTGGCGAGGCATCGAAGGTGCTCGACCAGTGCGTCGGCGGCACGGCGGCCAGGATATCGACCAGCCAGCCCGATTTTTCCCCCATGGCGGGGTACAGGCCGGCGCCGACGCCGTCGCGCTGCATGCTTTTGTCGCGCTCTTGCGGCACCTCGGCCAGCAGGTGGGCCGTATCGCCGTTGCGTTCGACGCGCAGCAGCGGCATGGCGCGTTCGCGCATGCGCCTTGCCAGTTGCGCGCCGGGCAGGCCGGCCAGCAGGCGCTGCGCCACGGTGCGCACTTCCTTGCGCTTGTCGTCGAGCGCGCTTTCCAGGAAAGCTTCGTCGGCCAGGCTCAGGCCGACCGACAGGCAGCCGAGCAGGGTGGCGCGGTGCTCCGGCGTTTCGCTGCTCCAGGTCGCTTGCAGGGCCAGCAGGGCGGCGCCGGGATCGCCTACGCGCATGTCGCCTACGCGCATGTCGCCTACGCGCATGTCGTTGCCGCGCATGTCGCGCAGCGCCTGCGCGCGCTGTTCGATATTGCCGTCTTCCCACAATGCCTGAACATCACTGGAGTCGGCGCCGACCCAGTTCCAGTCGGGATTTTGCTGCGCCAGCCAGTGCCCGCGCGCGCCCAGCACGCCTTCGATCAGCGTGCGCAGGGGACGCTGCGAGGTGCCCAGGTCCAGCACGCCCGGCAGCAGGCGCGGCGGCAGGCGGCAGCGGTGGGCGTTGGCCAGGCGCAGCCATTCGGGGCGCACTTGCGGATATTCATCGAGCAGCAACAGCGACAGTGCCTTTTCGGCTTGCGCCGGGCAGGGCCGCAAGGCATCGCTGTCGCCGGACGGCGTTACCGGCGCGGCAGGCCCGGCGCTGTCGGGCTGGTAGCCGGCGCGCTGCCACAGGGCGTGCGCGGCCAGCGAGAGCCACAGGTTTTCCTCTTGCGGGGCGGCGTTCGCGCCGGGACGGCCGCGTACGCTGTCGCGCAGGGCCAGCGGCAAGTCCTCGTCGAAACCGGGGGCGGCGCGCGAGGTACCGATTTGCAGGGTTTGATGGATTTTTATCGGGAGCGGGGAACTCATGCTACGGTCTCGTTGTCAAAATGATGCAAGCGGCCTTCGGCGAAGACGGCGAGCGGGACGATGGCGTAGCCGTCCCACTCGCCCATCACCGTGACCGGGTGGCCGCCGCTGAGCGCGAGCAGCGGCCACAGGTGGCGAAACAGCGCGTGCAGCGGCAGAATGCGGCCATCGGCGCAGGCAAGATGGGGCGCCTTGCCGGCGTGCGGCACCACGGCGTCGAGCAGCAGTGGAAAGCGCTCGATGAAGGGGTTGCGCGCCAGGGCGTCGGCGCAGGCGGCCAGCGAGGCGTCCAGGGTGGGGGCGGGCGCCAGCGTTGTGTCGAGCGTGCTGAAGGCATCCTGCTGCTTGATCAGGGCGCGCAGCGGGTAAGCGCTATGGTAGAAGCACAGTTCGCCGTCGAACTGGGTGCCGGGTACGAGCACCTTGTCGTAGCCCGCGCTGCCGGCGGCGTATTGCACGATCATGGCCCAGCGTCCGCTTGCTTGCCCGTGCAGCCAGCTAGTGCGTGCGCGCACGCGGTCGTTGTCGCTGGTGTGCTGGGCCAGCACCTGCCAGCGGTCCTGTACGCCGGCCTGGGCCAGTACGTCCTCCTGGCTGACGGTCCAGCCGACCAGGGCGCGCACGTCGCTTTGCAGTTCCGGCGCCAGCTCCGGCAGGCGGCGGCAGGCGGTGCCGAGCAAGTAGATCGCGGCCAGTTCGCGCGCCAGCTGGGTTTCCCAGTCGGGCAGATTGGTATCGAAGCACATGCCGCTGGCGCGGCGCAGGCGCGCAGCCAGGCCGCCGGCCTGGGCGTCGACCATGCGGGCGGCAATGTCGTTCCAGAAAGACGGGCCGCGTGCGCGCAGGGTCGACAAGCCCTCGCGCGCCAGGTCTTCCAGCCAGGTTTGCAGCTCGTCGATGCCGGCTGCAACCTTGTTGTCGCGCTTTTCCTCGCGCTTTTGCGCGGCGGCCGCTTGCGCGGCGGCTTGCTCGGGCGTGGTGCCGGCGGCTTTTTCGGCGGCGGTTTGGAGTTTTTTCTCGGTGCGCTGCTGGCGGCTGTCGAGCCAGTCACTCACCCACTGCGGCGGCGCGGCGGTTGCGAAGAGCGGGCCGTTGCCGGCGAGTAGCAGGTACAGGCCGATGCCATGCTTGCAGGGAAACTTGCGACTCGGGCAGGAGCACTTGAAGGCAGGTTCGCCGAGGTCGATCTGGGTGCGGTAGGGGACTTTGCCGCTGCCCTGGCATTCGCCCCACACGGCGCTGTCGGTCCGGCCCAGGTTGCCCCACTTGGCGGGTCCGGCCAGCTGGCTGCCGGCTTTGGCGGAACTCGCATCGGGCGCCAGTGCGAGGATTTGATCGGCGTTCAAAGTCATGGAGAGGAACAATGCCCGCGGCCAAAGACCGTTGGCAAATGATTAAAGATAGTAAGTTAACCGTTGGTGGCCGTTTTGGGAAGTCCTTTTTTGCCGGTATGCAGTAAGAGCGGGGGCCAGGCAGGACCGGTTGCGCTGTCCTGGCCGGGCCACGGCTGGCCCGACCCGGCCGGGCGTGGCCCGACGCGGCCCAACGCGGCCTCACGCGGCCTCACGCGGCCCGGCCCGGCCCGGCCTCACCTGGCCCAGGCTGGCAAGGCGCGGTCCCGTATGGATCGGTCCGGTTCGCCCCTCAGGCGTTGCCTGTCCAGAGCGCTTGCGCGCGGGCAAACACGGCGGCGCTGACCTGTTCGCCAAGCTTGCGGCCGTCGACGCTGGCGCGCTCGAAATGAATGCCGGCGTACACGCGCGAGATGCCCGCTTCAAGCACGGCATCGCTGAAGGTTTCCCACGCCAGGGTGACCGGCGCGCTTGGCAGGGCAGGGTCGATCAGCAAGGAGCGTGCCGGTGCGGTGATCTGGTGCTTGAACGTATCGCTGCCGGTAAAGCGGCGCAGGATGTCGGCCGAGGCCGCGCTGAAGGTGCTGTGGCCGGATACATGGTCGGGAAAAGCCGGCGTCGCCGGACTGGGCAGTTGGAAGGGCATCCACGCTTCGCCCGCGACCGGCCGCAGTCCGCCGGCCGGGCCTTCGGGGCCGAAGCTGTGGATGGTGCGGCCCTGCATCAGGTAGCGGATCGCGCTGATCGGGCGGGCTGAATCGTAGGCGCGCTTGGCATCCCAGGCGGCGATGCTGGCATCGAACACCGCGTTCGACAGGGCGAAGAACAGTTTGACATCGTCATCGTCGGTGTAGCCGTTGCGCTTCGAAATCACCTGCGCGCAGCGGCACCAGTACGAGCCGGGCGGTTCGCCGATGGTGCCGCCGGCCCAGACATCGGCGATCACCTTCTGGCGCTCGGTCATGGCGGCCTGGACTCGCACCATCTGTTCGGCCTGGTCGATGAATTCCTGGCTGCCGAAGGCGGCCGGAGCCGGCGGGCGGAACTGGCTGCCGGAGCCCAGTGCGAACGGGCGCACCTTGCCCCAGAAAGGTAGCAGGTACGCTTGCGTGCGGCGCACGCCGGCAGGATCGATGAAGGAGAGCGGTTGCCACATGCCGGGGAAGGGAATATTGCTGCGTGGCGTGGGCTGGGTGACCAGCAATGGCGGATTGCGCGGCTGGTAGCCGCTGTAATCGGCGAACGGGAGACCACCTGGCGTCAGCTTGCCGTCCTGGTTGGCGCCGTCGTCGCGGCGCTGGTCGAGCACCGCACGGGCCGCGATCGTGCCGAGGCGCGGCGCCATGGCTATGCCGTTGAAAGCGTCGATCGGTTTGCTGTTGACCGTGGCAAGCTGCGCTTCGAACACGGCTTGCTGGCTGGGAAACTGGTCGAGCAGGGCCGTGTAGGCGGCAAAGCTCATCGCCAGGGCCTTGTTGGCGGGCGTGCGTTCCGCAATGGGCCGGCGCAACTGGGCCCCCAGGTACTGGCCCAGGGCCACGCTGTCGTAGGCGGCCCAGGCTTCGTACATGGCGCTGTGCGCGATCGCCATGGCGCGCGCAGCGATCGGCGGCGGCACGCGGGTGGCGCGCACAGCGTCGAGCATGATGTTGTCCCAGGCAATCACCGTTCCCGACTGCGTCGGTTCTTCGGGCGGGGGAGCGGGCGGCGGATGGTGCGAGCCGCCGCCGCAGGCCGTCAGGGCGCTGCCGAGGGCGGCAGCGCCGCTCATCGTTAAGAAGGTGCGTCGTTTCATGGTCGATTCCCTGTGAGATGGCTTCCGGCCGGGAAGCGCGGGGATGCCTGGCGGCATGGGTAAGCTGAGTAGGTACGGGTGGACGATAGCGCGCCGCCGTTGGCGCGGTGTTGCGGCGACTCAGTCGGGGACCAGCAGCAATGTCAGCGTCAGGATGGGGCCAGCCTGGTCCGCCGTCTCTGGCACGGCGCGGCGGCGACGCT
Organism: Massilia sp. CCM 8734; assembly: GCF_011682155.1. Classification (NCBI taxonomy): domain Bacteria; kingdom Pseudomonadati; phylum Pseudomonadota; class Betaproteobacteria; order Burkholderiales; family Oxalobacteraceae; genus Massilia; species Massilia sp. CCM 8734. The sequence continues at coordinate 255,149 of NZ_WHJI01000005.1, forward strand.
GTAAAATACTTCTCTTTATCTCAGCATACCGATCCCATGACCGTCGTCCGCACCCGTTTTGCCCCCAGCCCGACCGGCTACCTCCACCTTGGCGGCGCCCGCACCGCACTCTACAGCTGGGCATACGCCCGCCATTTCGGCGGCGCCTTCGTGCTGCGCATCGAAGACACCGACGTCGAGCGTTCGACGCCGGAAGCCGTGCAGGCCATCATCGAGGGCATGCAGTGGCTCGGTTTGAGCCATGACGAAGGCCCGTTCTACCAGATGCAGCGCATGGACCGTTACCGCGAAGTACTGGCCCAGATGCTCGAAGCCGGTACCGCCTACCACTGCTATTCTTCCAAGGAAGAAGTCGACGCCATGCGCGAACGCTTCACGGCCGCCGGCGAAAAGCCGCGTTACGACGGCACATGGCGTCCGGAGCCGGGCAAGACCTTGCCGCCGGTACCAGCCGACCGCGAGCCCGTGGTGCGCTTCAAGAATCCGCTCGACGGCGATGTCACCTGGAATGACGTGGTCAAGGGACCGATCACGATTGGCAACAAGGAACTGGACGACCTCGTGATCGCCCGTCCGGGCGGCGTGCCGACCTATAACTTCTGCGTGGCGGTCGATGACTGGGACATGCAGATCACCCACGTGCTGCGCGGCGACGACCATGTGAACAACACCCCGCGCCAGATCAATATCCTCAATGCCATCGGCGCAGCGCTGCCGCAGTACGGCCACCTGCCGATGATCCACGGTTCGGATGGCAAGAAAATTTCCAAGCGCGACAAAGGGGAGAAAGTTGTTCCGGTCAACATCATGGACTATCCCGCCATGGGCTATCTGCCGGAAGCGTTGCTGAACTACCTGGCGCGTCTGGGCTGGAGCCACGGCGACGATGAAGTGTTCTCGATGCAGCAGTTCTGCGAATGGTTCAATACCGATCACCTGACGTCGTCGCCAGCCCAGTTCGACCTGGAAAAGCTGGCGTGGGTGAACAACCACTATATCAAGCAAGCCGACAACACCCGCCTGGCCGCACTGGCGCGTCCGCGCATGGAAGCGCAGGGCGCCCAGTTCGACGGCGCGCCGGAACTGGCCGACGCGCTGGCGCTGATGAAGGACCGCACCAATACCATCAACGAACTGGCGGACGCCGCCATGCTGTTCTACCGCACGCCGCAGCCGGACGCCGCCCTGATGGCCCAGCACCTGACCGATGCGGTCAAGCCGGCACTGGCGCAGTTTGCCGAGCGTTGCGCCACGGTCGAATGGACGCGCGAAGCGCTGGCCGCGATGATCAAGGAAGTGCTTGCCGCTAACACGATCAAGATGCCGGTCCTGGCGATGCCGCTGCGCCTCTTGCTGACCGGCCAGTTGCAAACGCCGGCCATCGATGCGGTGCTGGTGCTGCTGGGTCGCGAACTGGTTCTGTCGCGCCTGAAAGCTGCCGTATAAATTGTTCCGCCCGGGGCTTTGCATATTGCAAGCCCTAGTATATAATTCTGCTTCTTCGACGGACGGGGGTATAGCTCAGCTGGGAGAGCGCTTGCATGGCATGCAAGAGGTCAGCGGTTCGATCCCGCTTACCTCCACCACTAATCGAAGCAGTAGTGCGCAGTTGTAGTAGATTGCAGATAGATGCCACTATCTGAAGCAGTACCGGGTCCCCATCGTCTAGAGGCCTAGGACATCACCCTTTCACGGTGAGTACAGGGGTTCGAATCCCCTTGGGGACGCCAGGATTCGAGTGGTAAAAAGTAGCAAGATGCAGTATAATGCGGTCGCAGTTTAGTATCACTAAACGCCCTGATACGTCAGGGTTTTTTATTGGTGCGGTATGGCAGGTCAGGATGTAGAATACATCCAGGACAGATTTCTGTCCCCATCGTCTAGAGGCCTAGGACATCACCCTTTCACGGTGAGTACAGGGGTTCGAATCCCCTTGGGGACGCCAGTAAGTGTGAGAAGCCGCCTTGTGCGGCTTTTTGCATTGTGCGATCGATCC